>NZ_JACBXA010000099.1 GCF_013870515.1 Streptomyces albidus (ex Kaewkla and Franco 2022) | reverse complement strand
CCTGATGGGGTGCGAGGACGGGCCGTACCCGGCGGACGGCGAAGGCCCCGTGCGTGAAGTGACGCTCTCCGGCTTCCAGTTGGCGGCGACCGCCGTCACCAACGCGGAGTTCGAGGAGTTCGCCTCGGCGACGGGCCACCGCAGCGAAGCCGAACTCTTCGGCTGGTCCTTCGTCTTCGGGGGTTTCCTGCCCGAGGGCTTCCCACCCACCCGGGGCGCCGCGGCGGCGCCGTGGTGGCGTCAGGTCTTCGGCGCCGACTGGCGGCACCCGGAGGGTCCGGGCTCGGGCATCGACGGGCGCGGCGACCACCCGGTCGTCCATGTCTCCCACAACGATGCGCTGGCGTACTGCAGTTGGGCCGGTACACGGCTGCCGACGGAAGCCGAGTGGGAGTACGCGGCACGAGGCGGGCTGGAGAGCATGCCGTACCCGTGGGGCGAGGAGCGGGAGCCTGACGGCACGTACAGGATGAACATCTGGCGCGGCTCCTTCCCGGACCGCAACACCGCGGCGGACGGCTACGCCGGCACCTGCCCGGTGGACGCCTTCCCGCCGGGCGGCTTCGGCCACTTCAACATGACCGGCAACGTGTGGGAGTGGTGCGCGGACTTCTTCAGCGCCGCCTTCCACGAGCGCGTTCCCCGGGTGGACCCGCAGGGGCCGCCGTCCGGCGACTCCCGGGTGCTGCGCGGCGGTTCGCACCTTTGCCACGAGTCCTACTGCCTCCGGTACCGGACTTCGGCACGCATGGCGAACACCCCTGACAGCTCTGCCGGAAACACCGGATTCCGGGTCGCCCGCTGACGTCGCTCCGATCCCGGGCCGTGCGTTCATCGAAAGCGGATCACTTCTGGCAGGGCCCTTGTTCGCGGCTTCTGTAAGCGCATACAGTCGCGGCGCACCGACGCCGCGAAACACCCCCACGCCTCGGCCTGAGCCGTTCGACCTCACGACCTCACGGAGAGCCAGCCATGACGTCTGACCCGACAACCTTCCGCCGCCGCGCCGTGATCGGCGGGGCGGGGGCGATCGCCGCCGCCGCCACGAGCGGGGTGAGCGCGGCACCCGCCGCCGCGGCTCCGGCCGCCGGCACGCGGCGGACGAAGTCCGGGCCGTCCGTCACCTACGAGCGGAAGCGGCTGCTGATCGACGGCGAGCCCGTCCTCGTCATGGCCGGTGAGATCCACTACTTCCGTCTCAAGCGCTCCGACTGGCAGTCGCGCCTGGACCTGGCCAAGGAGGCCGGCCTCAACGCCATCGCCACCTACATCCCGTGGATGTGGCACGAGACCGCCGAGGGCTCGATCGACGTCACCGGCAGGACCCGGAAGGAGCGCGACCTCGGTGCGTTCCTCGACCTGTGCCTCGAGAACGGCTTCCACGTCATCGCCCGGCCGGGCCCCTTCACGATGGCCGAACTCAAGGGCGAGGGCCTCCCGCACCGCCTGCGCAAGGACCACCCCGAGATCGTGCCGGAGGGCTGGGACGGGCAGAAGGACACCGCGCAGACCGTCGACTATCTCGCGCCCGCATATCTCAAGGAGGTCGAGCGCTGGTACGACGCGGTGATACCGGTGATCGCCAAGCGCAAGCACCGCAAGGGCCGTCCGGGAGTCATCGCCTGCCAGCTCGACAACGAGATCGGCATGCTCGCCTGGGTCAGCAACACCCCCTCCCTCACCGACGGCACGCTCAAGGACTTCAACGGCTGGCTGGACGACACCTACGGCGACAAGCTGGGCGACCGCTACCCCTTCGCCGACAAGCCCGCCGGCGAGCGCGACGCCGCGATCCGCGCCCCCAAGGACGCCTACTCCCCCGCCCTCATGCACGACGTCGGCGCGTTCATGCGGGGGCGCTTCGCCCGCTACGTCAGCACGCTCCGCAAGTACGCCGAGAAGAACGGCCTCGACGACGTGCCGTTCCTGATCAACATCCACGGCACCTCCGACAGCGGCGCCCGCAAATTCCCCATCGGCATCAGCCAGTTGATGGAGACCTACTCCGGGAAGTCCGGCATCTTCTCCGGCGCCGACTTCTACCTCGGCGGCCTCACCGTCAAGAACGTCACCGACCTCTACCTCGTCAACGCCTTCATGGAGTCGGTGCAGGACGAGGACCAGCCGCTGAGCGCCCTGGAGTTCGACGCCGGCCACGCGGACTACGGCGACAACCTGGACAACCAGGCCGACGCGGAGAGCACCGACCTCAAGACCAGGCTCTGCCTCGCCCAGGGCGTCAAAATGATCAACTACTACCTGTTCTCAGGGGGGATCAACCCGAAGCTGGACAAGCCCGTCGGCGACGGCAACGACCGCATCGGCATCACCGGTGAACGTCACGGCTTCGCCGCCCCCGTCGATCCGGAGGGCAGGCGCAACCTCAGCTACGAACCGCTGAAGGAGAGCGTCCACGCCGTGGGCGGGGTGGGCCGCGTGCTGGCCGGGATGGTGCCCGAGTACGACAAGGTCGCCCTGGGGTTCGTCCCCGACCACTATCTGACCGAGTACCACCCGCCGGAGCGCAAGAGCGTCGACGCGATCCTCGCCGACATCGAGGAGATCCGCGGCTTCGGCCCGCGCGGCGCCGTCTCCCGGGCCATGCTGCTGGGCGGCTTCCGCTACAGCGCCCTCGACATCCAGTCCGCGGACCTCGACCCGGACCGTACGCCAGTACTCGCCCTGGCCACCGGCGAGAACCTCTCAACGGGGCTTCAGCGGAAGCTGGTCCGGTATCTGAAGGACGGCGGCAAGCTGCTGCTCTCGGGCAAGGTGCCGGTGGCCGACATGGACGGCAAGCCGAGCACCGCACTGCGCGACGCGCTCGGTCTCAAGGTCGGCAGGACCATGACCGACGCCGACCGCTTCTGGCTCTCGGCCACTTCGCACGGCTGGGCCGCGCCGAGGGCCGAAGTCCGCGTGGCGAAAGCGCAGTTGTGCACGCCGAGCAAGGGCGACACCGTTCTCCGCGAACTGTCCACGGGCAAGGGCTGCGGCTTCGACATCCCGGTCGGAGCGGGGCGCGCGGTGGTCATCACCACGGACTACCGCTGCGACCTGGACTTCTGGTCCCGCGCGCTGAAGGCCCTGGGCGCCGCCCCCGCTCTCACCCACAGCGCGACCGACCCGGGCCTGTTCCTCCTGACGACCCGCGACGGCGATCGGGGACGTCTCCTGCACGCCCTGAACGTCACCTCGGGGCTGGACCAGGTCTTCACCGTCGCCGAGAAGGGCAAGGCGCTCTTCGGCGGCGAGAAGCTGCGGATCCCGGGGCGCAGCGGGGCCATGCTGCCGCTGGACGTGAAGGCCGGCGGCGGGCACATCGCGTACGCAACCGCGGAGATCACCGGCGTGGAGAAGGGCAAGGTGACCTTCCGCGCGGTCAGCGGCGCGGAGTCGGTCGTCGCCGTCGAGGGCGACGCGCGGTGCCAGGGCGCGAAGTCCTCGCGTGAGGGCGGCCGTACAGTGCTGCGCGTGCAGCGACGGGAGTTCACCGTCCAACTGGGCTGAGGGGTGCGGGCGAAGGCGTCATTCGCGCGGACGACGTTCTGCCCTACAGCTGAAGATCCTTCCGTCCGCGGGGAGTTGACCGATCTCGCAGAGGTCGCCGGTGCTCCGGCCGGTGTCGCGGACCGGTTCCCCGTCAGCCCTTGAAGCGGAGAACTCGGAGGCGGCCGCTGCATCCGTCTGCCAGCATGTACCGCCGTGGAGTTGGACAACCTCGTCATCCGGCGTGCGGTCGAGACCGACGCCGCCGCGGTGGCCGAGGTGTGGCTGCGTTCCTACGCGGCGGCGCTTCCGAGCGTGTGCCGTGCGCATACGGACGACGAGGTGCGGTTCTGGATCCGGGAGGTGGTCGTGCCCGGGCACGAGGTGTGGGTGGCCGACGTCGCAGGCTCGGTCGTCGGGATGATGGTGCTGGACGGCGAAGAAGTGGACCAGTTCTATCTCGATCCGCCCTGGCGTGGCCGGGGCATCGGCGACCGCCTCGTGCATGTGGCCAAGCAGCGTTGCCCGGCCCGGTTGGCGCTGTGGACGTTCCAGATCAACGGCCCGGCACGCCGCTTCTACGAACGGCACGGCTTCGTCGCCGCGGAGCGCACCGACGGACGCGGCAACGAGGAGCGCGAGCCGGACGTCCGGTACGTGTGGCGGCCGCAGAAGCAAGAGGCCTGAGGAAGCGCTAGACGGGCTTCGAGTCGAGCTCGCCCAACTCGTGGGCCAGGATCAGGTACATCCCGTGGGACCACAGAAGCGGAGTGGCGTTGGGACCCCAGCGGTCCAGCCACTCCTGTTCCCGGCCGGGCGCCAACCGCCGTCCTTCGGGGGCCTGTTCGGGCAGCAGCCCGTCCTCCGTGAACAGCCCGTCCATCCAGTGCAGCATCTGCTCGGCCTCCCGGAGGCGTCCGGTTCTGGCGTAGTGCCAGCCGAGCAGGGCGGAGAGCACCGGCCAGCGCCCGCCGCCGTAGAAGGTGTCTTCGAGGTAGCGGTACACGCCGCCCTCGTGGAGCAGGTCCCGCTCGACGGCGGCCAGGGTCTTCCCGGCCAGCGAGTGCTCCAGCAGGCCGAAGGGCGTGAGGGCGGCGAGCAGACTGGCGTCCACGGCGTCGGGCCCGCCCATCCACTTCACGAGGTGGCCGTCGCGCACGCCTTCGCGGCGCACGGCTGCGGCGATCTCGTCGGCAGCCGTGCGGGCCCGGTCAGCGGTGTCCCCTGCGACCAGGCCGGCGCCGACAGCCGCACGCAGCCCTGCTTCCAGCGAGGCCAGGGTCGCGCCGTGCCGCTGGTGGCTGTCCTCCTCCCACCAGTCGAAGCACGGGGTGTTCCAGGCGGCGGCCAGGTATTCGCATGCCAGCCGGGCGGCTTCGCGGTACGGCTCGGGGTCGCCGGCGTGCCGTCGCAGATGGGTGACGAGGAGGTGCAGCCAGGTGCCGTACCCGTCGAGCTGGAAGTTCCACCAGCCGGTATCGCCCTCGTCCTCGCCTTCGAGGGTGTAGCGGGCGGGCAGCCACTCACGGGAGGTGGGCGTGCCACCGGAGCGCAGCGTGCTCACGATGCTCTCTATGCGCTCGGCCCGTGATGTCAGCACGCGGGCGCACCACTTGTGAAAGGCGCGCGCGCTGCGCGCCGCTCCCGCCCGGTCGGCGCCCTCGGCGATGAACGCTCCGTCCCTGAACCAGGAGTATCCGTACACCTCGAAGGTGGGGCAGGCCGGATAGCCGCCGCCCGGGTGCTGGTGGAGAAGGATGACGTCCAGGGCGGCTCGGCGGGTGCCCGGCGCGGAAAGGGGTTTCGGGTCGGCAACCATCGTGGGCGCTCCCATGTATGCGCATTCAGGTGGCGCACAGCGTATCGGACCCCTCCCTTCCGCGAGAAGGGAGGAGACCGACATGGGAACACGTCCGGAACGAACTGGGCACGCAGCGTCGACCGCCCATGCTTCCGGGTGACCTGAGCGGTGCGTACCGGCGTGGCAGCCTCCCGCTTCCCGGTGCCTTCTTCAGGCTCTTCCAGCATGGATGGCACCTCGTCGGAGTCCCGGCGCTTCGGCAGTCGGTGCGGGGAGGCCGCCCGATGAGCACTGCGGCCGAAGAAGAGACGCGGCAGCGCACACAGTTCGAGCCGCCGTCGGACGGGGAGAAGGGGCTCGTCTTCGGCAAGGCGCTGCTGCGCTATCTGACGACGACCGATCACAAGGTGATCGGAAACATGTATCTGGCCACCTCGTTCGGCTTCTTCCTGCTGGCCGGTCTGATGGCGATGGTGATGCGCGCCGAACTCGCACGCCCGGGGCTCCAGCTGATCTCGGCCCAGCAGTACAACGAGTTGTTCACCGTCCACGGCACGATCATGATGCTGCTGTTCGCGACGCCGACGTTCACCGGATTCGCCAACGCCGTCATGCCGTTGCAGATCGGCGCGCCGGACGTCGCCTTCCCGCGGCTGAACGCCTTCACCTACTGGGTGTTCCTCTTCGGCGGGCTGATGGTGCTCGGTGGCTTCCTCACGCCCGAGGGCGCCGCGTCGTTCGGCTGGTTCGCCTACGCGCCGCTCAACAGCGCGACGTTCACGCCGGGTTCGGGCGGTGACCTTTGGACGATGGGGCTCGCGGTCGCCGGGCTGAGCACCATCCTCGGCTCCGTCAACTTCATCACCACGATCATCTGCCTCCGCGCTCCGGGCATGACCGTCTTCCGGATGCCGCTGTTCACCTGGAACGTGCTGTTCACCTCGATCCTCGCCCTCCTCGCCTTCCCGGTGCTGACGGCTGCGCTGTTCGCGCTGGAGGCGGACCGGAAGTTCGGCGCGCACATCTTCGACTCGGCCAACGGCGGAGCGATCCTCTGGCAGCACCTGTTCTGGTTCTTCGGGCACCCCGAGGTCTACATCGTGGCGCTGCCCTTCTTCGGCGTCGTCACGGAGATCCTCCCGGTCTTCAGCCGCAAGCCCCTCTTCGGCTACGTCGGGCTCATCGGCGCGACGGTCGCCATCACCGGCCTCTCGGCGACGGTGTGGGCGCATCACATGTTCGCGACGGGCGGCGTGCTGCTGCCCTTCTTCTCTCTCATGTCGTTCCTCATCGCCGTGCCCACGGGCGTGAAGTTCTTCAACTGGATCGGGACGATGTGGAAGGGGTCGCTGTCCTTCGAGACGCCCATGCTGTGGTCCGTCGGCTTCATGGTGACGTTCCTTCTCGGCGGCATGACCGGGGTGCTCATCGCCTCACCCCCGATGGACTTCCACCTCACCGACAGCTATTTCATCGTGGCCCACCTGCACTACGTCCTGTTCGGCACCATCGTCTTCGCGACGTTCGCGGGCTTCTACTTCTGGTGGCCGAAGCTGACCGGGAAGATGCTCGACGAACGGCTCGGGAAGATCCATTTCTGGATGCTCTTCGTGGGCTTCCAGGGGACGTTCCTCGTGCAGCACTGGCTCGGCGCGGAGGGCATGCCGCGCCGCTACGCGGACTATCTCGACGCCGACGGGTTCACCGTCCTCAACTCCGTCTCCTCCGCCAGCGCCTTCCTGCTGGGGCTCTCCACGCTGCCCTTCCTCTACAACGTGTGGCGCACGACGAAGCACGGCACGCGCGTCACGGAGGACGACCCGTGGGGCTGGGGCCGGTCGCTGGAGTGGGCGACGTCCTGTCCGCCGCCCCGGCACAACTTC
Source organism: Streptomyces albidus (ex Kaewkla and Franco 2022) (assembly GCF_013870515.1). Taxonomy (GTDB): domain Bacteria; phylum Actinomycetota; class Actinomycetes; order Streptomycetales; family Streptomycetaceae; genus Streptomyces; species Streptomyces albidus. The sequence continues at coordinate 11,675 of NZ_JACBXA010000099.1, read as the reverse complement.
CATGCCCTGCCGCGCATCCGCTCCGAATCCCCCGCCTTCGATCTGCACCACCCGCATCTCGCGAGGGAGGGGCGGCCATGAAGCTCGAGGCCCTTCTCTTCGCAGGCGTCGCCGCCTTCTTCGCCGTCGTCACCTCGGTCTACGTCGCCCTGCACAGGGAGCCGGCAGGCACGTCCGCCCTGCTGGTGTCGTTCCTGATGTCCTCGCTCATCTCCTTCTTCCTGTGGATGCAGTACCGGCGGCACGGTGAACGCCCGCAGGACCGCAAGGAGTCGGAGGTGCAGGACGGAGCGGGACCGCTCGCGTTCTTCTCCCCGCGCAGCTACTTCCCCGTCTTCACCGCCGTCGGGACGGCGCTCGCCGGGACGGGCGTGGTCTACGGCCTGTGGCTCTTCCTCATCGGCGTCGGCCTCATCGCCCCCGGCGTCGCCGGATTCGTCTTCCAGCACAACGACCGCTGACCCCCGCCCACTGCACGAGAGCGCACACGACACGAGAGGGGAGGACGGCACATGCCGTCGAGGCGGAGGAACGAGCCGTCGAGGACCCGGGCGGGCCGTGCCGCGGAGAGCGGCTTCACCTTTCTCGACGACCGGCTGCCGGCAGCCCAGGGGGGCGCCCTCCTCCGCAAGGCCTTCCCCGACCACTGGTCGTTCCTCCTCGGTGAACTGGCCCTCTACAGCCTCGTCCTGCTCCTGCTGACGGGGACGTGGCTCACCTTCTTCTTCCACCCGGGCGAGAGCGAGATCCCCTATAACGGCTCCTACTCACCGCTGAGGGGCGTACTGGTCTCCGAGGCGTACGCCTCGACGCTGCACATCAGCTTCGAGGTGCGCGGCGGGCTGCTCATCCGTCAGGTCCACCACTGGGCGGCCCTGCTGTTCGTGTCGGCGATCGGCGTGCACATGCTGCGGATCTTCTTCACCGGCGCCTTCCGCAAGCCCCGCGAGGTCAACTGGGTCGTCGGGATCACCCTGTTCGTGCTGGCGGTGGCCGAGGGTTTCTGCGGCTACTCGCTGCCTGACGACCTGCTCTCCGGTACGGGCCTGCGGGTCGTGCAGAGCCTGCTCCTGTCGATCCCCGTCGCCGGTACGTACCTGAGCTTCTTCGTCTTCGGCGGCGAGTATCCGGGCACGGAGATCATCACCCGGCTCTACGTGACCCACATCCTCCTCATCCCCGGACTGCTCGTCGGCCTCGTCGTGCTCCACCTGATCCTGGTGGTCCATCTCAAGCACACGCACTGGGGCGGTCCCGGACGGTCGGAGAGGAACGCCGTGGGGCAGCCGATGGTCCCGCAGTTCGCGGCCAAGTCCGCCGGGTTGTCGATGATGCTGTTCGGGCTGCTCACGCTGCTGGGGGGCGTGGTGCAGATCAACCCGGTCTGGGCCTACGGCCCTTACCGCACCGACCAGGTCAGCACCGGCTCCCAGCCGGACTGGTACGTGGGCTTCCTCGAAGGATCACTGCGGCTGATGCCGCCCTTCGAGACGACGCTGTGGGGCCACACCTTCATGTGGAACGTCCTGGTCCCGACCGTGATCCTGCCGACGCTCCTCTTCCTCGGGCTCTACCTCTATCCCTTCCTGGAGAAGTGGGTGACGGGCGACGACGCCGAGCACCACGTCTGCGACCGGCCCCGCGAGCGGCCCGCCCGTACGGCGCTGGGGGTCGGCGGCATCACCTTCTACGCCGTGCTCCTGCTCGCCGGCGGCAACGACGTGCTCGCCGATGTCTTCGGCGTCTCGCTCAACGGTCTGACCTGGTTCTTCCGGGGCGCCCTCGTACTCGGCCCCGTGGCCGCGTTCATGATCACCCGGCGCCTGTGCAGGGCGCTGCGGGCACACGACCTCGAACGCGTCCACGAAGGCGACGAGACGGGAGAGGTTCGGCAGACCGTCGAAGGCGGCCTCGAGGAGCCACGCCGCGCGCTTTCCCACCAGGAGCGCTACACCCTGCTGATGCGGGAGACGCCGCGCCCGCTGGAACTGACGCCGGCCGGCGACGACGGGCACGAAGCGGCCCGCAGCCGGCGGGTGCGAGTGGCGCTGAGCCGCTGGTACTACGGGGACCGGGTCGACTGACGGGCGCGCGCCCGGCTCGCGCTCTGTTATCCGGCGACGTCAGGGGGCACTCCGGACCCCGCAGATCCGCTCCGAACGACCGTCGTCCCTTCGCCGCTGGAGGCGCCACATGTCCGAGTCCGGCACCGAGCACCCGGCACACCGTCACCCCGAACCGCCGTTCCCCTCGCAGGACGACGAACATCCCGGCTACACCGGACGCATGGAGCCCCGCCCCGACCACGGTGAGGACACCTATCGCGGCTCCGGCAAGCTCACCGGCCGGAAGACCGTCATCACTGGAGGCGACTCCGGCATCGGACGGGCGGTCGCGCTCGCCTTCGCCCGCGAGGGTGCCGACGTGCTGCTCTCGCACCTCCCGGAGGAGGAGAGCGAGGCGCGGGAGACGGTGCGCCTCGTGGAGGATGCCGGGCGCCGGGCGGTCGCGACGGCCGTGGACGTGCGGGAGGAGGCGCAGTGCCGGCTCCTGATCGACCGGGCCGTGGAGGAGTTCGGCCGCGTCGACGTGCTCGTCAACAACGCCGCGTACCAGATGTCGCAGCCCGAGGGCATCGACGCCATCACCACGGAGCAGCTCGACCGTGTCGTGCACACCAACCTCTACGGCATGTTCTGGCTCTGCAAGATGGCGCTCCCCCACATCCCCGAGGGCGGCAGCATCATCAACACCACCTCGGTGCAGGCCTACAAACCGAGCCCGCACCTCCTGGACTACGCGATGACCAAGGGCGCGATCGCCACCTTCACGCAGGGCCTCGCCACGAACCTCGCCGACCGGGGCGTCCGCGTCAACGCCGTGGCGCCGGGACCCGTCTGGACGCCGCTGATCCCCGCGACGCTGCCCGACACCAAGGAGTTCGGCAAGCAGAGCCCGCTCGGCCGCGCCGCTCAACCCGCCGAGATGGCGCCCGCGTTCGTCTTCCTGGCCTCCCAGGAGGCGAGTTACATCACCGCCGAGATCGTCAACGCGACCGGTGGCACGCCGCTCCCCTGAGACCTCCGGGGCGGCGGCGCCTCACAGCAGCCCTTCGCGCGCGGCCGTCGACAGCGGCGTACGGCCCTGCACGTCCTGCCGTGCGAAGACGTGCAGGGTGAAGTCCGGGTCGCGGCAGTCGGTCAGCATGGCCAGCCCCGGTATCGCACTCAGCACGGGGGCGAGGGTGCGGCCCGTGCGGTGGTGCTCGGGCGCGGGATGGTTCCAGTGGACGGTGACGAGCGTGCCACCGGGTTCGAGGGCACGGACGGTGCGGGTGAGCACGTCTCTCAGCGTCAAGTCGTCGAAGTAGTAGAGGAGTTCGGAGAGCACGATGAGCTCGAACCGGCCGTCCGGCCACTCCTCCGGGATCGTCAGCTGACGTGCGCGCACCTGCGGCAGATCGCGGGTCCGTGCGGCGGTGAGCTCAGCCGCCGCCGCGACGCGGTCGGTGGCCAGGAGGCTGTCGCAGCGCGCGGCGAGCTGCGTGGTCAGGATGCCGACGGAGCAGCCGGGTTCGAACGCGGTCCTGTATCGCCGGTGCGGGAGCGCCGCCAGCGTGTGGTCGTACTTGCGCTGCGTGTACCACTGCTCCGTGAGGCTCCAGGGATCGGCCGAGTCGCTGTACAACTGCTCGAAGTACGCGTTGGGCGTGTTCATCGGTCGACCACCTCGTGTGCTCCTGATTCGGCGCCCCCGAGGCGGATGCGCAGCCGGGGACTACCCAAAGCTTTCCATTCCGTGATGAAACCCGCATTTCAGAGGCGTCGTGCACCGGTGGGCCGTACGGGTGACGGCCCCGTGTCCTGGCGGATGTTTCAGCCTCCGGCACGGGGACACGCAGCAGCCCAGGTGCTTCAGCCGGCAGGCACCGGTGCGGGAGGCAGAGACGAACCGCCTCTCCCGGTGCGGCCCCGGCTGCGCCGGACCTCCCGTGCACTCACGCAGACCGCACCGGGAGGAGACAGCTCACGATGAACTGCCTCGACGGTGCGCCGGCGGTCTCTCGCCTCATCCAGACCGAAGGAGCCCCGATCATGCTCATGGCTCACCCCGTCGTCCTGCGCAAGCTCGTCGCCCAGTACGAGACCCTCAAGGAACTCCACGCGCAGGACGGCTCCGACGAGGCACGCCGACGCCTGGACGACGTCGCGTACACCCTCTGCATATCCACCGGGACGAGCGACGTCGACGCCGCCCTCATCGCCGCCCGGCACGACCTCCCCGGGGCCCGCCCCCACGACGACTCCGCCGCCGCGGGCTGAACTCCGGCGGCCGGCCGAGCCCTGCTCGGGCGGCCGTCTCGCCGACGGGCGCGTTCAGGAGGCGGACCTCTCACTCCTGCCGCGGTCGCCGCTGAGGGCTTTGATGAGCTGACGCCGGTTCATCCTTGAGCGGCCCTGCACGTCCCGTTCGGTGGCCCGCTCGTACAGGTCCCGCTTGCTCAGCTCTGAAAGCCTCGCACGCGTGTCGTCGCCGGAGCCCTTCCGGCCGCCGTTCCGGCTCGCGCGGCTGCCCCCGCCGTTCTGGCTCGCGCCACCGCCCCCGCCGCGCTGATTCGTGCGGCGCCGCCGGGGTCCCGCCTGGTCGACGCTGCGCCGGAGCGCCTCTTCCAGGTCGACCACGTTCGTGGCCTCGGGAGGCTCCTCCTCGCGGATGACCTCCGCTCCGTCCCGCTTCGCCTCGACCAGGTGACGGACCTTCTTCTCGTAGCTGTCCTCGTAGTCCCCGGGACGCCACTCGACGGCCATCGCCTCGATGAGCTGCTTCGCGCTCTTCAGCTCCTTGCCGCCGGCCGCCTCGCCCTCGGGCAGCCTGGGCAGCTCCGCCTGCGGGTCCCGGACCTCGTCCGCCCAGTGCAGGGTGTGCAGCTCCAGCACATCGTCCCGGGCGCGAAGGGCGACGAGATACTCCCGCCCGTGCATCACGAACGTCGCGACGCCGGCCTTCCCCGTCTCCGCGAGGGCGGTGGACAGCAGCCCGTAGACCCTCTCGTACTCCTTGCTCCTCGGGGCCATGTAGTACGTGCGGTCGAAGAAGGCCGGCTCCACCTCCTCCAGCTCCACGAAGCCGTTGACCTCGATGACCTGTGACCTGCCCGGGGCGATCTCGTCGAGCTCCTCGGGCTCGACCACGATGTGCTCGCCGTCCCCCAGGTCGTAGCCCTTGACGACGTCGTCGAGGTCCACGCGCTTGCCCGTACGCTCGTTCACCCGCCGGTTGCGCACGCGGTCGTTCGTGCCGCGCTCCAGCTGGTGGAAGTGGATGGTGTGGTCCTTGATCGCTGCGAACAGCTGCACGGGCACGGTCACCAGGCCGAAGGTGATCACCCCGCTCCAGATCGGGCGTGCCATCTCCCGGCCTCCTCGTCTCTCGTGAGGGCGTGTTCCTGGCGTGTCCCGGATGAGCCGGGTACCCCGTTCGCCCCGGTCGATGACCGGTGTCTCCGGGTGAGCGGCCGTTCTCAGCGGGTGCGGCCCGGGGGTGCAGCTCGGGGCACGCGCCGTCAGTGGTGGAACGCGGTCGCGACGGACGCGGGCCTGCCCAACGGGGCTTCCTGGGCGCGCAGTTCGGGCAGCAGCGCCTCCAGGTCCTCGACGAACAGTTCGGCGAGGTCGGCCGTGAAGCCGTTGCGGCACACGATGCGCAGCACGGAGAGGTCCTCACGGTTCGGCGGGAAGGTGTAGGCGGGGATCAGCCAGCCGCGCTCCCGCATCCGCCGGGACACGTCGAAGACGTCGTAGCCGGTGATGCCCGGTGAGGTGGTGAAGGCGAAGACCGGGAGCTCGTCGCCACGTGTGAGCAGGCGGAAGTCGCCCGTCCCCTCGATCCGCCGGGCCAGCGACCCGGCCACGTCGCGTGCGGTCTGCTGTACGGCGCGGAAGCCGTCGCGGCCGAGCCGGAGAAAGGTGTAGTACTGCGCGGCGACCTGCGCGCCCGGACGGGAGAAGTTGAGCGCGAAGGTCGGCATGTCGCCGCCCAGGTAGTTCACGCGGAAGACCAGCTCCTCGGGCAGCGCCTCCGAGGAACGCCACAGCGCCCAGCCGACACCGGGATAGACCAGCCCGTACTTGTGGCCCGAGGTGTTGATCGACGCGACGCGCGGCAGACGGAAGTCCCAGATCAGGTCCTCGTCGAGGAAGGGCGCGATCATCCCGCCCGAGGCGGCGTCCACGTGCACCGGCACGTCCACGCCGGTCCGCTCCCGCAGCGCGTCGAGCGCCTCGCACACCTCGGCCACCGGCTCGTACGAACCGTCGAAGGTGGAGCCGAGCACGGTGACGACGCCGATGGTGTTCTCGTCGCACAGCTCGGCCGCGGCCTGCGGGTCGAGGTGGAACCGGTCGCCCTCCATGGGTACTTGACGGGCCTCGACCTCCCAGAAGTCGCAGAACTTCTCCCAGCACACCTGGACGTTGGCCCCCATCACCAGGTTGGGCACGGCGCGGGCCGGGTAGCGGTCGCGCGCCCCGCGGGCCCAGCGGCGTTTGAGAGCCATCCCGGCGAGCATGCAGGCCTCGCTCGAACCCGTGGTGGAACACCCCACGACCGAGGCGGGGTCCGGGGCGTTCCACAGGTCGGCGAGCATCGCGACACAGCGCTGCTCCAGCTCGGCGGTGCGCGGGTACTCGTCCTTGTCGATCATGTTCTTGTCGCGGCACTCGGACATGAGCACGCCCGCCTGCGGCTCCATCCAGGTCGTGACGAAAGTGGCCAGGTTCAGACGGGAGTTGCCGTCCAGCATCAGCTCGTCGTGCACGAGCTGGTAGGCGGCCTCGGGAGTCATCGGGCCGTCGGGGAGCTGGTGGCGGGGCGGTTCCGTGGTCATGCCCGCGACGGGGTCGGCGGCGCCGTAGAAGGGGTTGACGGACAGCCCGCTGCGCTCGGTGCGGGCGGGGCCGGGGCGGCCCTTGTGCAGCGACATCGCCTTCAACGCCTTCCGCCTGCTCGGGCAGTGCTCTCCTGCCGCGAACCTACGGGCATCCCGGCCGCCGGGCCCGTCCGGCTGCTGCGTATGGCGGGGTCCTCCAGCGGCGAAGACGGCTGTGTGATCGGGCCGCGCGGGAGTACGCGGCGCGGGGGCTCAGCGCTTGAAGGCCATCCCCGCCCACAGCGCGACGTCGGAGTCCCTGACGGCGTCGTGACCCCCGCCGATGTACGGACCGCCGGTCTCGTCGGGGCGCCACCGGTGCGGCACTTCGATGCCCGGTTCGACGAGGTCGAGTCCCCGGAAGAACCGCGCGAACTCCTCCTTGCTGCGGGACTGCGCCCTGGTGACGCTGCTCCGGTAGATCCGGCCGACCTTCTCCATCGCCTCCGGATCGAAGTCGCCCGTCCCGTGGCTGAGGACCAGTGCGGATCCGGACGGCAGAGCGGAGACGAGCCGCTCGACGATGCCGTACGCGTCCAGCTCGTCGGGGACGAAGTGCAGCAGCGCGAGCACGCTCAGGACGACGGGTCGCGAGAGGTCCAACGTCCTTGTCACTTCGGTCGACCGGAGAATGCCGTCCGATTCCGTGATGCCGGCGTGCAGGTAGGCCGTACGCCCCTCGAAGGAACTGCTCATCAGCGCGCGGGCGTGGGCGAGCACGATCGGGTCGTTGTCCACGTAGACGATCCGGGCGTGGGGATTCACGCTCTGCGCGACCTGGTGCAGATTCGGCTCCGTCGGTATCCCGGTGCCGATGTCGAGGAACTGGTCCATCCCGTACTCGGCCGCCAGCAGACGGGCCGCGCGGTGCATGAAGGCCCTGTTGGTCCGCGCGGCGACGGGCGCTCCCGGCCATGCCTCCATGACCTGGTCCCCCGCGGCGCGGTCCGCTTCGTAGTGGGCCTTTCCGCCGAGGAAGTAGTCGTAGATGCGGGCGGTGTGCGGCTTGTCCATCTGCAGGTCGAGCGGGCTCGCGGGTCCGGCGGTGCCCTCGTCGGCCATCCAGGCTCTCCTTAGGCGGCGCCGGGTGCGCCGCACCCCCGATGTCTCCCCCTCTCTCGAGCGGCGCACACCGCCCGCGTGGGACGGCCGGCAGGCCTGCGGTCAGCGGCTTCTCTCCGTCATGCCTTGCCCAACAGCTGCCGCTGGCGGCCGAGTCGGTCGATCTCCAGCTCCATCACGTCGCCGGGCCGGAGATAGGGGTGGCGGCCGGAGAGGGCGACGCCCTGCGGTGTCCCGGTGTTGATGACGTCGCCGGGCTCCAGCACCAGGTACTGGCTGAGGTGGTGCACCAGGAACGCGACGGAGAAGATCATGTCCGCGGTGCTGGAGTCCTGCCGGGGCTCACCGTTCACGAAGGAGCGCAGCCTGAGGCTCTGCGGATCGCCCACCTCCTCGGCCGGCACCAGCCACGGGCCGAGCGGGTTGAAGGTCTCGCAGCACTTGCCCTTGGACCACTGGCCTCCGGACTCCTCTATCTGGAAGGCCCGTTCGGAGACGTCGTTGGAGACGGCGTATCCGGCGACGTGGTCCAGCGCCTCCTCCGGCGAGCCGAGGTAGCGGGCACGGCGGCCGATGACGACGGCGAGCTCGACCTCCCAGTCCGTCTTCTCCGAACCACGCGGCACCAGCACCTCGTCGTACGGGCCGACGACGGTGTTCGGGGTCTTGAAGAAGATCACGGGCCTGGTCGGTGGCGAGTCGCCGGATTCAGCGGCGTGAGCGGCGTAGTTCTGCCCGACGCACAGCACGGTGCCCGGACGGGCCAGCGGAGAGCCGCTCCGCTGGTCCCGGGTGTCGACGGGCTGGAGCTCTCCGGCAGCGAGCGCCGCGCGCGCCCTGGCGATGCCGTCGCCGGCGAGGAAGTCGCCGTCGATGTCGCGGGTGACGGGTGTGAGGTCGAAGGCGCGCTCGTCGTCGTCCAGGACGGCGGGACGCTCGAAGCCGGGGTCTCCGAGGCGGATCAGACGCATGGGGAAGTTCCTCGTGTGCGGCGGTTGTCGGGTGGGAACCAGCCGGGGGCCGGTTGGTGAGGGGGACGGACGGGCGGCCTGGGCCGCCGGGCGGTCAGTGGGCGAAGGGCCGGCGCAGCGCGCACTCGGGGTTGAGGCCGACGCCGAAGCCCGGGGTCTCCGGAAGCCTCAGCCGGCCGTTCACCGGCACGGGCTCGTCGACGAGGAGCGGGCTGAACATCGGCACCACCTCGTCCGCCTTCGGCGCCATCATCAAGAACTCCGCGAACGGGCTGTTGTGACGGGTGATCACGAAGTGGTACGAGTACACGCTCGACCCGTGCGGTACGACGAGCTTGCCGTGCGCGTCGGCGAGAGCGGAGATCTTCACCAGTTCGGTGAGACCGCCGCACCACCCCACGTCGGGCTGGAGGATGTCGGCGCAGCCCATCTCCAGCAGCAGCCGGAATCCGAGCCGGCCGGCCTCGTGTTCGCCGGTCGAGGTGAGCATGCCTGCGGGGAGGCTGCGGCGCAGTTCGGCGTAGCCCCAATAGTCGTCCGGGGGCAGCGCCTCCTCGATCCAGCGCACGCCCTGGCCGTCCAGCTCGTGGCCGAGCCGCGTGGCATAGGGGACGTCGAGCGACATCCAGCAGTCGTAGGCGAGGAAGAAGTCGTCGCTGACCTTCTCCCGCATGGCACGCATCGCCTCGACGTTGGCGCGCAGCCCCTCCGGACCCTCGGCCGGGCCGTGCCGCAAGGGCATCTTCCCGCCGATGAACCCCATCGGCTCGGCCAGGTCGGGACGTGCGCCGGTCGCGTAGAAGACCTGCTCGTCGCGGACCGGACCGCCCAGGAGCGCGTAGACGGGCTCCTCCCGCAACTTGCCCAGCAGGTCCCACAGGGCGAGGTCGACGCCGCTGATGGCGTTGAGGACCAGGCCCTTGCGCCCGTAGAAGAGAGTGGACCGGTACATCTGGTCCCAGATCCGCTCCAGGTCGCAGGCCTTCGCCCCCTCGACGAAACGGGCGAGGTGGTTCTCGATGATCCAGGCGGCGGGTTCCCCGCCTGTGGTGACGGCGAAGCCGGTGGTGCCGTCCGCTGCCTCGACCTCGATCACGAGTGAGCCGAGCACGTCCAGGCCGAAGCTCTGACGGCTCTGGCGGTACTCGGGATAGACGGACATCGGGGTGGCGATGTGGTCGTCGATCCAGTGGCCGGCCGGCTGGTCGTGGTAGTCGGCGCCTCCCTGCGCGTCGACGGTGAAGGCACGCAGGTGGCGGATGCGCGTGGCGGGGGAACTCACTTCGGGGCCTCCTCGGATGTCGTCGCGGCAGCTGCGGCGGAGCCGTCGGCCGGTGCGGAGCCGGGAGCGCCGTGCGGGTAGACCAGGACCTTGCTGGCCTGATCCTCGCCGCGCGCCAGAGCAGTGAAGCTGTCCGGCGCACCGTCCAGACCGACACGTCCCTCGATGAGCGCGGACAGGTCGAGATCGGTCGCGGCCACCCACTGTGCGGTCTGTGCGAACTCGCTCGCGGAGTAGCAGAAGCTGCCGATCAGCGCGCGCTCCTGGGTGCTCACGGCGTACGCGGACAGTTCCAGCCGCGGGGCGTGCATGCCGACCAGCACCACACGCCCTCCCAGCTCGGTGAGGGCCAGGGCATCGCCGACGGTGCCCTCGGTGCCGACGGCGTCCATGGTCACCGTCGGACGGCCGCCGAGCATGTCCCGCACGAGCCCGTCGAGTTCACCGGCGGCGGGGTCGACGGCACGGAGGCCGAGTCGGCTGAGCAGGGCACGGCGTCCGGGGTGGGGTTCACTGACCACCGGCGGCTCCGCACCTAGCCGGAGGGCGCCGAGGGCCGCGGCCTGTCCGATGGGCCCGCCTCCGATGACGAGGACGCGGTCGCCCGGGCGGCAGCCACCTCGTACGGCAGCGTGGTGGCCGACGGCGAGGGGCTCGATGAGCGCCCCGTACTCCGCGGGCATGCTCTCGGGAAGGACGACGACGTTTCCGGCGGGGACGCTCATCGTCTCGGCGAAGGCCGAACGCAGTGCGGGGTCCACTCCGATGACGCGGCGTGAGGGGCACAGCTGCTGCGCGTCGGCACTGCAGGCCTCGCAGTCGCCGCAGGCGATGACGGGGTTGACCGTCACCAACTGCCCTTCGTGCAGGCCCCCTTCGACTGCCTCGGCCGCTCCCGGACCGACCTCGGTGATCCGTCCGACCGTCTCGTGTCCCATCACCTGCCCGGCGAAGCGGCGGCCGTTCTCGCCGGTGAAGCCGTGCAGGTCGGACCCGCAGATGCCGGTCGCCAGGACCGAGATCACCACTTCTCCCGCGGCGGCGCGGGGTGCGGGGAGGTCGTCGACCTTCAGCTCCCAGTTCCCCTTCATCACGAGCGCGCGCATCAGACGGTCTCCTCAGCTCGGGTCTTCGGTGTCACGGAAGTGCTGTGTGCGGCCTCCCGGCGGCCGGTGCGGCGCTGCCAGGCGCCGAGCCCGGCGAGCAGGCCGGCGCCGACGAGGGTGAAGCCGGCGATGACGTACAGGCCGGCGGTCTGGGAGCCGGCCACCCCGTCCGCCCAGGTCTTGACGTTGGGCGCGACGAACCCGCCGATCGAGCCCAGGGAGTTGATCAGCGCGATGCCTCCCGCCGCTGCCGCGCCGGTCAGGAACGCCGTGGGCTGCGTCCAGAACACCGGCTGTACGGCGATGAACCCCGCGGCGGCGACGCA
>NZ_JACBXA010000098.1 GCF_013870515.1 Streptomyces albidus (ex Kaewkla and Franco 2022) | reverse complement strand
GCCTTCGCAGCCTCCGGCGCCGGGGGCCCCGCCGCCGGTGCCGCAGGCACCTCCGGCCCGGCATGACGGACGGCACGCGGGCGATCTGGAGGTCCCCCCGACCGAGTCCACCGGTCATCTGCTGCTCTCCAGAGGCGCCCGCGTCGAAATACCGGCGCCCGACACCGATCCGGCCCAGCTGGACGCCTCACGCGCCGCCGTCGCCGTCCTGCTGATCGGCCCCGCCGGCGCGGGCAAGACCTCGGTCGCCCGCTACTGGGCAGACCGCCGGGCGGTGCCCACCTCGCACATCAGCCTCGACGACGTACGCGAATGGGTCCGCTCCGGCTTTGCCGATCCGCAGAGCGGCTGGAACGACCACTCCGAGGCGCAGTACCGGCTGGCCCGCCGCACCTGCGGCTTCGCCGCCCGCAACTTCCTGGCCAACGGAATCTCCTGCATCCTCGACGACGCCGTCTTCCCTGACCGCCCCGTCGTCGGGCTCGGCGGATGGAAGCGGCACGTCGGGCCGGGGATGATCCCGGTCGTGCTGCTCCCGGGCCTGGAGATCGTGCTGGAGCGCAATGCCAGCCGCAGCGGGAACCGGCGTCTGAGCGACGAAGAGGTCGCCAACATCCACGGCCGCATGGCCGGCTGGTACGGGTCGGGCCTGCCCATCATCGACAACTCCCGCCAGGACATCGCCACCACGGCCCGCATGCTCGACGACGTCGTCGCCCGAAGCCTCGCCAGCCCGCCGCCCTGGTGAGTCACCCGCTGGACGAACGCCGGTCGTACGCAGACGGCGGCCGCTGAACCACCCGCATCCGGTGATCCGGTCAGCTCGGCCCGGCCTTCCGGAGCCGGCCCCACGCACCGCCGTCCCGCACCTCGCCGACCCTCGCTCCACCGTCCCGCACCCCGGCGCCAGGCCCCTCCGTCGCCCGCACGGCCCCGCACGGACTGCCCCCGCCGCCCCGGCTCCGTAGGCTCGGCACCATGTCCGAGGTCCATGTGGCTCGCCGCGCCCTGCTCCGTGAGCGCTGCGCCGCGAGCGCCCCGCAGGACGGTCCCGCCGACGCGGTGCTGGTGACCCGGCCCGCCAACATCCGCTATCTGACCGGCCGTCCGCCGCACGGATCGGCACTGCTGCTCGGGCCCGACGGCGTCGACACTCTCCTGGGCCCCGCGAATCCGGAGACCTCCCTTCAACACCACGGAGGCTCCTCCTCCGACGACCTGCGCACGGACCGGCTCGAGAACTGCGAGGGCGATACGGCGGTGGCGGCCGCGGACCTCGCCGTCTCGGCAGGCGCGCGCAGTCTCGCCGTGGAGGAGCACCACATCACCGTCGCCCGGCACCGGGCGATGGCCTCGGTCGCCGACGGGCTCCACCTCACCGGCCTGGCGTGCCCCGTCGAACAGCAGCGCGTCGTCAAGGACGAGGAGGAGATCGCCGCCCTGCGCATCGCTGCCGAGATCACCGACCAGGCGCTGGGCGAGCTGCTGGAGTCGATCCTCGTCGGTCGCACCGAACGGCATCTCGCCCTCGAACTGGAGCGCCGGCTCATCGATCACGGAGCGGAAGGCTCCGCCTTCCCCACTTCCGTGGCCACGGGCCGCAACTCAGGTCTCGGACAGCACCGTCCCACCGACCGCCGCGTGGAGGAGGGCGACTTCCTCTCGGTGCGGCTGGGTGCCCAATATCACGGCTACCGCTGCCAGATCGGCCGGACGTTCGTGATCGGAACGGCGCCCGAGGACTGGCAGGTCGAGCTTTACGACATCGTCTTCGCCGCCCAGCGGGCAGGCCGGGAAGCCCTCACACCGGGCACGGCCTGCAGTGACGTCGACCGGGCGACACGTCAGGTGCTCGATGCGGCCGGGCACGCGGGAGCGCTCGGGTTCGTGACAGGCCACGGGGTGGGCCTGGAAATCAGTGAGGACCCTCGGCTGTCACCAGGGGCCATGGGTAAACTGGACGCTTGTGTGCCGGTCACCATCGAGCCCGGGGTCCATCTACCGGGCCAGGGCGGTGTCCGGATCGACGACACGCTCGTCGTCCGCCCAGCGGCGGACGGCGGACCCGAGCTACTCACCATCACGACCAAAGAGCTGCTCGCTCTCTAGCCTCTGACGGGGTGAAGGGGCCGGGCAGCGCTCTGGTTCCCGCAGCAGCAGTCTCAGGAGATTCCGCAACCGTGGCATCCACGAACGACCTCAAGAACGGCATGGTGCTCAAGCTCGACGGCGGCCAGCTCTGGTCCGTCGTCGAGTTCCAGCACGTCAAGCCAGGCAAGGGTCCCGCCTTTGTCCGTACGAAGCTGAAGAACGTCATGTCCGGCAAGACCGTCGACAAGACGTTCAACGCGGGCACCAAGGTCGATACCGCGACCGTGGACCGACGCGGAATGCAGTTCTCGTACAAGGACGGCGAGTACTACGTCTTCATGGACATGGAGACCTACGACCAGATCCACGTCACCCCCGAGATCGTCGGCGACACCGCCAACTATCTGCTGGAGGGCTTCGAGGCCACGGTCGCCATGTACCAGGGTGAGGCTCTCTTCGTGGAGCTGCCCGCCGCCGTCGAGCTGATCATCGAGCACACCGAGCCCGGCGTTCAGGGCGACCGCTCCACCGGTGGCTCCAAGCCCGCGCGCCTGGAGACGGGTTACGAGGTCGGCGTTCCCCTCTTCATCACCACGGGTGAAAAGATCAAGGTCGACACCCGTTCCGGTGAATACCTCGGCCGGGTGAACAGCTAACCGTGGCTGCCCGCAACAAGGCCCGTAAGCGTGCCTTCCAGATCATCTTCGAGGCCGACCAGCGGGGGAGCACCGCGACCGACGTCCTCGCCGACTGGATCCGTCACGCCGGGACCGACGAACGGCAGCCGCCCGTCAGCGAGTACACGATGGAGCTCATCGAGGGATATGCGCAGAACGCTCCGCGCATCGACGAGCTGATCTCGACGTACTCGGTTGGCTGGACGCTGGACCGGATGCCCGTCGCCGACCGCTGCATCCTCCGCCTGGCGGCCTACGAGCTGATCTGGTCGGAAGACGTCCCGGAAGCGGTGGTCATCGACGAGGCGTTGGACATCGCCAGGGAGTTCTCCACCGATGACTCGCCGGCCTTCATCAACGGCCTGCTCGGACGTCTGAAGGACCTCAAGCCCACCCTTCGGCGCTGACCGGCCTCATCTTCCGGGCGCCTCGGCGCGGTTCGGCACTGCCGGGCCGCGCCGAGGCGCTTCCTGCTCCGTAGGCAGGCACGTTCACGCGCGCCTGCCGCACATGACAAAGCCGCCGCCTGCGACCGCCCCCGAAGGGGACGGCACACAGGCGGCGGCACGTTTCTTCAGTCGCCTTCCTCCGCCGGGAAAGCTGTCAGATGCTTACGCGTCCTCGTGGGCGACGGCGCGGCGCGCGTCAGCGTCGAGCACGCCCCAGCTGATCAGCTGCTCGGTCAGGACCGAGGGGGACTGGTCGTAGATCACGGCGAGCGTACGCAGGTCGTCCTGGCGGATGGAGAGGACCTTGCCGTTGTAGTCACCGCGCTGGGACTGGATCGTGGCGGCGTACCGCTGGAGGGGGCCCGCCTTCTCGGCCGGCACGTGTGCCAGGCGCTCCAGGTCGAGCACGAGCTTCGGCGGCGGCTCGGCGGCCCCGCCCGGAGTGGTGCCCGGAAGGAGCTCCTGCACGGGCACACCGTAGAAATCTGCCAGCTCAGCGAGGCGCTGAACGGTGACTGCGCGGTCGCCGCGTTCGTACGAACCGACCACGACCGCCTTCCATCGGCCCTGGGACTTCTCCTCGACACCGTGGAGGGAGAGGCCCTGCTGGGTGCGGATGGCGCGGAGCTTGGCTCCGAGCTGCTTGGCGTATTCGCTGGACATATGGGCTCCCCGCGGACGAGAAAGTGGTAACTCACTGTGAGGTTACGCAGCGTAATGTCCGCCGTCAAGCCGAACGCCGAGTAACCTTCCGAAGGTGCGCGGAACGCGGCCTTCCGGCCTCCGTCAAGGCCCCTTCCAGGTGTTCTGTGTACCCCTGGTACCGTGGCTCTGACAGCTCAGGCGTCCTTTAAGGCCCGTCCAGTGAGGCGGGGAAGGAGGTCCTTTTCGTATGGACAGCAGTAGCAGGGGAGCCGAAACCGGCCGCCCCGTTCTCGAGGCGCCGGACATCGCCCGCGTCCTCACCCGCATCGCCCACGAGATCGTCGAACGCGCCAAAGGCGCCGATGACGTGGTGCTTCTCGGAATTCCCACCCGCGGTGTCTTCCTGGCCGGACGGCTGGCGGACAAGCTCGCGGAGATCACCGGGCGGCCCGTTCCGCACGGATCGCTCGACATCACCATGTACCGCGACGACCTCAGGCTCGGCCCCGCCCGCGCTCTGGCGCGCACCGAGATCCCCGCCGACGGCGTCGACGGACGACTGGTGATCCTCGTCGACGACGTGCTCTTCTCCGGACGTACCATCCGTGCCGCTTTGGATGCTCTGGGTGACATCGGCCGCCCTCGTGCGGTTCAGCTCGCCGTCCTCGTCGACCGCGGTCACCGCGAACTGCCCATCCGTGCGGACTACGTCGGCAAGAACCTCCCCACCTCTCTGCGGGAGACGGTCAAGGTCCAGCTCACCGAGGAGGACGGCCGCGACGGCGTCATGCTCGGGGCTGCCGCGGCGGGCGAAGCGACCGTGGGACGTCACGCAGAACGTCACGCCGAGCGCTAGCGGTCCCGGTACGCCCGCACGGGCCCCCGCTGCCTCAGCCCTCCCGCGCCCGCAAGTCCCGACGCACGGCGCGCCCGCATGCCCGCACACCGCCGTGCGGCGGCGGCCAACCTCATACGCCCCGCCCGCGCCCCATCCACCGGCCACAGAACCCAGGGAAGGCAACAGATGAAGCGTCACCTCATCTCGGCCGCCGATCTCACCCGCGACGACGCCGTGCTGATCCTCGACACCGCCGAGGAGATGGCGCGGGTCGCGGACCGGCCCATCAAGAAGCTGCCGACCCTGCGCGGCCGCACCGTCGTCAATCTCTTCTTCGAGGACTCGACGCGCACCCGGATCTCCTTCGAGGCCGCCGCCAAGCGGCTGTCGGCGGACGTCATCAACTTTTCCGCCAAGGGCTCCTCCGTCTCCAAGGGCGAGTCGCTCAAGGACACGGCGCTGACGCTCGAGGCGATGGGCGCGGACGCCGTCGTCATCCGTCACCACGGCTCCGGTGCGCCCCACCGGCTGGCGACCTCCGGGTGGATCGGCGGTTCGGTCGTCAACGCCGGCGACGGCACGCACGAACACCCCACCCAGGCCCTGCTGGACGCCTTCACCATGCGCCGCCGTCTCGCAGGCGGCGAGGGCGACCTCTCGGGACGGCGCATCACCATCGTCGGCGATGTCCTGCACAGCCGCGTCGCCCGCTCCAACGTCCACCTGCTCAGCACGCTCGGAGCGGAGGTGACCCTGGTCGCGCCGCCGACGCTCGTGCCGGTCGGGGTCGGGAGCTGGCCCTGCGAGGTGAGCTACGACCTGGACGCCGTCCTCTCCAAGTCCGACGCCGTGATGATGCTGCGCGTCCAGAGCGAGCGGATGAACGCCGCCTTCTTCCCGACCGAGCGCGAGTACGCCCGCCGCTACGGACTGGACGGCCAGCGCATGGCACGGATGCCCGAGCACGCCGTCGTGATGCACCCCGGTCCGATGAACCGGGGCATGGAGATCACGGCCGAGGTCGCCGACTCACCCCGGTGCACGGTCGTCGAGCAGGTCGCCAACGGCGTCAGCATCCGGATGGCCGTGCTCTATCTGCTGCTGGGCGGCGCCGAACCCGCCGTCTCCGGCTCGCACCCCGCCTCCATGTCCACGGAGTCCACGGAAACCGCCGCCCGCACCGAGGAGAACGACTGATCATGGCAGCCAGGACGCAGACCATCCGCAAGACGCTTCTCCGGGGTGCCCGGGTTCTCGGTGGCGAGCCTCAGGACGTACTGATCGAGGGCGAGACCGTAGCCGGGGTGGGCAGCGGCCTCAGCGCCTCGGGCGCGGAGGTCGTCGAAGCGGACGGCAGGATCCTGCTGCCCGGCCTCGTCGATCTGCACACGCATCTGCGCGAACCGGGCCGCGAGGACTCCGAGACCGTGCTGACCGGTACCAAGGCCGCCGCCAGGGGCGGCTTCACCGCGGTGCACGCGATGGCCAACACCTTCCCCGTCGCCGACACCGCAGGCGTCGTCGAACAGGTGTGGCGGCTGGGCCGCGAGTCGGGCTACTGCGACGTGCAGCCCGTCGGCGCGGTGACCGTCGGCCTCGAGGGCAAGCAGCTCGCCGAACTGGGTGCCATGCACGACTCCGCCGCGGGGGTGCGGGTCTTCTCGGACGACGGCAAGTGCGTCGACGACGCGGTGATCATGCGCCGGGCCCTGGAGTACGTGAAGGCCTTCGACGGCGTCATCGCCCAGCACGCGCAGGAGCCGCGGCTGACGGAGGGCGCCCAGATGAACGAGGGCGTCGTCTCCGCCGAGCTCGGCCTGGGCGGCTGGCCCGCCGTCGCGGAGGAGTCGATCATCGCCCGGGACGTGCTGCTCGCCGCACACGTCGGCTCCCGCGTGCACATCTGCCACCTGTCCACGGCGGGCTCCGTCGAACTCGTCCGCTGGGCCAAGTCCAAGGGCTGGCAGGTCACCGCCGAAGTCACCCCGCACCACCTGCTGCTGACGGACGAGCTCGTACGCTCCTACGACCCCGTCTACAAGGTGAACCCGCCGCTGCGCACCGAGGCGGACGTACACGCCCTGCGCGAGGCGCTCGCCGACGGCACCATCGACTGCGTCGCGACGGACCACGCCCCGCACCCCCACGAGGACAAGGACTGCGAGTGGGGCGCGGCAGCCATGGGCATGGTCGGCCTGGAGACGGCGCTGCCGGTCCTCCAGCACACGATGGTGGACACCGGCCTGCTGGACTGGAGCGGCATCGCCGAGCGGATGTCCCACCGTCCGGCCGCCATCAGCCACCTCAACGGCCAGGGACGGCCCGTCGCCGCAGGTGAACCCGCGAACCTGCTGCTCCTCGACCCGGACTACCGTGGTCGGGTGGACCCCGCGGGCTTCGCCTCCCGCAGCCGCAACACCCCCTACGAGGGCCGCGAGCTGCCGGGGCGCGTCACGCACACATGGCTGCGGGGACGGGCGACAGTCGTGGACGGGAAGCTGGCGTGAACGCACAACACCTCGCCTCTCTGGCCGCAGAGCCCAGATCGCAGGAGGTCACCGACTGGGCGGCCCGCATCGGCTGGGTCGTCGGGCTCGTGCTGTTCGTCGCGCTGCTGTACTGGCTGATGCGCCAGGGCTGGAAGTGGCGCGGCACCCTCCAGGGCGACCTGCCCGAGCTGCCCGCGTCCCCCGAGGGCGCGGACGGCGAGGTCCTGCTGGAGGCGACCGGCCGCTACCACGGCTCCACCTCGGCGGGGCAGTGGCTCGACCGGATCGTCGCGCAGGGTCTGGGCACCCGCAGCCGCGCCGTCCTCACCCTCACCGAAGCGGGAGTGGACGTCGAACGCCCCGGTGCCCGGGACTTCTTCATTCCGGCAGACCGGTTGCGCGGTGCCCGGCTGGAGAAGGGCATCGCCGGCAAGGTCCTCACCGAGGGCGGCCTGCTGGTGATCACTTGGGAGCACGGGAGCAGGAACCTCGACTCCGGCTTCCGCTTCGACCGCGCCGCCGGGCACGCGGAGTGGACCGAGCGGATCAACGACCTGGCCGGCGACAACGGCGCCGCCGGCACGTACCACCACGCAGTAACCCCTGAGAGGGACACATGATGACGACCTCCACCGGGCGGGCTGCCAGGACTCCCGCCGTACTCGTCCTGGAGGACGGCCGCAGCTTCCGCGGACGCGCCTACGGCGCCGTGGGGGAGACCTTCGGCGAAGCGGTCTTCAACACCGGCATGACCGGGTACCAGGAGACGCTCACCGACCCCTCCTACCACCGGCAGGTGGTCGTCATGACGGCCCCGCACATCGGCAACACCGGAATCAACGACGAGGACCCCGAGTCCACACGGATCTGGGTCGCCGGATACGTCGTCCGCGATCCCGCACGCACGCCCTCCAACTGGCGCTCCGTGCGTACCCTGGACGAGGAGCTGACCGCGCAGGGTGTCGTCGGCATCAGCGGCGTCGACACGCGTGCGCTGACCCGCCACCTGCGGGAGCGCGGCGCGATGCGGGTCGGCATCTTCTCCGGCGAGGCGGCCGCAGCCGGCGAGGCGACGCTGCTGGAGCGCGTACGGTCCGCCCCCGCGATGGCGGGCGCCGACCTGTGCGGCGAGGTGGCCACGAAGGTGCCGTACGTCGTACCGGCGCAGGGCACCAAGCGCTTCACCGTCGCCGCCGTCGACCTGGGCATCAAGGGCATGACCCCCCAGAGGATGGCCGAACGCGGAATAGAGGTGCACGTGCTGCCTGCGGACGCCCGCGCCGAGGACGTCTACGCCGTCGAACCCGACGGTGTCTTCTTCTCCAACGGGCCCGGCGACCCCGCCACCGCCGAGCACCCCGTCGCGCTGATGCGCGAGGTGCTGGAACGCGGCACGCCCCTGTTCGGCATCTGCTTCGGCAACCAGATCCTCGGACGTGCCCTGGGCTTCGGCACGTTCAAGCTCAAGTACGGCCACCGCGGCGTGAACCAGCCCGTACAGGAGCGCAGCTCCGAGGGCACCTGGGCCGGGGGGAAGGTCGAAGTCACCGCGCACAACCACGGGTTCGCCGTCGACGCCCCGCTGGACGCGGTCAGCGAGACGCCCTACGGGCGCGCCGAGGTCTCCCACGTCTGCCTCAACGACGACGTGGTCGAGGGCCTGCGCCTGCTGGACCGGCCGGCCTTCAGCGTCCAGTACCACCCCGAGGCCGCGGCCGGACCGCACGACGCCGCCTACCTCTTCGACCGTTTCGTCGCGCTCATGGGCGGCGACCCGGACCACCAGCACAGCACCACCCAGCACATGGAGGGCCAGCGTGCCTAAGCGCACCGATATCCAGTCCGTTCTGGTCATCGGCTCGGGCCCGATCGTCATCGGTCAGGCCGCCGAGTTCGACTACTCCGGCACGCAGGCATGCCGGGTCCTCAAGGCCGAGGGCCTGCGCGTGATCCTGGTCAACTCCAACCCGGCCACGATCATGACCGACCCGGAGATCGCCGACGCCACCTACGTGGAGCCGATCACCCCGGAGTTCGTCGAGAAGATCATCGCCAAGGAGCGCCCCGACGCGCTTCTGCCCACCCTCGGCGGCCAGACGGCGCTGAACACCGCGATCGCGCTCAACGAGTCGGGCGCGCTGGCGGAGTACGGCGTGGAGCTGATCGGCGCCAACGTCGAGGCCATCAACAAGGGTGAGGACCGCGACCAGTTCAAGGACGTCGTCGCAGCCGTGCGGGCGCGCACGGGCCACGGCGAGTCCGCACGTTCGGTCATCTGCCACTCGATGGAGGAGGTGCTGGCCGGCGTCGACGGGCTGGGCGGCTACCCCGTCGTCGTGCGGCCCTCCTTCACGATGGGCGGCGCGGGCTCCGGCTTCGCGCACGACGAGGAGGAGCTGCGCCGGATCGCCGGTCAGGGGCTGACCCTCTCGCCGACCACCGAGGTGCTGCTGGAGGAGTCCATCCTCGGATGGAAGGAGTACGAGCTGGAGTTGATGCGCGACAAGCACGACAACGTCGTGGTCGTCTGCTCCATCGAGAACTTCGACCCGATGGGCGTGCACACCGGCGACTCCATCACCGTCGCGCCCGCGATGACGCTCACCGACCGGGAGTACCAGACCCTGCGCGACGTCGGGATCGCCGTGATCCGCGAGGTCGGCGTCGACACCGGCGGCTGCAACATCCAGTTCGCCGTGGACCCCGCCGACGGGCGCGTCGTGGTGATCGAGATGAACCCCAGGGTCTCCCGCTCCTCCGCTCTCGCCTCGAAGGCCACCGGCTTCCCCATCGCCAAGATCGCGGCGAAGCTGGCCGTCGGTTACACGCTCGACGAGATCCCCAACGACATCACCGAGCAGACGCCCGCCTCCTTCGAGCCCTCTCTCGACTACGTCGTGGTCAAGGCTCCGCGGTTCGCCTTCGAGAAGTTCCCGGCCGCCGACGACACGCTCACGACCACCATGAAGTCGGTCGGCGAGGCCATGGCGATCGGACGCAACTTCCCCGAGGCGCTCAACAAGGCGCTGCGCTCGCTGGAGAAGAAGGGCAGCCAGTTCGACTTCGCCACCCCTCCCGGCGACAAGGAAGCGCTGCTGGCCAAGGCGGCCCGTCCCACGGACGGCCGGATCAACACCGTCATGGACGCCATCCGTGCAGGGGCCACCCAGCAGGAGGTCTTCGACTCCACGAAGATCGACCCCTGGTTCACCGACCAGCTCTTCCTGATCAACGAGATCGCCGAAGAAGTCGCGGCGGCACCGGAGTTGAGCCCCCAGCTGCTGGGAGAGGCCAAACGTTACGGCTTCTCCGACGCCCAGATCGCGGCCGTACGTTCGCTGCGCGAGGACGTCGTGCGGGAGGTGAGGCACGCGCTGGGCATCCGCCCCGTCTACAAGACGGTCGACACCTGCGCCGCCGAATTCGCCGCGCGTACGCCCTACTTCTACTCCTCCTACGACGAGGAGAGCGAGGTCGCGCCGCGCGAGAAGCCCGCCGTCATCATTCTCGGCTCGGGCCCCAACCGCATCGGCCAGGGCATCGAGTTCGACTACTCCTGCGTGCACGCCTCCTTCGCACTGGGCGAGGCGGGCTACGAGACGGTGATGGTCAACTGCAACCCCGAGACCGTCTCCACCGACTACGACACCTCCGACCGGCTCTACTTCGAGCCGCTCACCCTCGAGGACGTGCTGGAGATCGTGCACGCCGAGCGGGCGGCCGGCCCCGTCGCGGGTGTCGTCGTACAGCTCGGCGGCCAGACTCCGCTCGGACTGGCACAGGCGCTCAAGGACAACGGCGTGCCGATCGTGGGCACTTCGCCCGAGGCGATCAACCTCGCCGAGGAACGCGGAGCCTTCGGGCGGGTCCTGGAGGAGGCCGGCCTGCCGGCCCCCAAGTACGGCACCGCCTACTCCTTCGAGCAGGCCAAGGTGATCGCCGCAGAGATCAACTACCCGGTGATGGTGCGCCCCTCCTACGTGCTCGGCGGGCGCGGCATGGAGATCGTCTACGACGAGCCCTCGCTGGCCGGGTATCTGGAGCGGCACGCGGGCCTGATCTCCGAACACCCCGTCCTCATCGACCGGTTCCTCGACGACGCCATCGAGATCGACGTGGACGCCCTCTACGACGGGCGAGAGCTCTACCTCGGCGGCGTCATGGAGCACATCGAGGAAGCGGGCATCCACTCCGGGGACTCCGCCTGCGCACTTCCCCCGATCACGCTCGGCGGCCACGACATCAAGCGGCTGCGGGCGTCGACCGAGGCCATCGCGCGGGGAGTCGGCGTACGGGGGCTGATCAACATCCAGTTCGCGATGTCCGGGGACATCCTCTACGTCCTGGAAGCCAATCCACGCGCCTCCCGTACGGTGCCCTTCACCTCCAAGGCCACGGCCGTTCCGCTGGCCAAGGCCGCCGCCCGCATCTCCCTGGGCTCGACCATCGCCGAGCTGCGCCAAGAGGGAATGCTCCCGGCCGCCGGCGACGGCGGCGACCTGCCGATGGACGCCCCGATCTCGGTGAAGGAGGCCGTGCTGCCCTGGACCCGCTTCCGCGACGTCCAGGGGCGCGGCGTGGACACCGTCCTCGGCCCCGAGATGCGCTCGACCGGCGAAGTCATGGGCATCGACTCCGTCTTCGGCACGTCCTACGCCAAGTCCCAGGCGGCCGCCTACGGTGCGCTGCCCACCAAGGGCCGCGCCTTCATCTCGGTCGCCAACCGCGACAAGCGTTCGCTGATCTTCCCCGCGCGTGAACTGGTCGCCATGGGCTTCGAATTGCTGGCAACCTCGGGCACCGCCGAGGTGCTCAAGCGCAACGGCCTCAACGCCACCGTCGTACGCAAGCACAGCCAGGGCCGCGGTCCCGACGGCGAGCCGACGGTCGTCCAGCTCATCCACGGCGGCCACGTCGACCTGATCGTCAACACGCCCTGGGGCACCGGCGGACGGCTCGACGGCTACGACATCCGCACCGCCGCCGTCGCCAGGGCGGTTCCTTGCCTGACCACCGTCCAGGCGCTGGCCGCCGCGGTGCAGGGGATCGAGGCGCTCACGCGCGGCGAGGTGGGCGTCCGTTCACTCCAGGAACATGCCGCCCACCTCACGGCGGCACGCAAGTCCTCCTGAGTCCCGTTCTGTCCGGCCACCCGTCCCTCTCCTTACTCCCTCTACCCCTCCGTTCGTACGCTCACGAAGGCCCGCATGTACTCCCTGCTCTTCCAGACCGTCTTCGCCCGGATGGATCCCGAGAAGGCCCACCGGCTGGCCTTCGGACTGATCCGGCTGGCTTCCCGGCTGCCCGTCGTGCGCGGGCTCGTGGCGGCCGTACTGGCGCCCCGGCACGAGGAGTTGGAGATCGAGGCGCTGGGGCGGCGCATGCGGGGGCCCTTCGGTCTGGCGGCCGGCTTCGACAAGAACGCGGAAGCCGTCGACGCGATGGCGATGCTCGGCTTCGACCACGTCGAGGTCGGCACCGTCACTGGGCAGCCCCAGCCGGGGAATCCCCCCAGGCGGCTCTTCCGGCTCGTGGCTGACCGGGCGCTGATCAACCGGATGGGCTTCAACAACGACGGCTCGGCTGCGGTCGCGGCACGGCTCGCTGCTCGCGCGGCACGAGCTGGCAAAGCACCGCGGGCGGCGGTCCTCGGCGTCAACATCGGCAAGACGAAGCTGGTTCCCGAGGCCGAAGCCGTCGACGACTACGTCACCTCCACACAGCGCCTCGCCGCGCACGCGGACTACCTCGTCGTCAACGTCTCCTCGCCCAACACCCCCGGGCTGCGCGCTCTTCAGGCCACCGAAGCGCTGCGCCCCCTGCTCACCGCAGTGAGGGAGGCGGCCGACCGCAGCGTCCACGGGCGCCGCGTCCCCCTGCTGGTCAAGATCGCCCCCGATCTCGCCGACGAGGACGTGGACGCCGTCGCCGATCTCGCGGTGGAGCTGGGCCTGGACGGCATCATCGCCACCAACACCACGATCGCGCGCGACGGCCTCGGCCTCTCCTCCGAGCCGTCCCTGACCGCTGAGGCCGGCGGCCTCTCAGGCGCCCCGGTACGGGAGCGCTCGCTGGAGGTGCTGCGCCGGCTCTACGGGCGGGTCGGTGACCGCGTCACCCTGATCGGCGTCGGCGGTGTCACGAACGCCGAGGACCTCTGGCAGCGCATCCTCGCGGGTGCGACGCTCGTCCAGGGTTACAGCGCCTTCGTCTATGAGGGCCCCGGCTGGACCCGCGCCCTGCACAAGGGGCTCGCGGCACGGCTCGCGGCCAGCCCGTACGCCACCCTCGCCGAAGCTGTCGGCGCCGAACACCGGAAGGCCGATGCCGCATGATCCACGAGGAGCCGTTCGGTGCCCGCCTGCGCCGCGTCATGGACGCGCGCGGACCGCTCTGCGTCGGCATCGACCCGCATGCGGGCCTGCTGGCGGACTGGGGCCTCAACGACGACGTCGCCGGGCTGGAGCGCTTCACCCGCACCGTGGTCGAGGCGCTGGCCGGCAGGGTCGCCGTGCTCAAGCCGCAGTCGGCGTTCTTCGAGCGGTTCGGCTCGCGGGGCATCGCCGTCCTGGAACGGGCCGTCACCGAATCCCGTGACGCGGGGGCGCTGGTCGTCATGGACGCCAAGCGCGGCGACATCGGCTCGACCATGGCCGCGTACGCCGACGCCTTCCTGGACCCGTCCTCCGCGCTCTTCTCGGACGCGCTGACCGTCAGCCCCTACCTGGGGTTCGGGTCGCTCGCCCCCGCGGTCGACCGCGCACGCGAGAGCGGCTGCGGCCTGTTCGTACTCGCGCTCACCTCCAACCCCGAGGGCGCCGAGGTGCAGCACGCGGTGCGCGCGGACGGCCGCAGTGTGGCCGCGACCGTGCTGAGGCACCTCGCCGCGGAGAACGAAGGAGCCGAGCCGCTGGGGTCGTTCGGCGCCGTCGTCGGTGCGACCCTCGGCGGCACGCTGCGTGAGAGCGACGTCGACCTCGCGGTCAACGGACCGCTGCTGGCGCCCGGCCTCGGTGCCCAGGGGGCGACGGCGGCGGATCTGCCACGGGTCTTCGGCGACGCCGTGGGCAACGTCGTGCCGAGCATCAGCAGAGGGGTGCTGCGGCACGGGCCCTCGGCCGGACCGCTGCGCGCGGCCGCCGAGACCGAGGTGCGTCTGCTGACGGAGGCGGTCCGAGGTTCGTCGTGAGGGACGGTGAGCGGTTGCCGATACGTTCCTCCCCCCGCCGCTCCACACCGGCTCCGTACCTGCGGTGATGCCCTGCGCAAGCGCCGACGCCCGCAAAATCGGGGGCAGTTGACCTTTTAACTGGGATGGTTTGTCCCTTTATGCCCTGATCGACTTGAGTCTGACCAGGACTTTTCCGCAGTTCTCGCTGACTCAGGCGCCATGGGCCGCTAGTCTCCGTCGGGAGCGGCGTGAACAGGCGCGTTGCTCATTGCTCCGCGCAGGCGGGGCCTCACCGAATCCATTCCAACAGTTCTAACTGAGGTGACGTAGGCGTGGCTCTTCCGCCCCTTACCCCTGAACAGCGCGCAGCCGCGCTCGAAAAGGCCGCCGCGGCTCGCCGGGAGCGCGCCGAGGTCAAGAACCGGCTGAAGCACTCCGGCGCGACCCTGCACGATGTGATCAAGCAGGGCCAGGAGAACGACGTCATCGGCAAGATGAAGGTCAGTGCTCTCCTGGAAAGCCTGCCCGGCGTCGGCAAGGTCCGCGCCAAGCAGATCATGGAGCGTCTCGGGATCTCCGAGAGCCGGCGCGTGCGCGGCCTCGGCTCCAACCAGATCGCCGCCCTGGAGCGGGAGTTCGGCGGCGCGTCCGCCTGACCCGCTCGTGACCGGCACCGTGGGCTCCGGCTCACGGTGCCGTGGTGGCAAGGCACCGCCGAAAACCGGGATAATCACTGCATGAGTACCGCAGTCCCCCGGGGGGCCACCCCGGAACCTCCCGCCGGCAAGCCTCGGCTGACCGTGCTCTCCGGCCCTTCGGGCGTCGGGAAGAGCACGGTCGTCGCGCATCTGCGCAAAGCGCATCCAGAGGTCTGGCTCTCCGTCTCGGCCACCACCCGCCGGCCACGGCCCGGCGAGACCCACGGTGTGCAGTATTTCTTCGTGGACGACGAGGAGTTCGACAAGCTGATCGCCAACGGCGAGCTGCTCGAATGGGCCGAGTTCGCGGGCAACCGCTACGGCACCCCCCGCGGCGCCGTCCTCTCCCACCTGGAACAGGACGAGCCCGTCCTGCTCGAGATCGATCTCCAGGGAGCGCGGCTGGTCAAGCAGGCCATGCCCTCGGCGCGGCTCGTCTTCCTCGCTCCGCCGAGCTGGGAGGAGCTGGTGCGCCGCCTCACCGGCCGCGGCACCGAGCCGCCGGAGGTCATCGATCGCAGGCTCGCCGTCGCCCGTACAGAGCTGGCCGCCGAAGAAGAATTCGACGTCACCCTTGTCAATACCTCGGTCGAGGACGTCAGCGCCGAGCTGCTAGCCTTGACGCGGATCGATTGATTCTTGATCTTTTTCTGAACTTCACCACACCCCTCCGGAAGGCAGAGCGTGTCCTCTTCCATCTCCACGCCCGAGGGCATCATCAACCCGCCGATTGATGAGCTGCTCGAAGCCACCGACTCGAAGTACAGCCTCGTGATCTACGCCGCCAAGCGCGCCCGCCAGATCAACGCGTACTACTCGCAGCTCGGTGAGGGTCTCCTCGAGTACGTCGGCCCTCTGGTGGACACCCACGTCCACGAGAAGCCGCTCTCGATCGCTCTCCGCGAGATCAACGCGGGCCTGCTGACCTCCGAGGCAGTCGACGTCCCGGTCACGCAGTAGAGCACTTGTGAGCACCGGCCACGGGCCCGGCAGCGCGGCTGCCGGGCCCGTGGTGTGTCATGTGTAGGTGGGAAGGCCGGGTCCGCCCGGCGCCGTCAGACACCGTCAGGCACCGCATGGGGAGAGGCGAGCGATGGATCAGCGCGCGCAAGGAACGCCGAGGGTCGTCCTGGGGGTCAGCGGAGGGATCGCCGCCTACAAGGCGTGCGAGCTGCTGCGGCGGCTGACGGAGAGCGGCTACGAGACGCGGGTGGTTCCGACGGAGTCGGCTCTGCACTTCGTGGGGGCCGCGACCTTCTCCGCTCTGTCCGGCCGGCCCGTCGCCACCGATGTCTGGGAGTCGGTGCACGAGGTCCCGCACGTGCGCATAGGGCAGGGCGCCGATCTCGTCGTCGTCGCACCCGCGACCGCCGACATCCTGGCGAAGGCCGCCCATGGTCTGGCGGACGACCTGCTGACCAACACACTCCTCACGGCTCGATGTCCGGTGATCTTCGCCCCCGCGATGCACACCGAGATGTGGGAGCACCCGGCCACTCAGGAGAACGTCGCCACGCTGCGCCGCAGGGGCGCCCTGGTCATCGAGCCCGCGGTGGGCCGCCTCACCGGTGCCGACACCGGCAAGGGGCGCTTCCCGGAGCCGGAGGCGGTCTTCGAGGTGTGCCGCGGCGTGCTGGCCCGCGGCGAGTTGGCGGAGCGCACCGATCTCTCGGGGCGGCATGTGGTGATCAGCGCCGGCGGGACGCGCGAACCGCTGGACCCGGTGCGTTTCCTCGGCAACCGCTCCTCGGGGAAGCAGGGGTACGCCCTGGCCCGTACGGCCGTGGCGCGCGGCGCCCGCGTCACCCTGGTCGCCGCCAACAGCGAGCTGCCTGCTCCGGCGGGCGTCGACGTGGTGCCCGTGGGGACCGCCGTCCAGCTGAGGGAGGCGGTCATCAAGGCCGCCGAGGACGCGGACGCCGTCGTGATGGCGGCGGCCGTCGCGGACTTCCGTCCCGCCGTCTACGCCCCCGGCAAGATCAAGAAGCGCAACGACGCCGAACCGGAGCCTGTCGCGCTCGTGCGCAACCCGGACATCCTCGCCGAGCTGTCCACCGACCGCCCCCGTGCCGGGCAGATCGTCGTCGGCTTCGCAGCCGAGACCGAGGACGTGCTCGCCAACGGCCGGGCCAAGCTCGCCCGCAAGCGCTGCGACCTGCTGGTCGTCAACGAGGTGGGGGAGCGCAAGACGTTCGGGGCGGAGGAGAGCGAGGCCGTGGTTCTCGGCGCGGACGGAAGCGAGACGCACGTCCCGTACGGCCCGAAGGAGGCGCTCTCGGACACGGTCTGGGACCTGATCGGGCTGCGCTTCCCCTGAGCCGGCCGGCTCGTCCCGAGGTGGCCGGAATCGCTCATTCCGCCCGCCCGGAACGGGATGCCGAGTCATGACATGTGCCACACCTCGAAAACGCGTCACGGGCACCGCGAGGAGGGCCGGGGACGGGCTTGCGCAGGTCATGGTCGTATCGAGATTCGGCGCTACGTGATTGGATGCGGCCGTAGATGGATAAACTGGCGGCGGACCGTGTTGGGCGCAGCCCCCGGCCGGTCCGCCCAAGAAATAGCCAGCAGCCGCTGCAACCCCAGGGAGCGATGTGTCCCGCCGTCTGTTCACCTCGGAATCTGTGACCGAGGGTCATCCTGACAAGATTGCTGACCAGATCAGCGACACGATCCTCGACGCACTGCTCAAAGAAGACCCGCACTCGCGGGTCGCGGTCGAGACTCTGATCACCACCGGCCTCGTGCACGTCGCCGGTGAAGTGACCACCAAGGCGTACGCACCCATCTCATCACTGGTGCGCAACAAGATCCTCGACATCGGCTACGACTCGTCGAAGAAGGGCTTCGACGGCGCCTCCTGCGGCGTCTCCGAGTCCATCGGCGCGCAGTCCCCCGACATCGCGCAAGGTGTCGACACCGCTTACGAGAACCGCGTCGAAGGCGACGAGGACGAGCTCGACAAGCAGGGTGCCGGCGACCAGGGCCTGATGTTCGGCTACGCCTGCGACGAGACCGCCGAGTACATGCCGCTTCCGGTCCAGCTGGCGCACCGGCTCTCCGAGCGCCTGTCGGACGTCCGCAAGAACGGCACCATCCCCTACCTGCGCCCCGACGGGAAGACGCAGGTCACGATCGAGTACGAGGGCGACAAGGCCGTCCGTCTCGACACCGTCGTCGTCTCCTCGCAGCACGCCGCGGACATCGACCTCGACTCCCTGCTCGCGCCCGACATCCGCGAGTACGTCGTGGAGCCGGAGCTCAAGCGTCTCGTCGAGGACGGCGTGAAGCTGGACACCAGCGGCTACCGCCTCCTGGTCAACCCCACCGGCCGCTTCGAGATCGGCGGCCCCATGGGTGACGCCGGTCTGACCGGCCGGAAGATCATCGTCGACACCTACGGCGGCATGGCCCGCCACGGCGGCGGCGCCTTCTCCGGCAAGGACCCGTCCAAGGTCGACCGCTCGGCGGCGTACGCGATGCGCTGGGTCGCCAAGAACGTCGTCGCGGCCGAGCTCGCCACCCGCTGCGAGGTCCAGGTCGCCTACGCGATCGGCAAGGCCGAGCCGGTGGGCGTGTTCGTCGAGACCTTCGGCACCGCCAGCATCGACGTCGAGAGGATCGAGCAGGCGATCAGCGAGGTCTTCGACCTCCGCCCCGCCGCCATCATCCGCGACCTCGACCTGCTGCGGCCGATCTACGCGCAGACCGCGGCGTACGGCCACTTCGGCCGCGAGCTCCCCGACTTCACCTGGGAGCGCACCGACCGCGTCGACGCGCTGCGCAAGGCCGCAGGGCTGTAGCTCGCACCGAGGGCGGGGCGCTCGATGGCCCCACGTTCCTCGGAGGCCCGGTCACCCCGATTGACGGGGTGACCGGGCCTCTTGCGTGTGCGGGCGCGAGCGCGCTGGGGCCGAGAGTTCGCGCATGAGGCCGACGGCGAGTGTGCGGTGCGAAGTGCTTTTCAGCACACCGAT
>NZ_JACBXA010000097.1 GCF_013870515.1 Streptomyces albidus (ex Kaewkla and Franco 2022) | reverse complement strand
AGCAGCACGGCCGAGGCGAGGAACCCGCCCACCGTCAGCAGCAACGCGGCCTTCGGCGAGAGCACCAGCAGGAGCAGCCCGGTCGCGGCGAAGCCCGCGATCTGCGCAGCCTGCGCGGAGATCCGGATGAGCGAGCGCCCCAGGACGAAGGCGTCACCCGCGAGGATCTCGCCGAGGCCCGCGGCCCGTACGCCGCCGAAGAGCGGCTGTACGAACGAGGACACCGCTCGCAACGCCAGCAGCCCCGCGAGCGGCACACCCGGCACGAGCATGGCGCCGACGCTCGCCGCGCACACCAGGTCACAGCCGACCAGCACCGCACGGGCCGGGAACCGTTCGGCGACCGGGGCGAGAAGGGCGCCGCCCAGCGCCTGCGGAAGGAAGCCGAACGCGAAGGTGAGAGCGGACAGCAGGGGCGAGGCGGTTTCCGCGTAGACCAGGACCGGCAGCGCGACGTTGGCCACGACGCTGCCCAGCAGGGAGAGCACATGGGCGGCGAAGACGAACCGGAACTCCCGCACCCGGAAGACGGCCCGATAGCCCTGCCCGGGGGCGCTCGGCCCGGGCGGCGCCGCGTCCGGCCCGTCGGGGTGCGGACGGGTGCGGCCGGCGTCTCCGGGTCCGGTACGAGAAGGCATGCGGTGAGACTGTCGCGCCCGACGCGTGCTCTCTAGTCTTTCGGCACAGAGCGAATCACGGGGAGGGACATGCCTCTGCATCTGCAGTTCGGCACCGACGACTTGCTGCGCTGCAGGTTCGCCCTCTCACCGCTGTGCGAGACGCACGAGGCCGTACGTACGCTGCGCCGCACCGAGCGGCACAGCTACCACCTGCCGTGGCTGCGCAGGATCCACGCCGCCGTCGCGGATCTCGACCTCACGCCGCTGTGGCTGCTGATGCCGCAGACGGGCTACACACCGGACTTCCTCGGACCTCCGCCCGCCACGGCGGGAGGCCCGCCTGGCAGGGGCGTCACCAGAGCCGCCAGGCTTGACGGGGATTTCAGCGACGAGCTGGACCAGGTCCGCAGAACCGACCCGTCCCTGGCCCGCAGGGAACTCATCCGCTCTCTCGCCTCCACCCCGGGTGCGGCCGAGTCCGCGCGCGGGCAGGCGATGCTGGAGGATCCGGCGCGAACCGTCCAGGAGCTGGCGGACCTGACCGAGCGCGCCTGGGAGGCCCTGCTCGCCCCGGACTGGCCGCGGCTGCGGGATCTGCTGGAGGCCGACATCGCCCACCGCTCACGGCAGTTGGCCGAGGCGGGACTGGAGCGGCTGTTCGCTGATCTGCATCCGCGGCTGTCCTGGCGCGAGGGCACGCTCTCCATCCGTACGAGCTACCGCGGGCTCCAGGTGCAGGAGTTGAGGGGGCGCGGAGTCCTGCTCATGCCGAGCGTGTTCGTATGGCCCGACGTGGTCAGCGGCTTCGCCCCGCCCTGGCAGCCCGCCGTGCTCTACCCCGCGCGGGGGGTGGGCGGACTGTGGCAGCAGCCCACGAAGGACTCCGCGCAGGCACTGGCCCGGCTGCTCGGCGCCAACCGGGCCGCCGTACTGGGCGAGTTGGACGAACCCGCCTCGACGACGGCGCTGGCCGCCCGCATGGGGCTCGCGCCGTCGTCCGTCTCGGCGCACCTCTCGGCGCTGCGCGACACGGGCCTGCTGACCTCGCGGCGCGTGCACCATCAGGTGCTCTACGAGCGCACGCCGCTGGGCATCGCGCTGCTGGCCGGTGGCGCTCAGGCCTGATCCGCGAGGTGACGTTCGACGGAGTCCACCTTGGCGGTGAGCCCGTCCGTCACGCCCTCCCTGATGTCGGCCTTCAGGACGAGCGAAACCCGGGGGGCTCGCTCCTCGACGGCGGCGACCGCCTTGCGCACCACTTCCATGCACGCGTCCCAGTCGCCTTCCAGCGAGGTGAACATGGCGTCGGTGCGATGCGGCAGCCCGGACTCGCGGACGACCCGGACCGCGTCGGCGACGTACTCGCCCACGTCCTCGCCCACGCCGAGCGGCGTGACCGAGAAGGCCACGATCATGACTTCTCCTTTGCGGGGCCCTGCTCCTTGCGGGCGCGGGCGGCGATCACGCCCGCCTCCTCCTCGCGCCGGAGCAGCTTGTCGGCGAAGAAGCCGCCGGCCGGGAGCACGGACAGCGCGAACACCCACGCGGCACGTCGGAAGGGCCACTTGACGCGGTTCCAGGCGTCCATCCAGAACAGCACGTACAGCACGAAGAGCGCACCGTGCACGGCGCCCATCACCGGCACGGCGTTGAAAGTGGTGGTCCGCTTCAGCACGGAGCAGCCGAGGAGCAGCAGGAAGGAGATCGCCTCGGGGGTCGAGACCAGACGAAGACGTCGCAGTGCGGAGACCGACTTCGGGGGCAGGCCGGTCGGGGTTTCCAGGATGGCCACGGGAGATCCTCGATCGCGTGTGAAAGGCGTTTGTGAAGAGAAGCACAAGCGCTGGCCATTGTGGCAGGCCCTGCCCCCACCGGCCCAGCCCAGGGTAGGTTTCCCGTGTGGCTCAGTTCCGACTTCACAGTGCGAAAGTGCTCGCCGTCTCGATGACGGGCGACGCCGTAAAGGCGAAGAACGGCTCGATGGTCGCCTACGACGGGCAGATGGCCTTCAAGAAGCTCTCCGGCGGCGGCGAGGGCCTGCGCGGGATGGTGACCCGCCGGATAACCGGCGAGCAGATGACGGTCATGGAAGTGAAGGGCAACGGCACCTGCTACTTCGCCGACCGCGCCAGCGACATCAACCTGGTGGGGCTCAACGGCGAGACGCTGCACGTCGAGGCGAGCAACCTCCTGTGCACGGACGCCGGTCTGCGCACCGGCACCAGCTTCACCGGGCTGCGCGGCGCATCCCAGGGCAACGGCCTCTTCACGACGACCGTCGAGGGCACCGGGCAGGCTGCGCTGATGTCCGCAGGCCCCGCTGTGGTGCTGCGCGTCACGCCCGGCATGCCTCTCCAGGTCGACCCCGGCGCGTACATCGCGCATCAGGGCAACCTCCAGCAGAACTTCCAGTCCGGTGTGAACTTCCGCACCCTCATGGGCGAGGGTTCCGGGGAGTCCTTCCAGATCCGTTTCGAGGGAGACGGGCTGGTCTACGTGCAGCCCAGCGAGCGGAACACGATCGGGGGCGATGTGTGATGCCGTTCAGGGAGATCAACTCCAAGATGGTCGAGGCCCTGGTGCAGCCCGGCCAGCGGCTGTTCAGCCAGCGCGGGGCCATGATCGCCTACACCGGCGATGTGCGCTTCACGCCCAACTCGCAGGGCGGGCAGGGCGGCTTGATGTCCATGATCGGGCGCCGTGTGGCCAACGAGGCGACGCCCCTGATGACGGTCGAGGGCGCCGGCTCCGTGATGTTCGGGCACGGCGGTCACCACGTCGAGGTGATCAACCTCGACGGCGACACCCTCTGCGTCGAGGCGGACCGGCTGCTCGCGTTCGACGGGACGCTGGAGCAGGGCACGCTCTTCCTCGGCTCGGACGGCGGCGTGATGGGCATGGTGCGCGGACAGGTCACCGGCCAGGGCCTGTTCACCACGACGCTCAAGGGCAAGGGCTCGGTGGCGGTGATGGCGCACGGCGGCATCGTCCAGCTCCCGGTGACACCGGACCGTCCCGTGCATGTGGATCCGCAGGCGTACGTGGCCCACTTCGGCGACGTACGGAACAAGCTCTCCACCGCGCTCGGCTGGCGCGACATGGTGGGCCGCGGCTCCGGTGAGGGCTTTCAGCTGGAACTGTCCGGCAACGGCGCCGTGTTCGTACAGGCGAGTGAGGAGAAGCTGTGACCACCGCACCGCAGGTCATGGACGTCACAACGCTTCCGTCCAACGACAACGTCAACAACTACACCTTCTGCGTCGACCTGAACGGTCAGTGGTTCCTGCAGAAGGGCAAGATGATCGCCTACTACGGGCAGATCGAGTTCAACGGCGTCGGCCACGGGCACCTGGACCGCCTGGTCGCCACCAGCTTCCACTCGCCGCTCCACGCCGCGGACTGGGTCGTCGCCGAGGGCAGCGGCAAGATGCTGCTGGCCGACCGCGCCTTCGACGTCAACTCCTTCGACCTGGAGGACGGCAACCTCACGGTCCGCTCGGGCAACCTCCTGGCCTTCGAACCGTCGCTGTCCCTGAAGCAGTCGATCATCCCCGGCTTCCTGACCCTCATCGGCACCGGCAAGTTCGTCGCCGCGTCCAACGGCAAGGTGCACTTCGTCGAGCCGCCGGTCCGCGTCGACCCGCAGGCCCTGGTGGGCTGGGCGGACTGCCCCTCCCCCTGCCACCACTACGACCACGGCTACCTCAAGGGCGTGCTGGGCGGACTCCGTGCCATGACCGGCATCGGCGGCGCATCCGGCGAGGAGCACCAGTTCGAGTTCGTGGGCTCGGGCACCGTCCTGATCCAGTCGACCGAAGTGCTCATGGCCGAGCAGGCGACCGGTGCGGTGCCGCACGAGGCGGGCGTACCGGGCGGTGGCCAGCACGGCGGCCAGCACGGCGGCCAGCAGACCCCGCAACTCCCCGGGCAGCTCGGAAGTCTCCAGCGCAGGTTCGGGCTATGAGCACATCTGTACGGACTTCGGACAAGCCCTGGGTAGAGTCTCCTGGTATGGACACCGACAACGGGACTCGTTGGCTCACCGCGGAAGAGCAGCGGGCGTGGCGCATCCATCTGGACGTCAACCGCCTGCTCATGTATCAGCTGGAGCGTGACCTCCAGCCCTTCGGCCTGACCATGAACGACTACGAGATCCTGGTCAACCTCTCCGAGTCCGACGAACACCGGATGAGGATGAGCGACCTGGCCTCCTCCACGCTCCAGTCCAAGAGCCGCCTCTCCCACCAGATCACGCGTATGGAGAAGGCCGGCCTGGTCCGTCGCGAGAGCTGCGAATCGGACAAGCGCGGCCTGTTCGCCGTCCTCACCGAGGAGGGCTGGGACACGATGCGCAGCGTCGCACCGCACCACGTCGCCTCGGTGCGGCGCCACTTCATCGACAGGATGTCGCCCGAGGACCTGGCGCACCTCCACGAGACGCTGCTCCCCGTTGCCGAGAAGCTCCGCACCGAGCGCGGCCGGTTCTAGGTCGCGCCCTAGCTCCCGGCAGCAGGCAGCCGCAGCACGAAGCGGGCGCCGTCCGTGACGGTCAGCGTCCCGCCGTGCCGCGTCGCCACGTCCCGGGCGATGGCGAGTCCCAGCCCCGCGCCGCCTTCGTCGCGGCTGCGGGCGTCGTCCAGCCGTACGAAGCGCTCGAAGATCCGCTCCCGTTCCGCCTCCGGCACTCCGGACCCGTCGTCGGCGACCTCGAGCTCCACCCACCGCCCTTCCTCCCGTACCGCGACGGTGACCTGCGACGCGGCATGACGCTGGGCGTTCTGCAGCAGATTGACCACCACACGCGTCAACTGGGCCCGCGACCCCGACACTTCGCCCTCGGCCAGCTCGCCGAGGTGCACCGGGTGCGGGCCCCACTGCTGCTGCGCCAGCTCCTCCCGCATCAGCGCACCCAGCGCCACGCGGGCCTCACCCGGCCGCTCGCCGGCGTCCAGACGGGCCAGCAGGAGCAGATCGGTGGCGAGCTGCTGAAGGCGCACGGTGTCGGCCACGGCTCCGTCGACGTCCAGCAGGTCGGGGTGGGCGGCTCCCACTTCGAGCTGCGTACGCAGAGAGGCGATGGGGCTGCGCAGCTCGTGCGAGACGTCTGCGACGAACCGCCGCTGCCGCTCCACAGACGACTCGAGGGCGGCCAGCGTCTCGTTCGTCGTGCGGGCAAGGGCGGCCACCTCGTCCCGGGCGTC
Organism: Streptomyces albidus (ex Kaewkla and Franco 2022); assembly: GCF_013870515.1. GTDB lineage: Bacteria > Actinomycetota > Actinomycetes > Streptomycetales > Streptomycetaceae > Streptomyces > Streptomyces albidus. Next base: position 13,261 of record NZ_JACBXA010000097.1, on the reverse strand, counting down.
CGGCTCGGGAACCCGCCGCGAGAGGTCGGTGCTGGCAGTGATCCCGGCCATCTCGCTGCGGATGCTCTCCACGGGACGCAGCGCTCGCCGAGTCACCAGCCACGTCACTCCGGCGACGACGGCCAGGAGCGCGGGCAGGCCCAGCAGCATCGACTGCGTCACCGAAGAGACCGCTTCCTGCTGGTCCTTGAGCGAGGCTCCGGCGTACACCGTCACGGGCGTCCCGTCGCGCGTGCTGCTCTGCACGGCGACGACGCTGAAGTCCTCGCCGTCCAGCCGGACGGTCCCCTCCTCGCTGTCCCTGTCGACACCGTCATCGTCGGCCTCGGGGGGCTCTGCCTTGTCGTCGGCGTCGTCCTTGCCCCTGTCGTCGGCGTCCTTCTCGGCGTCGGAGTCCTTCTCGGAGTCCTTCTCGGCGTCCTTCTCGGCGTCCGCCTTGTCGTCGTCGGTCTCGACGCGGTTGAAGCCGGCGACGGGGCCCTTGCCTCGCAGCGACTCCCCTGCTCCGAGCACCTTCCCGCGCGGCCCGACGACCTGCACGGGTTCGTCGTGGTCGTCGTCGAGCCCGTCGATCTCCCCCACTCCCCGCGCGTTCACGTCGGAGACCTGGGCGGCCACTTCGCGGGCGGTGGACTCGGCCTGAAGCCGGGCGTTGTCGGCCAGGCCTGCGCGCAGCACCGCCACGACGGCGATCCCCGCGGCCACCAGCGCCACGGCCACCACCAGGGTCGCGCCCGACGCGGCCCGAGCCCGTACCGAACCCCTACGCATCGGCGTCCACCAACCTGTATCCGGCTCCGCGCACCGTGGCGATCCAGCCCGCCCCGAGCTTGCGCCTCAGCGCGCTGACGTAGACCTCGACGATGTTCACGTCGCCCTCGTACGCGAAGTCCCACACGTGCTCCAGGATCTCCGCCTTGGAGACGACGTCGCCCGGCCGCACCGCGAGATGCTCCAGCACCGCGAACTCCTTCGCGGTGACCTCCACGTCCCGCTCCCCCACGGACACGCGCCGGCTCCCCGGATCGACGCTGAGCGTCCCCAGCCTGAGCACCGTCCTGGCCCCGCGCGTACGCCGCCGCAGCAGGGCACGCACCCTGGCGAGCAGCACCACGTACGAGAACGGCTTGGTCAGATAGTCGTCGGCGCCGGTGTCCAGGCCCTCGGCCTCGTCGTACTCGCCGTCCTTGGCGGTCAGCATCAGCACCGGCGTCTCGTCGCCCGCGGCCCTCAGCGCTCCGCAGACGCGGTAGCCGTTCATGCCGGGCAGCATGATGTCGAGAACGATCAGGTCGTACTCGCCCTCGCTCGCCCTGTGCAGCCCCTCGGCCCCGTCGTGGACGACGTCGACGGCGAAGCCCTCGGCGGTCAGGCCCCGGGCGAGCGACAGGGCGAGCCGCCGCTCGTCCTCCACAATCAGCAAGCGCATGGGGTCCACTCTCCCGCATCCCACCTGAAGTGATCTTCAGGTGGCTTCAGGCTGCGTTCAGCATCCTCCCGCCACGGTGGGACACACATCGCAACCCACTCGGGAGGAATCATGAAGCGCAAGATCGCCATCGCGACGCTCACCGCAGCAGCCCTGGTCGGTACGGGCACGCTTTCCGCCGCGGCCTTCGCGGACGACGGCGGCGAGCAGCGCTCGGCCACGAGCGTCGTCCAGGACCGCGACGACGACCGGGGTCAGGACCGCGACGACCGCGACGACGACCGGGGTCAGGACCGCGACGACGACCGGGACGACAAGGGCGAGTCCCGCGGTGAGGACAAGGACGACCGCGCGGAGGCGAAGTCGGCCGGGACGACGGCTTCCGAGGCGGCGGCCGCCGCCGAGAAGGCCGCGCCCGGCACCGTCACCAGCGTCGACCTCGACCAGGACAGGAAGGGCCTGGTCTGGGAGGTCGAACTCATCGACGGCAAGACGTCCCACGAGGTCCAGCTGGACGCGAAGACGAACAAGGTCGTCGGCGACAAGAAGGAGTCCGCCGATGAGAACGTCCCCGCGAACCTGAAGGTCTCGGCGAAGGACGCGGCCGACAAGGCGGCGGCCCACGGCACGGTCACCTCCGTCGACCTGGACGACGACAGGAACGGCGCCTGGGAGGTGGAGACGACCGGCAAGAACGGCCAGGAGCGGGACTTCTCGGTCGACCCGGCCTCCGGCAAGCTGACGAAGCCGGCCTCGGAGAACGAGGACCACGACAGCGACGCCAGTGACGACCGCGACGACCAGGACGACCGTGACGACGACGGCCGTGACGACGACGCCCACGAGAACGACGACTGACCGTTCGCCCCTCCACGGGGCCCGGTGAACACCGGACGGGCATCCACGGCCCGGCCCTCCGCATCACGCCTCAGGCGCCGACGCGGACGGCCGGGCCGTTCGTCATGCCGCGCCTCGTTCACACGCGCGTCCGCGCTGAAGGCGGGGCGCTATGCCTCGGTCACCCCGGCGATCAGCTCGTCCGCCGCCGCGTACGGGTCGAGCGATCCGCCGACGACCCGCTCGGCCAGCGCGTCGAGCCGCTGTCCGCCCCGCAGTTCCCCCATCCGCTCACGCAGAGCGGTCACCGCGATCGTCTCGATCTCCCGCGCCGCCCGGCGCGACCGCCGCTCCGCGAGCACCCCGCGCTCCTCCATCCACGCGCGGTGCTTCTCCAGCGCCTCCATCACCTCGTCGATGCCCTCGCCCCTTGCCGCGACGGTCTTGACGATGGGAGGACGCCAGTCGCCCGGTGCGCGGGCCTCCCCCAGCCCCAGCATGTGGTTCAGCTCCCGGACGGTCGCGTCCGCCCCGTCACGGTCGGCCTTGTTGACGACGTACGCGTCGCCGATCTCCAGGATTCCGGCCTTGGCGGCCTGGATTCCGTCCCCCATGCCCGGGGCGAGCAGCACGACGCTCGTGTCGGCCTGTGCCGCGATCTCGACCTCGCTCTGCCCGACGCCGACCGTCTCGACGAGCACGATGTCGCAGCCTGCGGCGTCCAGCACCCGGATCGCCTGCGGCGCGGCCCAGGCGAGCCCGCCGAGATGGCCCCGCGTGGCCATCGAACGGATGTAGACGCCGGGGTCGGAGGCGTGCTCGCCCATCCGCACCCGGTCGCCCAGCAGGGCACCGCCGGAGAACGGCGAGGAGGGGTCGACGGCGAGAATCCCGATCCGCTTGCCCGCACGCCGGTACGCCGATACGAGCGCCGACGTGGAGGTGGACTTGCCGACGCCCGGCGATCCGGTCAGCCCGACCACGTAGGCGTTGCCGCAGTGCGGCGCCAGCGCGGCCATGACCTCGCGCAACTGCGGCGACGCCCCCTCCACGAGGGAGATCAGCCGGGCGACCGCCCTCGGCCGGCCCTCTCTCGCCTGTTCCACCAGCGCGGGGACGTCTGCCGCCATGCCTGTTGCGCTCCTTGTGTCTTCCACGGATCGCGGGCCCGGGCCCTGTTCGGGGCCCGGGCCCGGATCACGGACCTGCGGGACCGATCGCCGGGGTGCTCACACGGGCGAGGTCACTTGCCCGGGACCCGCACCACCAGCGCGTCGCCCTGACCGCCGCCACCGCACAGCGCGGCGGCACCGACGCCACCGCCCCTGCGCCCCAGCTCCAGTGCCAGGTGCAGGACGATACGCGCACCGGACATCCCGATGGGGTGCCCCAGAGCGATCGCGCCACCGTTGACGTTCACCTTTTCGGGGTCCACGCCGAGGTCCTTCATTGACTGCACGGCGACGGCCGCGAAGGCCTCGTTGATCTCGATCAGGTCGAGCTGGTCGGCGCTGAGCCCGCTCCCGTCCTTCGCCAGCGCGTGCTCGATGGCACGGGAGGGCTGGGACTGGAGGGAGTTGTCGGGGCCGGCCACGTTGCCGTGGGCGCCGATCTCCGCGATCCATTCCAGGCCGAGCTCCTCCGCCTTGGCCTTGCTCATGACCACGACCGCCGCGGCGCCGTCGGAGATCTGCGACGCCGAACCGGCGGTGATCGTCCCGTCCTTGGCGAAGGCGGGGCGCAGCTTGCCGAGGGACTCGGCGGTCGCCTCGCCCCGGATGCCCTCGTCCTGGCTGAAGACGACCGGGTCGCCCTTGCGCTGCGGGATCTCCACCGGGGTGATCTCGGCCTCGAAGAGGCCGTTCTTCTGCGCCGCCGCCGCGCGCTGGTGCGAGCGTGCGGCCACCTCGTCCTGCTCGGGACGGGCGATGCCGAGCCTGGTGTTGTGCTTCTCCGTCGAGGCGCCCATGGCGATGTTCTCGAAGGAGTCGGTCAGCCCGTCGTGCGCCATGGCGTCGAGCATCTCGACGGCGCCGTACTTGTAGCCCTCACGGGACTTCGGCAGCAGGTGCGGCGCGTTCGTCATCGACTCCTGGCCGCCCGCGACGACGACGTCGAACTCGCCGGCACGGACGAGCTGGTCGGCGAGCGCGATCGCGTCGAGCCCGGAGAGGCAGACCTTGTTGACGGTCAACGCAGGCACGTTCATCGGGATGCCGGCCTTGACGGCGGCCTGACGTGCGGGGATCTGGCCGGCTCCGGCCTGGAGCACCTGCCCCATGATCACGTACTCGACCTGGTCGCCGCTGATCCCCGCCCGCTCCAGCGCGGCCTTGATGGCGAAGCCGCCGAGGTCGGCCCCGGAGAAGGACTTGAGCGAGCCGAGCAGCCGCCCCATGGGAGTGCGCGCACCGGAGACGATCACTGAGGTGGACGTACGAGCTGACGTACCAGTCATGAGGGTTCGGGTCCCTTCGGCAAAAAGTTAACGAGGGTTAAGGGAGGCACCGCCAATGTACTGAGCAGTACTGTCCCGGGTCACCGGTCAGCCGGTGTGACCGTGCGCACGTTGCGTAACCAAGCGTCGAGGCGCTGCACTGGGGCCATGCTGACGCGTATCGACCACATCGGGATCGCCTGTTTCGACCTTGACCGGACCGTCGACTTCTACCGTGCCACTTACGGCTTCGAGGTCTTCCACACCGAGGTCAACGAGGAGCAGGGGGTCCGCGAGGCCATGCTCCGGATCAACGGCACCGACGACGGCGGCTCCTCCTACCTCCAGCTGCTGGAGCCCGTCCGGGAGGACTCGACGGTCGCCAAATGGCTGGACAAGAACGGAGAAGGCGTCCACCACATCGCCTTCGGCACCGCGGACGTGGACGCGGACGCGGCCGCGATCGGGGAGCGCGGCGTCCGCGTTCTCTACGACGAACCGCGCCGCGGCTCGATGGACTCCCGCATCACGTTCCTGCACCCCAAGGACTGCCACGGAGTTCTCACGGAACTGGTCACCGCGGCCGCCCCGCACACCTCTCCGGATTCACCGGCGGCAACGGACCACTGACGCCCGCCTTTCGGCCCGGTAGAGTGGCCACTCGGCCGGGGCGGGCCTCCGTACATTTCGGGCGGAAGGCTTCCGGGGCTGGAGAACCGGCCCGCGTTCCGCCGATGATCTGACACCATCTGCACGACGGGTCAGTTCACCACGACGACCAGGGGACGGATGGGACCGCGCAGTGCGGGGCTACGACCGCTACGAGGCTGACGACCACCTCTCGCAGTTCGAGGCCGAGATGGAGCGGCTGAAGAAGGAGCGGGAGAAGGCCGTCGACCATGCCGACGACCTCGGCTACCAGGTCGAAGTGCTGCGCGCCAAGCTGCACGAGGCGCGCCGCGCCATCGCCACGCGCCCAGCCGGGTACGACAACCTCTCCCAGCAGGCCGAGGCGCTGCTTCGCAATGCGCAGCACCAGGCCGACCAGATGCGCGCCGACGCCGAGCGCGAGCTGCGCGACGCCCGCATGGAGACCCAGCGGCTGCTCCAGGAGCGTGCCGAGCAGCAGTCCCGGCTGGAGTCGGAGCTGCACGCCGAGGCCGTGCGCCGCCGCCAGCAGCTCGACCTGGAGCTGGCCGAGCGCCGCTCCACCGTCGAGTCCCACGTCAACGAGAACGTCGCCTGGGCCGAGCAGCTCCGTGCCCGTACGGAACAGCAGGCGCAGCGCCTCATGGAGGAGACCCGCGCCGAGACGGAGCGCTCCCTCTCCCAGGCCCGCGAAGAGGCCCAGCGAAGCGCCGAGGAGACGCGCACCAGGCTCAGTTCGGAGGCCGAGCAGGCCCGGTCGGAAGCCGACGACATCCTGCGCCGTGCCCGTGCCGAGGCCGAGCGGCTGCTGACGTCCGCCTCCACGCAGGCGCAGGAGGCCAGCGAGCACGCGGAGCAGCTGCGCACCTCCACCAGCACCGAATCCGAGACGTCCCGGCGCGAGGCAGCCGATCTCGTGCGCCGAGCGGGCGAGCGGATGCAGGAGGCGGAGGCCGCGCTGCGCGAGGCCCGCGCCGAGGCCGAGCAGAAGCTGGCGGACGCGGCCGACGCCGCGGCGAAGACCCTCGCCGACGCCGAATCGGACAACGACCAGCGCACCCGTACGGCCAAGGCCGAGGTCGCGCGCATGGTCAGCCAGGCCACCAAGGAGTCGGAGGCCATCAAGTCCGAGGCCGAGCAGCTCCGCGAGGAGGCCAAGGCCCAGGCCGAGCAGGTGATCGCGGAGGCCAAGGAGGAGGCCCGGTCGAGGTCGGCCGAGGAGTCCGCGAACCAGCTCGCCGAGGCCGCCCGCACAGCCGAGGACGCGCTCGACAAGGCTTCCGCGGAGGCCAAGGCCACCACGCGTTCGGCCGTGGAGGAAGCGGAGCGGATCCGCCGGGAGGCCGAAGACGAGGCGGAACGCCTGCGTTCCGAGGCCCGGAGGCTGGTCGAGGAGCTCGAGGGCGCCGCCAAGGACGACACGAAGGAGTACCGCGAGAAGACCGTCGAGCTTCAGGAGGAAGCCCGGCGGCTGCGCGACGAGGCCGAGCACCTGCGTGCGGACGCCGTCGAGGAAGGCGAGCGCATCCGCGGCGAGGCCAGGCGCGACGCCGTACAGCAGATCGAGGAGGCGGCGAACAACGCCGAGGAACTGCTGATCAAGGCGAAGGCCGACGCGGAGGACACCCGCAGCGACGCCACCACCGAGAGCGACAGGGTCCGCTCCGAGGCCATCGAGCGCGCGACGACGTTGCGCCGGCAGGCCGACGAGGCGCTGGAGCGTGCGAACGCGGAGGCCGAGGAGCTGCGCTCCACGGCCGAACAGCAGGCCAGCCAGACGCGTTCGGACGCCGACGAGGCCGGACGGCGCATCCGCGAGGAGGCCGAGCAGGCCGCCCGCGACCGCAAGGCGGAGGCGGCCGACGAGCTGGAGCGGCTGCACACCGAGGCCGAGACGAAGCTGTCGAACGCCGAGCAGGCGCTGTCCGACGCGCGCAGCGAAGCGGAGCGGCTGCGCGAAGAGGCCCGTACCGAGACCGAGCGGCTGCGCCTCGAGTCGGCCGAGCGGCTGCGCACGCTCCAGCAGCAGGCCGAGGAGGACGCCGAGCGGCTCCGTTCGGAGGCGCACTCGGACGCTTCGCGTGCGCGTGCCGAGGGTGAGGCCCTGGCCGTGCAGCTGCGCAGCGACGCCGCCTCGGAGGCGGAGCGGCTGCGTGCCGAGGCTCAGGACACCGCCGACCGGATCAGGTCCGAGGCGAACCTCGCTTCCGAGCGGACGAACGCCGAGGCCGCGGAGGCCCTGTCGGCCGCCCGCGAGGAGGCCGAGCGGCGTCGGCGCGAGGCCGAGCAGCTGCTCTCCGAGGCCCGCGAGGAAGCGCACCGCGAACGCAGGGACGCGCGCGAACAGAGCGACGAGCTTCTGGCCGCCGCCCGGCAGCGGGTCGAGGACGCCCAGACGGAGGCCGCGCGGCTCGTCGAGGAGGCGGAGCGCCGCGCTGCGGACATGGTGGGCACCGCCGAGGAGACCGCTCAGCAGGTACGCGACTCCGTCGCAGGGCTGCACGAGCAGGCCGAGGAGGAGATCGCGCGCCAGCGGATCGCCGCCGAGCGCACCGTCGCCACGCTGCGCCAGGAGGCGCAGGAGGAGACCGAGGCCGCCAAGTCCATGGCGGAGACCACGGTTTCGGAGGCGCTGGAGGAGTCCGAGCGTTCACGTGCGGAGTCCGAGCGCATCCTGGACGAGGCCCGCGAGAAGGCGGCCCGCCGTCGCAACGAGGCCGCCGAACAGGCCGACCAGCTGGTCGCCGAGGCGCGCGAGGAGGCCCGCCGCGCGCAGACCGCCGCCGAAGAGCAGTCCGACAGCATGGTGGGCGCCGCCCGCCGGGAGTCGGACCGCCTGGTCGCCGAGGCCCGCCAGGAGGGCCGCGAGCTGGTGGAGCGGGCGCGCCACGACTCCAACACCATGCTGGACGAGGCGCGCAGCGACTCCGCCGCGATCAGGGAGCGCACGGAGGAGCAGCGCTCCCGCGTCGAGCGTGAGATCGAGCAGCTGCACGAGCGCGCTCGGCGCGAGTCCTCCGAGGCGATGCAGAGCGCCGGCGAGCGCTGCGACAAGCTGGTGAAGGCTGCGCAGGAGCAGCTGCGCGACGCCGAGGAGAAGGCCGCGCGCCTCGTGCGTGAGGCCGATGACGAGGCGGGCAGCGTCCGCGTCTCCGCGGTGAAGAAGGCCGAGGGCCTGCTCAAGGACGCCGAGCAGCGCAAGGCCGAGATGGTGCGTGAGGCCGAGCAGCTCCGCTCGGAAGCGGCAATGGAGGCGGAGCGTACGGTCGAGGCCGGACAGCGCGAACTGGAGGTGCTGGAGCGCCGGCAGGAGAACATCAACGCCGAGATCTCCCGTGTGCAGGACGTGCTGGAGGCGCTGGAGTCCTTCGAGTCTTCCGGCGCCGGCGGCGGCACGGAAGGCGGCGGCGGCAAGAAGAACGGTGCCGACGCCGGGTCAACCAACGGTGTGGCCGCGGGTGTTGGTGCAGGCACGACTCGCTCGGGTGGCAAGGATTCCGGCGGTTAGCCACTCGAACGAGCGCACATTCTCCAGATCAAACCGGCAATGGCTCGATGACACGCCGACTTGGCCCCTAGGATTCCCCCTATAACTCCCCGTCTGATAACCCGTCTGACTCGACAGGAACCCCATGAGCGACACTTCCTCCCCATTCGGCTTCGAGCTCGTGCGGCGTGGCTACGACCGCGGGCAGGTGGACGACCGCATCACGAAGCTCGTCGCCGACCGTGACAGCGCACTGTCCCGCATCACCTCTCTGGAAAAGCGCATCGAGGAGCTCCACCTCGAGACGCAGAACGCCCAGGCCCAGGTAAATGACGCCGAGCCGTCCTACGCCGGGCTGGGCGCACGTGTCGAGAAGATCCTCCGCCTCGCCGAGGAGGAGGCCAAGGACCTGCGTGATGAGGCCCGCAAGGCCGCCGACCAGCACCGCGAGCTGGCCGAAGGCGCAGCCCAGCAGGTGCGCAACGACGCGGAGGCCTACGCCTCCGACCGCAGGTCCAAGGCCGAGGACGAGGGCGCGAGCATCGTCGAGAAGGCCAAGGGCGAGGCCACCAGCCTGCGCACGGAGGCGGAGAAGGACGCGCAGTCCAAGCGCGAGGAGGCGGACTCCCTCTTCGAGGACACCCGCGCCAAGGCCGCCCAGGCCGCCGCCGACTTCGAGACCAACCTCGCCAAGCGCCGCGAGCAGTCCGAGCGCGACCTCGCCTCCCGTCAGGCGAAGGCGGAGAAGCGCCTGGCGGAGATCGAGCACCGCGCCGAGCAGCTGCGTCTCGAGGCCGAGAAGCTGCGTACGGACGCGGAGCGCCGTGCCCGTCAGACGGTCGAGACGGCCCAGCGCCAGGCCGAGGACATCGTGGCCGACGCCAACGCGAAGGCGGACCGCGTCCGCAGCGAGTCCGAGCGCGAGCTGGCCGCTCTCACCAACCGCCGCGACAGCATCAACGCTCAGCTGACCAACGTCCGCGAGATGCTGGCCACCCTCACCGGTGCGGCCGTCGCCGCGGCCGGCCAGGGCGGCGAGGAGACGGACTCCGAGGACGAGGGCGCCGCACGCAGCGTCCCCGCCCAGCAGTCCCGCTGACGCAGGCAGCACGCACGAGCAGTCCCGGGCCCGGCACCTCAGGTGCCGGGCCCGTCTGTGTCCCGGGGCGATTGTTCTGTGCGGGGTCTCGGTGGTGCCGGGTCCGCACGCGGAGTTCCCGGTACGCGGCGGTGCCCCGTTCCGCGGCCGTTCCGCGGGGCGCAAGCCCCTCACGACACCGGAACCTGGTTGTCCGTCCTGCTAAGGACGACCTCGCCGCGCTCCGCCCGTAACGCCGGGAAGCGCCCGTGAACTGGTGGTAATCCGTTGTGGCGGTGACTGCGAACGGCTGGCCATGGCGGCTGTGCACGCATAGCGTCGTCGCATGATTGAGCTGCAGGCGCTGACGAAGAGGTACGGCGACAAGACGGCCGTGGACCACCTCACCTTCAGCGTGCGTCCAGGCATCGTCACCGGGTTCCTCGGCCCCAACGGGGCGGGCAAGTCCACGACGATGCGCATGATGCTGGGCCTGGACAGTCCCACCAGCGGCAGCATCCGCATCGACGGCAAGCGCTACAACCAGCTGCGGGACCCTCTGAACCACATCGGGGCGCTGCTGGAGGCCAAGGCCGTCCACGGCGGACGCACCGCCTACAACCACCTGCTGTGTATGGCGCAGTCCAACAACATCCCGAAGAAGCGCATCAACGAGGTGCTGGATCTCGTCGGCCTCAGCGACGTCGCCAGGAAGAGGCCGAAGGGCTTCTCCCTCGGGATGGGGCAGCGCCTCGGCATCGCGGGCGCCCTCCTCGGCGACCCGAAGATCCTGATGTTCGACGAGCCGGTCAACGGCCTCGACCCCGAGGGCATCCACTGGATCCGCAACCTGATGCAGCACCTGGCCTCCGAGGGCCGCACCGTCTTCGTCTCGTCCCACCTGATGAGCGAGATGTCGCTGACCGCCGAGCATCTGGTGGTCATCGGCCGCGGCAAGCTCCTCGCGGACACGTCCATGGCGGACTTCATCGCCAAGAACTCGCGCACGTTCGTCCGCGTCCGCACGCCGGAGCCCGAACGGATGCGGGACATCCTCGTCCACTCCGGCGTCATGCCCGTCTTCGAGGAGGACGGGGCGATGCAGGTGGACGGAGTCGATCCCGCCCGCATCGGCGAACTGGCCGCCTGGTACCGGGTCGTCCTGCATGAGCTGAGCCCGCAGAAGGCGTCCTTGGAGGAGGCGTTCATGCAGCTGACGGCGGGGTCGGTGGAGTACCAGGCACAGGGGAAGGGCGAGCAGCCCAGTCGGCAGACCGGCCAGGCCGGCAGGAGGAGGCGCTAGAGCATGCCGCACACAACCCGGGTTCTCCACTCGGAGTGGACCAAGATCCGTTCCGTACGCTCCACGCTGTGGACGCTGGTCACGGCGCTGACGGTGACCGTCGGACTCTCCGCCCTCATCTGCGCCTTCACCGCGTCCCAGTTCGACAAGCTGGGCAAGAACGAGCAGCTGAACTTCGACGCGACGCAGACGAGCTTCTCGGGCTCCGGCCTCGGGCAGCTGGCGATGATCGCGTTCGGCGTGCTGATCGTCTCCGGCGAGTACAACACCGGCATGATTCGCAGCTCGCTGGCCGCAGTTCCCCAGCGGAGCGTCTTCATCGCCGCGAAGATCTTCGTGGCGGGAGGCCTCGTGCTGGTGGTCGGAATGGCGACCAGCTTCCTGGCCTTCTTCGTCGGGCAGGCACTGCTCGGCGAGCACAGCGTCTCGATCGACGACAAGGGCGTGCTGCGCGCGGTTCTCGGCGGCGGGATCTACATGACGCTGATCGCGCTCTTCGCGATGGGGCTGACCTTCGTGCTGCGCAGCCCGTTGCTCGCCTTCGGCATCCTGATGCCGTTCTTCTTCCTCATCTCCAACATCCTGGGCAACGTGAACGCCACGAAGGAGTACGCGCAGTACCTGCCCGACCAGGCCGGCAAGACGGTCACCGCGGTGGTGCCGGAGTCGCTGAGCCGTCCGTACGGGCCGTACGAAGGGCTTCTGATCATGGTGGGCTGGACGGTCGCGGCGCTGCTCGCCGGCTGGATCGTCCTGAAGAAGCGCGACGCCTGACCACGCCTCACCCGGCGGCTCCGACAGCTTGTACGAACCACCGAACGGAACCGAACAGGGGCCTTGTAGCCTCCTAGGCCATGCCCGGGGGTGAGGCAGCCCCACACTGCGTCCAGGGACGAATCGAATGATCGAGGCGTACGGCCTGACAAAGCGCTACGGCGCCAAGACGGCCGTCTACAACCTGTCCTTCCAGGTACGGCCGGGAACGGTGACCGGCTTCCTCGGGCCCAACGGCTCGGGCAAGTCGACCACGATGAGGATGATCCTGGGCCTGGACGCTCCGTCGGCCGGCAAGGTCACCATCGGCGGCCACTCCTTCCGCAACCTGCCCAACGCGCCCCGCCAGGTCGGCGCCCTGCTGGACGCGAAGGCGGTTCACGGCGGGCGCTCCGCGCGCAGCCACCTCCTGTCGCTGGCGCAGCTCTCGGGCATCCCCGCCCGCCGCGTGGACGAGGTCCTGGGCGTGGTCGGACTCCAGCAGGTGGCGAGGAAGCGGTCCCAGGGCTTCTCGCTCGGCATGGGCCAGCGGCTCGGCATCGCGGCCGCACTGCTCGGGGACCCCCAGGTGCTCCTCTTCGACGAGCCGGTCAACGGCCTCGACCCCGAAGGCATCCTGTGGGTGCGCAATCTGATGAAGCAGCTGGCGAGCGAGGGCCGCACGGTCTTCGTCTCGTCCCATCTGATGAGTGAGATGGCGCTGACGGCCGAGCACCTCATCGTCATCGGACGTGGACAGCTGATGGCCGACACCTCGGTCACGGAGTTCATCGCCCAGAACTCGGTGGGATTCGCCCGCGTCCGTACGCCCGAAGGGGACCCGGGCCAGCGGGAGAAGCTGACGTCCGCCGTGCACGAGGCGGGCGGCCACGTGCAGCCCGAGGAGGACGGCGCCCTGCGCGTGAGCGGTCTGCCGCTCCCGCAGATCAGCGACCTCGCGCACAGTGCGGACGTGCGGCTGTGGGAGCTGTCGCCGCATCAGGCGTCCCTGGAGGAGGCCTACATGCGGCTCACGCAGGGCGCGGTGGACTACCGCTCCACCGTGGACCCGCGCTCGGGTCTGCAACAGCAGCAACAACAACAGGTGGCGGCGCAGCTGGGAGTACCGATGGGCCCCGGGGCGCCGATGGGCGGCCCGGCAGGACCGGGCGGATGGGGCGTTCCGCCGGAGTCGATGCCCCCGCAGGGCGGAGGGTACGGCGGCGCACCGGGGTACGGGCCGCCTCCCGTTCCGGGCGCCGAGCCGAATCCCTACGCGGCCCCGCCCG
>NZ_JACBXA010000096.1 GCF_013870515.1 Streptomyces albidus (ex Kaewkla and Franco 2022) | reverse complement strand
GCGCACCGGGTCGAGGAGCAGGTCGGCTGAGCGCATCACCCCGCCGCCGAGCACCACGAGTTCGGGTTCGTAGAGGTTGACGACCGAGGCGAGGCCGTTGCCGAGCGCGTCGATCGTCTCCTCCCAGACCCCGCACGCGACCGGGTCGCCTTCGCGGGTGGCCGCGGCGACGTCGGCGGCGGTGAGGGTGTCGTGGCGGCTGAGCACGGTATGCCGGCCCTCGTCCTTCGCGCGTGCCACCGCCTCCGCGGCACGTTCGGCTATGGACGTGCCGGACGCGTACGCCTCGAGACACCCCTGCCGGCCGCAGCCGGCGCATCCACGCCCGTCCGAGCGGACCGTGACATGGCCCGGCTCGCCCCCGTTGCCCGCGGCGCCGCGGTACGTACGGCCGTCGATGACCATGCCCCCGCCGATGCCGGTGGAGATGGTCATGTAGAGCAAGTGGCGTGTGCCGCGCCCCGATCCGAAGCGCCACTCCCCCGCCGCCCCCGCGGTGCCGTCGTTGTCCAGTACGGCGGGAAGGCCGTGGGCGTCCTCGGCCAGCCGGGCAATGGGGACGTCCGTCCAGCCGGGCAGGTGGGGCGGGGCGATCAGTGTTCCGCGGGTGGAGTCGAGCGGCCCGCCGCACCCGATGCCGGTGCCCAGCAGCCCGGCCGGTGAGGTACCTGCCTCCTGCAGGACCTCGCGGCTGAGGTGGAGCAGGCGCTCGATCCCCGCCCAGGCACCGTCGGCCACGCCGGTGGGGCAGGTGCCGTACGAGAGGACGGTGCCGTCCGCCCGTACGACTCCGGCGGCGAGCTTCGTTCCGCCGATGTCGAGTGCCAGGACGGCCTTCCCGTCGCGGTCGCCGTGGTCCAGCGTCATCAACCCTTCCGTCCCTGTGTGGCGATGCCCTCGACGAAGTGCCGCTGACAGACGAAGAACGCGATGATCATGGGAAGGGTGACGATGACGCTGGCCGCGGCCACGACCTCCCAGCGCATCTCGCCTCCTTCCCCGAACTGGTCGAGCACGGCCTTCAGCCCGCGCGGCACCGTGTAGAGGTCCGGGTCGCGCAGGTAGACCAGCGGCCGGACCAGGTCCGTCCAGGAGGCGTGCACCTCGAAGATGAAGGTGACGACGAGCGCGGGACGGCACAGCGGGACGGCGATACGCCAGAACATGCCCCAGTAGCTCGCCCCGTCGATGCGCGCCGCCTCGAACAGCTCGCGCGGCAGGCCGAGGAAGAACTGCCGGAGCAGGAAGATGTAGAAGGCGCTGCCGAAGAGGTTCGGCGCCCACAGCGGGATCTGGCTGCTGGCCAGGTGCAGCCAGTTCCAGACCAGGTACTGGGGGATCATCAGCACGACTGCCGGAAGCATCATCGTGGAGATGACGAGCGCGAACAGCGCGTTCCTGCCCGGGAACCGGAAGTAGGCGAAGCCGAAGGCGACGATCGCGCTGCTGACGGTCACGGCGATCGCAGCGGCCAGGGTGACCACGACGCTGTTGCCGACCCACGTCAGGAGTGGGACCTCGTCCCAGATGCCGGAGTAGTTCTCCCACTGCACCACATGCGGGATCAGGACGTTGTCGAAGACGTTCTCGGAGGGCTTCAGCGATGCGCTGACCAGCCACAGGAACGGATAGATGAAGATCACGGAGATGGCGACCAGGGCGAGGACGCGCAGACCCCTGCCCATCGGCCCGGCCTGCTCACGCGGATGCCGCACCCGCCTCGTGCGTACCGGGGCCGCGGGCAGGCGTTCGGGGGTGCTCTCCTGCGCCGGAGGACCCGCGGGCGGCGTCGTCAGCTGAGTCATCGCTGTTCACCCTCGTAGTAGACGAACCGCTTGCTGAACTTCGCCTGGATCAGGGTGATCACGAGGATCACCAGGAAGAGCAGCCAGGCCAGGGCCGAGGCGTATCCGAGGTGCATGTACTGGAACGCCTGCTGGAAGAGGTGCACGACGTAGAAGAGCGCCGCGTCGTTGCTGTACGTCTGGGAGTTGGACGATCCGAAGAAGGCTGTATAGGCCTCGGTGAAGGTCTGCAGCGAGGCGATGGTGTTGACGATGAGGGTGAAGAAGAGCGCCCCCGATATCTGCGGCAGCGTCACGTGAACGAATGCCTGCCGGCGACCCACACCGTCGATCTCCGCGGCTTCGTACAGCTCTTCGGGCACGTTCTTCAGCGCGGCCAGATAGATGATCACCGTGGAGCCGACCGACCAGAGCGTCGTCAGCACCAGGCCCGGCTTGATCCAGTCCCCGTCGGTCGTCCAGCTCGGCCCGTCGACACCGACGAATCCGAGCACTGTGTTGATGAGGCCGACGTTGCCGTTGAACAGCAGCAGGAAGAGGATGCCGACCGCGACCGAGGGCGTCATCACCGGGAGGTAGAAGAGAGTGCGGAAGAAGCCGGTGGCACGCCCCACCCTCATCAGCAGCATGGCCAGCGCGAGAGCCACGGCCATGGACAGCGGCACCCGCATGACGGTGAACAGCAGTGTGTTCATCAGGGACTTGGCGACCGAGGGGTCCTCGAAGAGCTGCCGGTAGTTCTCGAACCCCACGCCCTTCGGCTGCGTGATGCCGTCGTAGTTGGTGAAGGAGAGCCAGAGGGTGGCGAGCATCGGCCCGGCGGTGAGCACGACGAAGCCGAAGATCCACGGGGACAGGAAGGCGTAGGCGGCGCGGGTCTCCCGGCGTCGCCACGAGGCCCGCCAGCGGCGGGCACGCTCGCGTCGGTCGCCGCGGTCACCGGTCGCAGCCGTCGGAGGAAGAGAGCCGGAAGCGTCCGGTGCCGGGGCCGTGGCTGTCCTGCTGGAGACGGTCATCACTCACGCCCCTGGTTCGCGATGTCGAGAGCGCTCTGCGCCTCTTGCTGGGCCTGTTCCAGGGCCTGCTTCGGCGACTGCTCACCGGAGAGCACCCTGTTGCACGCGTCCTGCCACGCCTGCTTGAACTCCGTGCCTGCCGCGTTGGCGGGAACGGCGAATCCGGCCTTCTGGATGTCGTAGAGCCTGCGGGTCGCCTCGTCGAAGGCCTTCTTGCCGGTGGGCTTCCACACCTTCGACTCGATGATCTCGTCGGCCTTGCGGTTACCGGTGAAGTCGCCGGTGTAGTAGGCGTCGCGCGACCGCACGTCCTTCGCCTTCGCCGCGGCAGCCTTCACCCAGGCGCGGGTGGAGGTCATGGTCCTGATGAAGGTGCAGGCCTCCTCGACGTGCCTGCTGCCCTTGGGGATCGCCCATCCCGTTCCCGAGACGTAGTTGACGGGCCTGCCCTCCCGGTCCTTGAAGTAGCCGCTTCCCAGATCGACTTGGGGGGAGGTGTCACCGAGGACGTTCACATACCAGTCCTCCATGGGATACGCGCCCACCTGGTGCTGGACGAGCTGGTTTCCCTTGCCGAACTGGTCGAAGGAGTCACGCAGAGCCTTCAGCTTTCCCCAGCCGCCCTGTTCGTCGATCAGACCTGTCGTGTATGCGAGCGCCTCGACCACGCGAGGACTGTCCAGACGCGCCGTGCGCCCGTCGTCACTGATGAGGGAGCCGCCGTTGGCCCGCACCCACAACGGGAAGAACTCCGGGATCTTCGGGTCGAATCCGATGCGGGTGAGCTTGCCGCCGTCCTGCTTCTTGAGAGCGCCGGTCAGCTCGCGCAGTCCCTCCCAGTCGGAGGTGTCCACATCGGAAGCGCTGTGGCCGGCCTTCTTCAGCACGGAGGCGTCCATGAGCAGGATGCGGTTGTCGAAGCTGTCCGGCATTCCGTAGACGGAGCCGTTGAGCTTGACCTCGTCGATCGCCGAAGCCCGGTACTGCTTCAGGTCGATGCTCTGCTCGCGCACGCAGTCGGTGAGCGGGAGGAGGGCACCGCGCGCGGCGTAGCCACCGATGAGGGTGCGGTCCATGTTCACCACGTCGGGCGGATCCCCTGCGGCGACGGCGGAGAGGAACTGCTGCTCGTCGAAGGCCCCTTCGTTGATCTGGAGTTCCATTCCGTCGAGGGCCTTGCGCGCGTCGTCGATGCGGGACGTGGCGATGGCGTCACCCAGGCCGAAGCCCATGGTGGTGAACGTGGTGGAGGTGTCGTCGGCGACGCTCACGCCACCGCACGCGGCGAGGGGCAGCAGGCCGAGGACTGCGGCGACTGAGCACGCGGTACGGCGCGTTCGCCCTGATGGTGCCGCCATGGAGTCTCTCCTTCGAGCAGCTGGCCGACACGGCGTGGTGCAGAGGGTGGTGCGGAAGCGGGGCGGAGCCCGAGGCGCCCGAGACCCGGGAACGGGGCTCGGAAGGCATGTGGCATCGATGCCATGTGAGAACGTAACCACACCGCGTGGACGCGTCAATGCATCGGACGGAGGCACTTGTGGACGGGTGCGGCTGACAGCACAGACACCCGTTGCGAGCAGGGCCGACCGGGCCCGCAGAGCACGGAGTCGGGGCGGTTACTCCCGAAGCCCTGCCCGGCACGTCGAACCGCGGACCACCAACTCCGGCTGGAGGATGTGGGTCTCGGCCCTGCCCCGTCCGCTGTCGACGCGTTCCAGCAGCAACGTGGCCGCCCTGCTGCCCATTTCGAAGACCGGCTGCCGCACCGCCGTGAGTTTCGGTTCGACCATCCGCATCCAGGTCTCGTCGTCGAAGGAGACGACCGAGCAGTCGTCCGGGACGGTACGTCCCCGCCGTTTCAGCTCCTGCCAGACGAGTTCGGCGACCACGTTGTTGGCGGCGAAGACAGCGGTCACCTCGGGGTTGGCGTCCAGCAGTGCCCCCACCGCGTCCTCCGCCTCGCCGTCCCGGTCACGCAGGGCGAGGTCCAGCACCCGCCGCCGGAGGTAGGGCACGCGTGCCTCGCGAAGAGCCACCCGGTAGCCCTTCAGCCGGTCCTTACCGGTCGCCCACTTCGTCTCGTCGACGACGACGGCGATCTCACGGTGACCCAGCTCCAGCAGATGTGCCACGGCGTCCCGTGCGCCGTTCTCGCTGTCGATGGCGACCACATCGCAGCCGCGCACCCCAGACCGGCGGTCCACCTCGACCACGGGAGTGCCGTGATCCACCAGGATCTCGGTGGCCGGACGGCCGACGGGAGCCAGAAGCACACCGTCCGCACGCATCGCGAGGAAGGCCCGCGCACCGTCGGCCGCCCGCTCCTCACGGCCGTGGTCGTCGACGAGCACCACCTGGTATCCGGCGTCGGAGAGGGTCTGTTCGACACCCGCCGCCAGCTGTGCGTAGAACTGGTTGCGCAGGTCGGAGACGAGCAGCCCGACGACGCGGCTGGAGCGGCCCTTGAGCGTGCGGGCGGAGACGTCCGGTACGTATCCGAGCCTTTGGGCCGCCTCGTGCACCCGCTCCTTGATGTGGCCGGCCACATAGCCGTGGCCGCCCAGGGCACGCGAGGCCGTCGAGCGTGACGTGCCCGCCTCCTGGGCGACTTCGTGCAGCGTGACGCGGGCGCGCTTGCCCTTGGCCCCGCCGCCGTTCCGCGATGCCCCGGGCCCCTGCTTGACCATGTGTCTTCTTCCCTCAGCCGTCTGCCCGCGCGGGCTTCCGTCCGGCCCGTCTCCACTGCGCCCACGACTCCCGCAGCGCGGCGTAGTCGCTCTCCTCCAAGGACTCGCCCGTACGGTCCAGATGAGAGACCACGTACAGGGCAGGAACCCCCAACTGGTGCTTCACGGCCCAGTATTCGCGCCACTGCTCGCGGTCCGGCGCGCACCAGTCGTCGGTGTCGAGCAACAGGTCCGGGCAGGCGGCACCGGCGACGGCGGCACGAAGGCGCATCTGGGGCACGATCGGAGCGTACGGATCAGGGTCGTCGAGGCGCAGCATGTCGTTGAGCCGGATCATATCGGTCACATCGGCGAACGCCGGGTGCGGTGTGTGGGTGACGACCAGGGCGTCGGGCTTGGCTTGTTTCGCCGCGCCGTGGATGACCGCCAGTTGCCGGTGGAGCAGGGCGATGCCCCAGTTCGGTCCCCTCGAAGTGAGGGAGGCGCCCGACGGGGTGTCCGCGGTGAAGTCGATCTTCAGGCCGTCGGCGTCGAGTCCGCCCGGGGAGAGCATGCGGAGGATGTTGTCCGCCAGCAACTCCCGCGCTTCAGGATGGTCCGGATCGAGGGCGACGGGACGGCCGTCCGGTGTCCGTACGCACCACTCGTCCGGCACTCCCTCGGTGGCCCACGCCCGCCACCAGAGCAGCACCTTCTGCCCCGCGTCGTGCCGCCGGGCGATCCAGCCCCGCAGGTCGGGCCACTTGGCGGTGTCCGCCTCCCAAGAGCCGTATGCACGCTGCCACTTGTCGTCGATGACGACCGTGCCCGGGGTGAGTCCGTGTGCGTCGAGGTGGGTCAGGTGCGCGTCGTACTCCTCGCTCGTGCTCAGATCCGGGGCCGCCCGCCCGGTGTCCCGCGCCCGCGCCGACTGCGCACCCCAGCCGCAGAACATCGGCTCCGACCACCAACTCGGCCGCCCCAGGCCGTCTTTGCCGTTCGCAGCGTCTCCGCGCGAGGCGGTCCAGCCGTGTCCGGCGAGCCAGTCACGGTGGTGGCGCAGACCCTCGTACGGGTCGGGATGGCCGGGTGAGACGAGCACCGACGGCGTGGTGAAGCTGCCGTCCACCCGTGTGTGCCCCTCGTAGTCCAGGCTCAGGTGGAAGGCGTCATCGGAGGGCACATACGTCAGCCCGGTGAAGGTCGACTCCTCGACGGGCGCCCCGACTCCGACTGTCCACCAGCCGCTTCCCGCGGGGTGGGCGGCGGGGTCGGCGTCGTCGGGCAAGGGCTCCTGTGTCAGGGCGAAGCACAGGGGGGCCGGGGTGAAGAACCAGTGGCCGCGGCCCGGCCGCGCATCGCCCCAGGCGCCAATGACGGCGCTCTCCCCGGCACCGCGCGTCAGCCTGCGCGGCGGCCCCGGATTGGGAGAGAACAGCGTTCGCCAGGCGTGCCCGCTCGGACGCAGGCCGCCTCCGCGGCCACCGAGCGCGGCCCGCACCGCCAGTGGCTGCACGGACGCCAACTCCCCCTGCCCGGCGACCTCCCAGCACAGTTCGGGACCCTCCCGAGTGCACACGACGGAGGTCAGCGCATGCCGCCAGGCGGTGCTTCGCCTGGTCACGGTGATCCGTGGGTACGGCCCGTCGGTCTCCAGCCGGGGCGGGGAGACGGAGAGCGTCTCGTCGGGCAGCCCCATCTGGTCGATCACGCCCGGGAGTTGGAGCACGAGGGGCTGCTGAACGGATGCCGGGCCGCGTGCCCACGCGGTGGCGGTGGCGAACATCCGTGCCGAGACGCCGTCCGCGTCGACCGTCAACCGGTAGCCGGGGGCGGTGACTTCGACGGCGCCGCCCTCGGTGCGGACCGCCCGCACACCGGCGTACTCCTGCTCGCGGCTCATCGCACGCTCACCAGTGCCTCGGCCTGCTGCCCCAGGCGCATGCCGCCCACGGTCACATCGACGGCCACGCGGAGCCGTTCGGCCGGGCCGGTGCCCGCCGGCACGTGGAGCTGGAAATCCGCCACTCCTTCACCGTGCGCGCCGATCTCAAGCCGTACCACCGGGGGTTCAGCCTCCCAGCCGTCCGGCACGCACATCATGACCTCGGCCGTCTCCTCGGTGGGGAACGGGTTGCGGACACCGACACTCAGCCCCGTGCGGCCCCCCGCCGTGAGCACGCTGCGGTACGGGGCGATGCGTGCCGCGAATCCCTCCGCACCGAAGTCGAGGTCGCGGGGCAGCAGTTCGCGGTGCAGGCGTGCCAGTTTCTCCCCTTCGGCCAGCAGCATGTCGAGGTAGTCGTCGCCGACCTCGAACGGCGCCCAGTGGCCGCTGATCATGAGTTCGGGGCGGAGCTTCCGGTACAGCTCCGCGCTGCGGACGAAGTCGTCGACGCGGAACCGGTTGCGGTACTGGTAGTTGAGGAGTTCAGGACGGATTCCGGGCTCCCATTCGGTGCTCTGCTGGTCACCGGTGGCGATGACGGAGCGGCCGTCGGCGGTGAAGGAGTAGGCGGCGGCGTAGAGGGTGTGGCCCGGCAGTTCGTGCACGCCGATCTCGTACTCACGCCAGCGCACGGGTCTGCCGCAGGTCAGCTCACGGTCGACGGGTATCGGGTCGTACCAGAGGCAGGGCAGATCCCACCGCTCGGGAGAGTTCAGCACGGGCGCGATGTGCGAGGGGGACCACACCTGAGTCCCGTGCACCTCGCGCAGCAGGTTGAACCCGGCCACGTGATCGTCGTGGTAGTGCGTGGGCAGTGCCACCTCGACGCGGTCGATTCCGTGGTCGCGGCGAAGCGCCTCGATCGACGCGAGCAGCGGACGGCGCGAGGAGCGGTCGTGACCGCCGGCGAGTCCAGTGGTCAGGTCGTAGCCGAAGTCCAGCAGCAGGGCGGTGCCGTGCTCGGAGAGCAGGGCGTAGGAGTTGGCCATGCTGGTGGTGTTGCGGAGCAGGTGGGGGGTGACCTGATTCCACGGACGCCGCAGTTTCTCCTCGGGGTCCCAGGGGGTGCGGCGGCGCGTGTCGAGCAGTTGCCTCAACGCCCGGCACGCGCGCGTGACCGCGGCGGGGGGATCGGTCACGGGCTCGCCGTGCGAGGGCAGCAGCAGCTCGGGGCCGTGCTCCAGCACCTGCATGCAGGAGAGCACGGTGGCGGCGACACCCTCCATGCCTGCCGTCTCGTGGAACCCGGTGTACGCCCACTGTGTGGCCGCCAGCGACCAGACGCGGCCCTCACCATGGATGAGGTCGCCGGTGAAGGCGATCCGGCGTCCGGCGACGTCGGTGAAGTAGCCGACGGAGCCGACAGTGTGGCCGGGCAGCGGGTGCGTGTAGATGTCGAACGCCCCGTAGCGCGCGGTGCGGTACTCCCCGACCGTGCCGGTGACGGGCACCTGCTCCAGAAGCGAGTAGCGGTCCTGGCGTACGTCGTAGTCGTTGTCGAGGGGCCGGGTGCGCCAGTGCTCGTCGACCCGGGCGATCAGGTCGTGCTCGACGGGAGGCACCCAGATCCGGATGCCGGCCGCGGCGGCGCGGGCCAGACCCTGCACCTGGTCACGGTGGTGATGGGTGACGAGCACATCGGTCACCCGGTCGACCTCGAAGTCCGCGAGACGGTCGAGGACGTCACCGCTGCCGAAGTCGACGAGCACCGCCTCACGCCGCCCCCGGTCCCTGAGCACGTAGACGTGGCAGGTGTCCTCGTGCAGGAAGACGTCGTCACAGATGCGCACGGCGGGGCCCTTTCCGGGATCCACCACAATGGCATCGATCCCATGTGGGAACGATGCCATCCGCGCGGAAACAGCGTCAACGGCTCGTCGGCGCCTACGCCGCGGGGGCGGACGTCCAGTCAGGGCGCCTGCCGCTGAGGCCGACAGCGCGGTCCAGCAGTGGGGCCTCCGCGGGGACGTCCACCACGGGACCGAAGATCGAATTCCTCATCTCCGCTTCCATGGACTGCGAGAGCAGGTCGATGGAGGCACGCAGGCTGTCCGGGTCGCCCAGGTAGGGCTGGTCGGTGGCACGGGCCAAGTCCCAGCCGTGCAGGACGATTTCGTTCAGGGCGACCATTCCCGCCACGGCGCCGGGAAGCGTGACGCCGCCTGCCTGGGTCTGCCCCTCCCAGGCGTCCTC
Organism: Streptomyces albidus (ex Kaewkla and Franco 2022); assembly: GCF_013870515.1. GTDB lineage: Bacteria > Actinomycetota > Actinomycetes > Streptomycetales > Streptomycetaceae > Streptomyces > Streptomyces albidus. The sequence goes on along the minus strand of NZ_JACBXA010000096.1, from coordinate 9,555 downwards.
GCTCCGCCAGGCCTCGGCGAGTTCGTCGAGCTGGCGGGAGAGGCGGCTGCGCCAGTCAGCGGGCAGCGACGGGGACTCACCCAGCGGGTCGGCCCCGGTGTTCGCACCCAGGTCCTTCCTCGCGGCGTCACGGAACGCGGCGGTCAGGCCCAGCAGATGATTCAGCATGCCCTCCACCGAGTACTCCGGGCACGGGGTGGGTGCGTCGAGCCGGTCGTCGGCGACACCGTCCAGCAGCATCTTGACCTCGTTCGCCTGCGGTCCCAGATCGGGCATCGTCGTCACTGCGTACACCTCGTCCTCACGTTGATCCCGCCCGTCGCGGCCTTCGCCTGTACGGACCGGCGCGGCGGGGGAAACTCATCGCACGGCCCGACGCAGGGGCGGCCGGTGCAGGACGTGAGGCGTCAGAGCCCCGGGAACGGTGACGTCTCGGGCCGGCCCCACCTCACTCCAGGCCGCGGCGCACCGCCACCCGCATCTCGTAGCGGTCCGCCCGGTAGAGCCCCGTCGTCACCTCGAGGGGCCGGGAGCGCTCGTCCATGCCGACCCGACGCACCTGAAAGGCGGGAGAGCCGGTGGGCACGCCCAGCAGGACGGCGCTCCGCTCGTCCAGGGACACCGCCGTCCACACCTGCTCCGCGCGGACCAGCCGCATCCCGTACTCGGCGCGCAGGATGCGGTAGAGCGAATCGTTCAGGTCGCGTTCCAGCAGTCCGGGCACACGGGCCGCCGGCAGGTGCACCGTCTCCAGGCACATGGGCCACTCGTCGGCGAGGCGCAGGCGCATCACCCGCACCACCGGATCCGACTCGCCGAGCCGCAGCTCCTCGGCGATCTGCCTCCCGGCCTCGCGCTCGTCGGCGGCGAGAATCCGGTTGCCGGGAACCAGACCGCGCGCTTCCATGTCCTCCGTGAAGGAGCTCATGGTCAGGTTCTTGGCCACGACCGTCGATGCGGCGAACGTCCCCGCCCCGTGCACCCGGTAGACGACTCCGGACTCGGCGAGCGCGTCGAGCGCCTGGCGGACCGTGGACCGGCTGACGCCGTACTGCCCGGCGAGTTCGCGCTCGGTGGGCAGAGCCGTATGAGCGGTCATCCGCTGCACCTCGGCGCGCAGCCGCTGCCGCAGACGTGCGTGCTTGGGCCTCTGACTGCCGGGCACCTCGCCTTCGGCCGTGTCGGAAGACGTGGACGGTGCGGTCTCGTTCATCAACGCTTCCCTCCTCGCGGGAGAATTTTGGTCCGGGCCAATTCGCACGTCAAGACGGGACGGAGCCCTCAGATCCGCTTCTTGATGTAATTGGTACGCACCAATATGACATCGAAACGGCGAACCTGTAACGGCGCGCGGGCTCCGGAGCGTCGCGTAAATCTCCTCCCGAACGCGGAACAATCCGGCCCTCAGGGCGCGTTCTGGAATCATCGGAAGAACGGGAGACATCATGAGCGGCGTCGTCGGATACAGACCCCTCTCCTTCGGTGCGGAGCCGACGGGTGAAAGGCTGGCACGCATCGAGCGGTCGCCGCGCTACGACTCGGCGGCCGGCGAGTTCCGCAATCCCGTACCGTCCGCGACCACGCCCCGGCCCACGCGCAGCCGTGGTGACATGGCGCGTGCCCTGTTGCGCAGCGAGGGTCGCAAGCCCAGCGGAAAGATCCCGCTCGCGCGCCCGGATCTGTCCTCCCCTCCGGCTTCCGGCCTGCGTGTGACGTGGCTCGGCCACTCCACGGTGCTCGCCGAACTCGACGGCAGGCGCGTCCTGTTCGACCCTGTCTGGGGCATGCGTTGCTCGCCTTTCTCCTTCGTGGGGCCGCGCCGTCTGCACCCCGCGCCAGTGCCGCTCGCCTCGCTCGGCAAGCTCGACGCCGTGGTCATCTCGCACGATCACTACGACCACCTCGACCTGCCCACCATCCGTGAACTCGCAGCGAGCGACGTCCACTTCGCGGTGCCGCTCGGCGTCGGCGCGCACCTCGAGCGGTGGGGCGTGCGGCCGGAGCGGTTCGCCGAGCTGGACTGGCACGAGTCGACCGTCATCGCCGGGCTGACACTGACCGCCACCCCGGCCCGTCACTTCTGCGGGCGCGGGCTGCGCAACAAGCAGCGCACCCTGTGGGCCTCCTGGACGGTGAGCGGCCCCGACCACCGGATCTTCCACAGCGGTGACACGGGATACTTCCCGGGCTTTTCCGAAATCGGCGCCGAGCACGGCCCGTTCGACGCGACGATGATCCAGATCGGTGCCTACAGCGAGTTCTGGCCGGACATCCACATGACGCCCGAGGAGGGGGTGCGTGCCCACCTCGATCTGACGGGCACGTCCGGTGCGATGCTTCCGATCCACTGGGGCACCTTCAATCTCGCCCCGCACCCCTGGGCGGAGCCCGGCGAGCGCACTCTCGCCGCTGCGGAGGAAGCGGGCGTGCGGGCTGCGGTCCCGGTGCCCGGCGGCTCCTTCGAGCCGTCCGCGCCCACCCTTCCCGTCACCCCCTGGTGGCGTGACCTCAGCTCCAAGACGAGGCCCGCGGCACCTGCGTCACCGCTGGCCGGGCCGGACGGATCTCCGGGCGGGCTCAAATTCGACCGGGCCTGAGACGGCGGGGCCGGTTCGCCGGGGCCCCAGCCTTCGGAGCCGGAGCCGTCGGAGCCCTTCAGCGGTCCGACGCAGGGCCGGGCAGGGAGGGTGCCCCTGCTCAGGAGACCGCGATCTCCTCGTGCATGCCGAGGAGGATGGAGCGGGTCCTGCTCGCGGCGGCCGCGTCGGTGACGAGCCGGTCGATCACATGCCGGTAGTACTCGACCTCGTCACGCTCGGCGGGGTAGGTCGCGCCGATCAGCTGCTCCAGATAGACGACGTCGGGCAGTTCGCGCTCGGGCAGCCGCAGTAGCGTGACCGGGCAGCCCGCCGCCGCATGGCCACCGGCCTCGAACGGCATGATGTGCACGGTGACATGGGGCAAGTCGCAGGCGGCGACGAGGTGTTCGAGCTGGCCGCGCATGACCTCGGGGCCGCCGACCGGGCGGCGCAGAGCGGCCTCGTCGATGACGGCCCACAGGTGCGGGGGCTGCCGGTTGTGCAGGATGCGCTGCCGCAGCATCCGCAGTTCCACCCGGCGCTGGATCTCTCCCTCCGTCGCGCGGGGGTGTCCGAGTGCGATGACGGCCCGGGCGTACTCGGGTGTCTGCAGCAGCCCGGGCACGAACTGGACCTCGTAGCTGCGGATGACGCCGGCGGCCTGTTCCAGCCCGAGGTAGGTCTGGAACCAGTCGGGCACCACGTCGTGATAGGCGTGCCACCAGCCCAGGACGTTGGTCTGCTCGGCCAGCGCGTGCATCGTGGCGAGTTCCGTCCCGTCCGTGACGCCGTAGATGCTGAGCAGGTCCGTCACGTCACGCTCGTGGAATCCGCTGCGTCCGCGCTCCAGTTGGGCGATGGTCTCGTCGGAGGTCTTGATGGCCTCGCCGGCTTCCTGGCGGGATATGTACTGTGCTTCCCGGAGCTTGCGGAACCGCTCGCCCAGCACGAGCCTGGGCACCGCGGGTCCGCCGGGACGTTCAGGAATGCGACCGTCGGGCAGCCCGCCCGGTACCTCAGTGATGCGCATGCTAAAGCTCCCCGCGCAGTGACCGTGTAGGTCTCGCCACAGTGAATTGGTCTTCGCTCCGGTCCGCTCCCCCACGCAACATGCGAGGGGTACATCGCCACGACACTGCTCGTCCTCATTCCCGCACATGCCCCTGTCCAGTCCCCGCCACCCCGTTTGTCGCTGCGGGACCGTTGCGCAAGTTGCACAAGGGACGGAATGTACGGCGTGTGGCGCCAATCGGCCAATGCCAGGGGCCGAAAATGTTTCCTCACTCACAGCCACCGCGCAAGGGGTTGTTTTCCGGGCGCGTATTAGGCTCGTACGAGTCCTCGCAGGCCGAGTCGCCTGCGAGCCCGCCCACCACCTGGGGTACGCGCATGCACACACCCGGCGCACCGGCGCGGAACTGGGCGGGCAACACCGTCTTCAGCGCGCAGCGTGTCCATCGCCCCTCCTCCGTCGAGGAGTTGCAGCACATCGTCGGATCCGCCCGGTGGGTGCGGGCGCTGGGCAGCGGGCACTCCTTCAACCGCATCGCCGACACCGGCGGCGACCTGGTACGTCTTGACGGTCTGCCGCCCGTGGCCGAGGTGGACGAGCAGAGCGGCACGGTGACGGTGAGTGCCGGAATGCGCTACGGACAACTGGCCACGTTCCTGCACGAGGCCGGTTCCGCTTTGGCCAATCTCGCGTCGCTGCCGCATATTTCGGTCGCGGGGTGCTGTGCGACCGCCACGCACGGGTCAGGTGACAACGAAAAATGCCTCGCGGCGGCGGTGACCGCGCTCGAACTCGTGGGTCCCGACGGTGAGCTGGCCGAATTCAGCCGACGAAGCGATCCCGGCCGGTTTCCCGGGATGGTCGTCGCCCTGGGAGCGCTCGGTGTCGTCACCCGGCTCACGCTCTCCGTCGAGCCCACCTTCGAGGTCTCGCAGCACATTTTCACCGGCGTTCCGCTCGTGGAGCTGGCCACCGGCTTCGACCAGATCTTCGGATGCGCGTACAGCGTCAGCGCGTTCACCGACTACCGCAGCGGCACCGCACGGGTGTGGGTCAAGCGCCGTACGGCCGAACGGGACGGCGAGACGCGGCGACGGGCCGACTGGGAGGGGCGGACGCCGGCCGACGCCGCTCACCACCCGATCCCCGGCATCCCGCCCACGCACTGCACGGAGCAGCTGCGAGTGCCGGGCCCCTGGCACGAGCGACTGCCACACTTCAGGCCCGACTTCACCCCCAGCAACGGCGAGGAGCTCCAGTCGGAGGTGCTGCTTCCGCGGGCGGCGGCCCCCGAGGCGCTGACCGCGCTCCAGGAGCTCGGCCCCCGTATCGCGCCGGTGCTTCAGATCTCCGAGGTGCGCACCGTCGCGGCCGACGACCTGTGGCTGAGCCCCGCCTACGAACGCGACTGCGTCGCCTTCCACTTCACCTGGATCAAGGACACCGCGAAGGTGCTTCCCGCCGTCGCGGCGGTCGAGGAACGGCTGATGCCGCTGGGGGCGCGACCGCACTGGGGCAAGCTCACGGCCGTCCCGGCGGAGCGCATCGCCGGGCTCTACGAACGCGCCGAGGACTTCCGCGACCTGCTGCACGAGCGTGATCCGCGAGGCGTCTTCGCCAATCCGTTCGTGGAGCAGGTCTTCGCGCCCTCGTACGAGGACTGACCCGCCCTCGCAGCAAGGACCCGTCCTCGCACCGGCACTGGCCGAAAACCGACGTCACCCGGACTATCCACGCCACGGCAGGCCCGCGGACCATGACGGCGGGAAGCCGGGGCACCCGGAACAGTGTCGTGATTTCCACTGGCGCTCCGATGGGACGGTCACATGTCACCTCTGCAGAGTTCAGCCGACGCCCGCAGGCGTACGCCGCGGTGGGTCCCGGTCCTGTTGTCGCTGATCCTCGTCGTTCTGCTGCTGCTGGTCGCCGCAGTGCTCAATCTGCTGCCGAAGGCGACCAATCCGCTCGCGACCGAGACCAAGGACCGGACCGGGCCCGTACTGCTCAAGTCGATCCAGGACATGAGCCGCTACGAGGCCTCGTCCGGCAGCTTCCAGGTCGTCGTGGACCTGGACAAGGACGCGAAGTTCCTGCCTGACGCCGTGCGCGGCAACCGCACGCTCTTCGTCGGCAAGGGCGACGTCGGCGCGTACGTCGATCTGGGGAACGTGGGCGAGGAAGCGGTCAAGGTCAGCCGTGACCGCAAGGCCGCGACGGTGAAGCTCCCGCACGCCCGCCTGGAGAAGCCCGCGCTCGACGCGGAGCGTTCGTACGCGGTGACGAAGGAACGCGGGATTCTCGACAGGCTGGGCGACGTCTTCTCCGACAACCCCAACGACGAGCGGGAGGTGCACAAGCTGGCCGTCCGCCACATCGAGGACGCGGCGCAGAAGAGCGATCTGACCGCCCGCGCGGAGAAGAACACGAAGAGCATGCTGCGGGAGCTGCTGATCTCGCTGGGCTACGAGAAGGTGACCGTCCAGTTCACGGACGACCACGGGAAGAAGCACTGACCGCACCCCGGTGCCACCAGTGGCGGCGGCGCGGGTGGACGGCACGGCCGAGCCGCCGCCCGATGATCAGGTATCCGAGCATGGCGCCGGTCGTGTTGAGGATGACGTCGTCGATGTCGAAGGCCCGGCCTGTGACCAGGGCGCCCTGGACGAGTTCGACGAGCAGCATGACGATCGCCGTCGCCAGCATCACGCGCAGCAGCCCCCGGGTGCGGGGCGCGAGCACCGGCAGCAGGGCGCCGAAGGGCATGCCGAGCACGATGTTTCCGCCGAGCTGCTTGACGGTGTCGCGGATGGCCGGCTGGGAGAGATAGTTGCGGATGGAGTCCCCTGGCCGCAGGTTGCTGTGGGTCAGCGACTCCGACGCCGCCGAGGCCCCGAGCGTCAGCTTGGACAGGACGACGGCGAAGCCGACCATCGCGACGAACGCGACAAGAAGGATGAGCACCCGCGCGGCCAGCGGCAGTCGCTGACCTGTGCGCCCGGCGTCACCCGCCGTCGAGCGGGGCCTGGCGGATTTCGACTTCTTCCAGGGCGCCTTCGAGAACCTCTTGCCGGAACTGCCCGACGTCTTCCCGGCTTTGGCGGAGGCCCCCTTGGCCGACGGCCTCGTCGACGTCTTGGCGGACTTCTTCGCTGTGGCCTTCGCAGGCGTCTTCTTCGTAGTTTTCACCGATGTCACCTTGGACGCCTTCTGTCCGCTCTTGCCCGTCGTCGTGCCCTTCGCCTTTCTGCTCATGTCACTCAGAAACCTGTTCACCAGCAAGCACCCCCGGAGGGCCTAGGTACTGTCTGGCCAGCAGTTACCCCCGGTGGGTCGATACATGCGCGGCCTGTTCACGGCCGCGCGCCCCCTCAGGGCTTGCGGGCGACGCCCCCGTAGACGGGGAACTCCGCATCGGTGATGTCCGGCTGCGGTTCATCGTCCTCCGGGCGCCACCGGTGCGCGACGACGACGCCGGGATCGACCAGGTCCAGTCCCTCGAAGAACCGGCTCACCTCCGAGCTGGAGCGGATCTGGCCCTCGGCGACCCTCGACTGGTACGCCTCGGCGACGCGCGTGAGCAGGTCCGGGTCGAAGTCGGCCGTCGCGTGGGAGACGACGAGGTAGCTGCCCGAGGGCAGGGCGTCCATGTAGCGGGCGACGATCTCGTACGCCCCCCGCTCGTCCGTGATGAAGTGCAGCAGCGCGATCAGCGACAGCGCGACCGGCTGGTCCAGGTCGAGGGTCTCCCGTAGCTCTGGCGACTTCAGGATGACGTCGGGATCCGTGAAGTCCGCCTGCACGTAGGCCGTGCGACCCTCCGGCGTGCTGGACATCAGCGCCTGCGCGTGCTGGAGGACGACGGGGTCGTTGTCGCAGTAGAGGACCCTGGTCTCCGGGGCGACGGCCTGTGCCACCTGGTGCAGATTCGGCTCGGTCGGTATGCCCGAGCCGATGTCCAGGAACTGCCGTATGCCCGCCTCACGCGCGAGCCAGCGCGTCGCACGGTGCATGAAGGCGCGGTTGAGCTGCGCGCCCAGCACCACGCCCGGCCACACCCGCACGACCTGCTCGGCGGCTGCGACGTCGGCGGCGTAGTTGTTCTTGCCGTTCAGCCAGTAGTCGTAGACGCGGGCCGGATGGGGCCTGCCGGTGTCCAACTCGTCTCTCGCGATCACTGTCTCTCTCCCCACACACGGTCGGCCGGCGAGCGACACACTCTCTCACCGATCACTTCCGTGGACACCGACCAGATCCGGCCGGAACCGGCCGTCCTCAGTTCATCGCGTCCACGCCGGTCAGCGCCCGGCCGATGATCAGCTTCTGCACCTGGCTCGTCCCCTCGTAGAGGGTCAGCACGCGGGCGTCGCGAAGGTACTTCCCGACCGGATACTCGTCGATGAAGCCATAACCGCCGAACGTCTGGAGGCAGTTGTTCGTGACTCGCACGGCGGTCTCGCTGGCGTGGTATTTAGCGACGGACGCGTCCGTCGCGTACTCCTTCGGCGAAGCCCCCGCGTCGGCCATTCTCGCCACCTGGTGGGTGAGCAGCCGGGCGGCTCGGATGTCCACCTCGGAGTCGGCGAGCAGCTCCTGCACGAGCTGGAAGGAGGCGATGGGCTTTCCGAACTGCTCGCGCTCCTTGGCGTAGCCGACGGCCGCGTCCAGCGCCGCCTGCGCGAGGCCGACGGCGCCCGCCGCCACCGAGATGCGCCCACGGGAGAGAGCGCCCAGCGCGATGCCCAGTCCGCGGTCGGTCGCACCGAGACGCGCAGAATCCGGCACGCGCACCCCCTCGAAGGCGAGTTCGGCGGTCGCCTGGCCGCGCAGCCCCAGCTTGCCGTGGATCTCCGTCGCGGTCAGTCCGGCGGAGGCCGTCGGCACCAGGAAGGCGGTGATCCCCTTCTCGCTGGTACGGGCGAAAGTGAGCGCCACCTCGGCGACGGTGCCGTTGGTGATGAACATCTTGCTGCCGTCGATGATCCAGTCGTCGCCGTCGCGAGTGGCCCGGGTGCTCAGTGAGCCGGCGTCGGAGCCGGTGCCCGGCTCCGTCAGGGCGAAGCAGCCGAGCGCGTCGCCGCTGACCAACTGCGGTATCCACTCGTTGCGTTGGGCGTCGGTGCCGTAGGCGAGGATGGTCTTCGTCACCAGCCCGAGGGAGACGGAGACGATGCCGCGCACCGCGGAGTCGCCCCGTCCCAGCTCCTCGGTGGCCAGGACGTACGACAGCAGGTCGGTCTCCACGCCGCCGTACTGCTCGGGAATCGTCAGCCCCAGGAAGCCCAGTTCGCCGAGGCGTTTGGCGATGCCGGGATCGACCTTCTCGGCACGGTCCCAGTCGCGGGCGTGGGGTGCGACCTCCGAGTCGACGAAGTCGGCGGCCATGGCGCGGATGTCGCGCTGCGTCTCGGTGAGACCGAAGTCCCTGCTCGTCATGGGCGGTTCTCCTACTCCTTCGCCGTGCCCGAGGGCAGCGGAAAGTCGGGGGTCGTCAACGACAGGCCGAGCTGGGCCCGTTCGGTGAGCCAACGGGTCGGTCGGTAGCGGGGGTCACCGGTGGAGGCGTGCAGGGCGCGCTGAAGGTCGAGCATCCGGGCCGCGCCGATGCGCTCTCCCCAGGCGAGCGGCCCGTGCGGATACCCCAGCCCCGCTGTGACCGCGAGGTCGATGTCGGCGGGAGCGGCGATGTGGCGTTCCGCGATGGACGCCGCCACCGAGACGATGGAGGCGAGCAGCCGCTGCGCCACGGAGCCGGCGGTGTCCCGTACGACGCCGATCTGCGCGGAGGGAGTCGCGAGCACGGCGGCCGCGTCCCGCACGGCCTCGGGTGCGGTGGCCGGGGTCACGGCGAGTACGCGGCGCCCTGTGTCCAGCGAGAGCGGGTCGACGCCCAGTACGGATTCGACGGGCAGGCCGTGCGCTGCGACGGCGTCGGCCACGGTGCCGCCCCAGGTGGGGACGAGCAGC
>NZ_JACBXA010000095.1 GCF_013870515.1 Streptomyces albidus (ex Kaewkla and Franco 2022) | reverse complement strand
CGAGCAGCACCGGGAAGCGCGAGACGGGCAGATCCTCGCCGCGCCGCATCGCTCGCTCGCAGCGCATCCAGTGGTTGACCGCGCGGAACGCGCACATCGCCGCACACGCCAGTACGGCCACCGAGATGGACGTCTTCACGCCCCAGCGCAGCCCGGTCAGGAACTGGTCCACGGCGATGCCGCCCGCGACGAGCGCCAGGGCCGTGCGGATCCACGCGAGGAAGGTGCGCTCGTTGGCGAGCGAGAAGCGGTAGTCGGGGGTGCTGCCCTCCGCCCGCAGGCGCTGGGGGGCGAACCACAGCCGGAGCGTCGCCAGGAGCCGGTCGATCATGTCCTGAGCCTACGGCCCGCCCCTGGCGCATGAGCACCGTCCAGCGCCCGGGCTTCCGTCCCGGTGCGACGCCGCTCGAACGGGCTGCCGCATTCGAGGACGGCTTCAGGCGGGTCGGTACGGCCGAGAGCCGGTGAACTGCCACGGGTCGCCGCGGGGTGACCTCTACGGGCGTTGCGCGTGCCAGGCCTGCAGCCTGCGGTGGCACTCCAGTCCGTCCGGTACGACGCCCCAGCCGGGCAGCCGCCGCTCCAGATCGTCGGGGGAGAGGAAGTCCCACCAGTCGACCTCCTCGGGCTGCGGCTGTACGGGCAGGGCGCACTCCAACTCGTAGACGCGGACGAACCAGTTGTGGGCGGGAGACTCGAACAGGAACGTGAAGCGCGGCTCGGGCTCGGGCAGACCCCGCACCCCCAGTTCCTCCTCCGCCTCGCGCAGCGCGCCCTCGTCGTAGCTCTCGCCGGCGCCCACGACTCCGCCGACCACCACGTCGTACATCGAGGGGAAGACCAGCTTCCCCGGAGTGCGTCGGTGGACGAAGATCCGTCCCTGCGGATCGCGCACCTGTACCGACGTGCAGCGGTGCCGGAGCCGCAGAGCCGTCGCCTCCCCGCGCGGCGCCTGGCCGACCACGTTGTCGTCGGCGTCGACGATGTCCAGCAATTCATCCGCCGAGCGCGGCTGTTCCGTCATCGGACCTCCTGCGTGACCGCTCCACGCGCGACCGCGTGGCATCCCTTCCAGCTGATCACGCGCCGCCGCGGAAGTCCCGCAGGAGGCGGAGGACGAATCCACTGTGCCCCTGCCGCTGCGCAGCGGAGCGGGTTGGTCCATCGTCTCCCCGACGCGGGGTGCCCAGCACGCCCACGGGGGGTTACTCTCCGGTCACCAGTCATCTCAGGTGAACAACCGGGCGCGCGGCCGGGTGTGGAACAGGTGGGACGCATGGCGTACGACGCCGATGTCATCGTGATCGGAGCGGGGCTGGCCGGGCTCGCGGCCACGGCCGAACTGGCCGACGCCGGGCGCAAGGTGATCCTCCTCGATCAGGAACCGGAGCAGTCACTGGGCGGCCAGGCCCACTGGTCCTTCGGCGGCCTCTTCTTCGTCGACTCACCGGAACAGCGCCGGCTGCGCATCCGCGACAGCCGCGAACTGGCCTGGCAGGACTGGCTGGGCACCGCGGGCTTCGACCGCGAGGAGGACCACTGGCCGCGCCGCTGGGCCGAGGCGTACGTCGACTTCGCGGCCGGCGAGAAGCGCGCCTGGCTGCGGCAGCAGGGCCTGAAGATCTTCCCCGTCGTCGGCTGGGCCGAGCGCGGCGGCTACGGCGCCAACGGGCACGGCAACTCGGTCCCGCGCTTCCACATCACCTGGGGCACCGGGCCGGGAATCGTCGAGCCCTTCGAACGGCGCGTGCGGGAAGGCGTCGCACGGGGCCACGTCGAACTGCGCTTCCGTCACCGCGTCACCGGCCTCGCGCGCAGCGCGGGCACGGTCGACACCGTGACTGGTGAGATCCTCCAGCCCAGCGACGCGGAGCGCGGCACGGCCAGTACCCGGGAGGTCGCCGAGTCCTTCGAACTGCGCGCCCAGGCCGTGATCGTCACCTCCGGCGGCATCGGCGGCAACCACGACCTCGTGCGCGCCAACTGGCCGCAGCGGCTGGGGACTCCGCCCGAGCGCATGCTCTCCGGCGTGCCCGCCCACGTCGACGGCCTGATGCTGGGCGTCACCGAGCAGGCGGGTGGCCGCATCATCAACCGCGACCGCATGTGGCACTACACCGAGGGCATCGAGAACTGGAACCCCATCTGGAACCTGCACGGGATCCGCATCCTTCCCGGCCCGTCCTCGCTGTGGCTGGACGCGACCGGCAAGCGCCTGCCCGTACCGCTGTATCCGGGCTTCGACACGCTCGGGACGCTCGACCACATCATGCAGACCGGGTACGGCTACACGTGGTTCGTGCTCAGCCAGAAGATCATCGAGAAGGAGTTCACCCTCTCCGGGTCCGAGCAGAACCCGGACCTGACGGGGAAGGACGTCCGGGGGGTGCTGGGGCGCGCGACTTCTGGTGCGCCCGGCCCCGTACAGGCGTTCATGGACCACGGCGCCGACTTCGTCATCGAGCGTGAACTGGGCGCTCTCGTACGGCGGATGAATGACATCACCGGCGAAAAGCTCCTCGACGAGGCCACATTGAGGGGCGAGATCGAGGCGCGGGACCGGGAGATCCGCAACCCCTTCACCAAGGACTCCCAGGTGACGGCGATCCGCGGTGCGCGCAAGTACCTCGGCGACAAGCTGATCCGCGTCGCCACGCCGCACCGGCTTCTCGATCCCAAGGCGGGGCCGCTCATCGCGGTGCGGCTCAACATCCTCACCCGGAAGTCACTGGGCGGGCTGGAGACGGACCTCGACTCGCGGGTCCTCGCGGACGGCGGCGAGGTGCTGCCGGGTGTCTACGCGGCGGGGGAGGCCGCCGGGTTCGGCGGCGGAGGGGTGCACGGGTACCGCTCGCTGGAAGGGACGTTCCTGGGCGGCTGCATCTTCTCCGGGCGCACGGCGGGAAGGGCGGCGGCGAAGGCCGTGGGGTGAACAGGCGTGGGGTGAACAGGCGTGGGGTGAACGGCCGGCGGCGGGGCTGCGGTGTCCGGCCGGTCGGCACGCCGGGGCTCCGGTCGTACGCGGCCGGCTGCCCCTCGGCTACTTCTCGTCGGACACCAGCTGCGCCAGCAGATCGCGGCTGGCCGCCGCGATGAAGGGCTGAACACCCAATTCGTCGAGCATGGCCGCTGCGGCGGCCATCTCGGACGTACGGCGCACGGCGTGCTTGCGGGTGCCGTCGACGAGCCGGTCGAGCGTGCTGGCGTCCGTCTGCTGGAGTTCCCTGGCGATGTTCTCCCGCACCCAGCCCTCGCAGCCTGCCGCACGCCCTGCGGCGAGCGCCTCCACGACTGCGGCTGCCAGGCCCTTGAAGAAGACGCTGCGCAGCAGCTTGCGTTCGGCCGCAGTGCCCGGCTCTCCCTCGATGCAGTCCACGAACGCGCCCAGGGGGGTGAGCAGTTGGGCCGTACGTCCGGCGCCTGGCCCGCTGGCCAGCATCGGCACGCGCAGGCCCCGGCCGGGCACGGGCGCCATGATCGCGACGTCTGCGAAGGCCGTTCCGTGTTCGTCCGCTGTCCGGGCCAGGTCCCGTTTGGCGCCGGGGGACGCGGTGTTGAGGTCCGCCCAGACGCCGTGTGGCGGGAGCGCGCCCATTCCGGCGCGCAGCGCGCCGGATGCGGCGGAGGCGCTGTTGACGCTGAGCACGAGGTCGGCGCCTCTCGCCGCGTCGGCTTCGCTGTCCGCTGCGGTCACCCCGTCCGGCACGGGCACCGGCGCCGGATCGTAGCCCCGCACCGACGCACCGGCTCGCGCCAGGTCGCCAGCGATCGCGCCGCCGGCTTCGCCGAGGCCGAGGACTGCGACGACCGTGGGGGTCTCTCCGTTCGGTGAAGCGTTCGCGGACATGCCGCTACACTAAGCCTGCACAATATTGTTGACAATATCGGTGTGCATCTGTGGGGCAGTGCTCGTGGAGCAGAGAGGAATCTGAGCGATCGTGGCAGAGGACGGGGCACGGGACGGGGCCGGGCTGCCGCTGGTGGAAGCGATCCGTGAGGCGATCATCCGGGGTGACTTCGTCCCCAACCAGCGGCTCGTCGAGGCTGATCTGTCCACGCAGTTCGCCGCCAGCCGGGCCAGCGTCCGGTCGGCGCTGCTGGAGTTGACCAACGAAGGCCTGGTCGAGCGGATACAGCATCGCGGCGCTCGCGTGCGTGCGGTGTCCCTGGCCGAGGCCATCGAGATCTCCGAGGTCCGCATGGTGCTGGAGGGGCTCTGCGCGGCCAAGGCCGCCGAGTGCGTCACCGGCGAAGAGGTCCTCGAGTTCCAGTCCCTCGGCGCGTCGATGCGGAAGGCCGTCGCCGACGGCGACCTGCTCGGGTACTCCTCGCTGAACCAGCAACTGCACCGCCGCGTACGGGAGATCGGCGGTCAGCAGACCGCCTCGCGAGTGCTGGAGCGGCTGCGCGGGCAGAACGTGCGCCACCAGTTCCGGCTGGCGATGCAACCGGGGCGGCCCTCCGTCTCGCTGCCCGAGCACCTGGCGATCATCGACGGAATCTGCGCGCACGATCCGGAGGCGGCGGAGCGCGCTGCCCGTGCCCATCTGCGCAGCGTCATCGTGGCGCTGCAAGAGGTCGACCGCACCGGGCCGCCGCCCCGCGGCGCCTGATCTCTCAACTCTCGCCCGACGCCTGGTCCTTCGGGAGCCTCGCCTCGGGTGCTGGACACACCTTCACCCTGCGGGGTGGACGCTCGAGGCCGGTGGTGGCAGTCGCCCCACCGGCCTCGGTCATGCCTGCCCTGTCCCGTGAGTCGAGCAGACGGTCCTGTGCGACCCCTTGACCTCTGTAGCCAAGATTGTTAACAATCTCAGCGGAGATTATGGCTGCAAAGGTCGCGAAGGAGAGTCATGACCGAGCATCCCCAGCCGTCCGACCGCGCAAGGGACCTGGTCCGGGGCGCGTACGACGTGCACATCCATGTGGCACCGGATGTGATGCGCCGCCGCGTCGACGACGTGACGCTCGCGGAGAAGTTCGCCGCCGTCGGCCTGGCCGGCTTCGTGCTCAAGTCCCACTACGCGCCGACCGCGGAGCGCGCCGCCGTCGTCCGGCGAGCCGCACCTGAGGCGGCGGCGCTCGGGGCCATCACCCTCAACGCCTCGGTGGGCGGGCTCAACCCGATCGCCGTCGAGATCGCGGGCCGGGGCGGAGCGAAGTTCGTGTGGCTGCCCACCGTCGACAGCGCCAACCAGCGCCAGTGCCATGCCGAGGAGCCCGAAGGCGCCACGCCTCCCATGTGGGCCAAGCTCCAGGAGGACCTGCGCGCGGACGGCATGGCCGCCGACCCGGTGGACGTGATCGGCCCCGACGGCACAGTGGTCGAGGCCGCACGGCAGGTGTTCCGGCTCATCGCACGGCACGGGATGGTGCTGGCCACCGGTCATCTCCACGCCGACGAGATCGCCGTCGCCGTCGAGGCGGCCGCCGAGGAGGGCGTCGAGCGGATCGTCGTCACCCACCCCGAGTTCACCTCCCAGCGCGTCGCAGTCGAGAGGCAGCGTCAACTCGCCTCCCGGGGCGCGCTGTTGGAGCGGTGCTTCACCACGCCGTACACCGGCAAGGTCGCGTGGGACGTCTGGTTCAACGCCATCAGGGAGGCCGGTCCCGAGCACTCGGTGATCTCCAGCGACCTGGGCCAGCCCTTCAACCCTCCCGTCGAGGACGGCCTGGCGCTGTGCGCGGACCGTCTGCTGGCCGAGGGCTTCGGCGAGGAGGAGGTCCGCACGATGACGGTGCACAACAGCCGCTGGCTCGTCGGCGCCGAGCCGCTGCCCGGTGCGCCCGCCCACCACGGGAAGGCGGTACGGGCATGAGCGAGCGACGACTGCTGGTGGTCGGCGCGCACAGCGCCGACTTCGTCTGGCGGGCAGCGGGCGCCGTCGCCGCGCACACGGCCGCGGGGGGCCAGGCGCTGGTCGTCGCCCTCTCCTACGGCGAGCGCGGCGAGTCGGGTGTGCTGTGGAAGGAGGAGGGCCAGACCGAGGAGAACGTCAAGCGGATACGGCACGAAGAGGCATCGAAGGCGGCGTCCGTGGTGGGCGCCGAGTTCCGCGCCTTCGACCTCGGCGACTACCCCCTGCACGTCTCCGCGGAGGCCGTCGGCAAGCTCGCCGAGCTGATGCGCGACTTCGCCCCTCACGTGGTGCTCACGCACCCGGAGAAGGACCCCTTCAACCCGGACCATCCCGTGGCGCACGAGGCCGTGGCCCGTGCCCGGCTGCTGACCTCCGGGGCGGGAGTCGCCAGCGGATTCCGTACGGCACCGCCCTCGGAGTTCCTGGTCTTCGAGCCGCATCAGCCGGAACTGTGTGCTTTCACACCGACCGTCTACGTGGACATAACGCCTGTATTCAAACGTAAGGTCGATGCCATGAGCTGCATGGCTGCTCAGCAGTATCTGCAGGAGTACTACGCGCAACGCGCGGACCAGCGCGGCAACCACGCCCGCAAGGTCACCGGCAACCAGGACATCCGCCAGGCCGAGGCCTTCCAGCGGCTCCTGCCCAACGTGGTGGGCGCGCTGTGACCGCGGCGGCCCTCACCGAGCTCGCCGATGCCGGAGTGGCGACGGTCTACGAGGCGTACGGCCGCCGCGGCCTGCTCGACGTCGACTGGACGCCCCTGACACCGGGACGCCGCATCGCCGGCCCCGCCCGGATCGCGCTGTGCGGCCAGGGCGACAACCGGGCGGTGCACGAGGCGATGACGTTTGTGCGTCCCGGCGAGGTCCTCGTCCTCACGATGCCCGAGCCCGAGCCGGTGGCCCTCTTCGGAGACCTCCTCGCCACCCAGGCCGCCGCCTGCGGTGCCGCCGCGGTCCTGGTGAACGCGTCCTCACGCGACAGCGTGGACCTCGCGCAGCAGGAGTTCGGGGTGTGGACCCGGTGGCTGCGCGCCCGGGGCGCCACCAAGAACGAGCGCGGCAGCGTGGACGTGCCGGTGGAGATCGGCGGCACCACGATCGAGCCGGGCGACGTGATCGTGCTCGACGACGACGGTGTCACCGCTGTGGCCTCCTCGGACCTGGACGCGACCGTCGAGGCCGTACGGGCCCGAATAACCAAGGAGAACGGGCTGCGGGCGCGCTGGGCGGCCGGCGAATTCAGCTACGACGCCTACGGGATGCGCGAGGCGGACGAGAGCCCGCGGTCGGGAGCGCCGTCATGACGGACGTACTCAGCGCCGCGGGCCTGACCAAGCAGTTCGCCAAGGACGACCAGGCGATCGTCGCCCTGCGCGACTTCTCCCTGACCGTCGAGGAAGGCAGCTTCGTCACCGTGCTGGGCCGCAGCGGATGCGGCAAGTCCACGATGCTCAACCTGCTCGCGGGTCTCACCGAGCCCACCGAGGGCGTCGTCTCCTACCGCGGGGAGAAGCTGACCGGGCCGGACATCGACATCGGCTACCTCACCCAGTCCGACACCCTCATGCCCTGGCGGGACGTGCAGCGCAACGTCGAGATGCCGCTGGAGATCCGCGGCGTGCGGGCAGACGAGCGCCGCACCACGGCAGCGGAGCTCGTCCAGCGCGTCGGACTGCGCGGATTCGAGAAGCACTATCCGCGCGAGCTCTCCGGCGGGATGCGACGGCGTGCCAGCCTCGCGCGGATGCTCGCGGGCACCCCCCGAACCGTCCTCATGGACGAACCGTTCGGCGCGCTCGACGCCCAGCTGCGCACGGAGCTCCAGGAGGAGCTGCTGCAGCTGTGGCAGGGCAGCGGCCAGACCGTGGTGTTCGTGACCCACGACATCGAGGAGGCTCTGCTCCTCGGCGACCGGATCGTGGTGCTCGGCAAGCTGGGCCGCATCGTCACCGACCAGAAGATCACGCTGCCGCGACCGCGTTCCGTGGACGCGCTTCGCGTGGACCCCGCGTTCGTGGGGCTGCACACCGCGATGGCCGCGGCGCTCAAGGAGGGGTCGTCATGACGGAACAGCTCGTGACACCACCGGAGCGGGAGACGGCGGACGCCGGGACGTCGGGTCCGGTGCGGATTCCCGTGGAGCGCACCTGGTGGCAGCGGCACGGGCGCACCGCGACCGTCTGGGGCGTGCGACTGCTGCTGATCGCCGTGCTGCTGACCGCGTGGGAGATGACGGCGGGCAGCCTGTTCGACATCACCTTCACCAGCAAGCCCAGCGACATCGCCGGCCGTCTCGGCGAGTGGTCGGGGGACGGCACCCTGTGGCAGCACAGCTGGGTGACCATCCAGGAGATCGTCTACGGCTTCCTGCTCGGGGCGGCGGCCGGCGCGCTCGCGGGATTCGTCCTGGCGTCGCTGCAGCTGGCCTACCGCGTGCTGGACCCGTTCATGATGGCGCTCTACTCGATCCCCAAGGTGGCGCTGGCACCGCTGTTCATCGTCTGGTTCGGCATCGGCATGCACATGAAGGTGCTGCTCGCGGCGGCGACGGTGTTCTTCCTCGTCTTCCTCAACACGGCTGCGGGAGTACGGGAAGTGGACCGCGGCCTCATCGACGCGGTGCGGCTCATGGGCGGCAACCGCCGCGACATCGCGCTGAAGGTCGTACTTCCGTCGTCGATGACCGGCGTGCTCACCGGCCTGAAGGTCGCCATTCCCTACGCGCTGATCGGCGCCGTGATCGGGGAGCTCGTGGCCTCCAACCAGGGGCTGGGCTATCTCATCAATGACGCTGCGGCGCAGTTCGACACGGCGGGGGTGTTCGCGACGCTGGTCGTACTCAGCGTCATCGCGGGGGTGTTGAACGTTCTCGTCGGCCTCATCGGGCGGCGGGTCAACCGGTGGAAACCGATCGAGGCACAAGGCTGACCGCTTCGAATCCCGGTACCACTGCGAACCACCGACCACCACTGCGGAACCACTGAGGAACCTCTGCGACTGGAGCTGGAAAGAATGAACACTCACATAGAGCGAAGGACGCTGTTGAAGTCGTTCGCGGCGGCCTCCGTGATGCTCGCTCCCGCGGCCGCCGGATGCGCGAAGCACGGGTCGACGACGAAGGCCGGGACGCTGAACATCGGCCAGATCAGCAACTCGGTCGCCTTCTTCCCGCTGTTCATCGCGGAGGAGAAGGGCTACTTCAAGGACGAGGGCATCAAGCTCGGCGATCGGCCACGGCTGGGGACCGGTGCGAAGGTGGCTGCCGCGCTGAAGTCCGGGTCGATCGACCTGGGGGCCGGGGTGCTCACCGACGCCTTCAACCTCGCGCAGAACGATCCGGACGCCCGGGTTCTGTCCAGCCTGGTGACCGAGTACTACGTGGACATCGTCGTGGGGACGTCCTTCGACGGGCCCGGTGACAAGGCGAGCTTGGAGGAGCGCACCAAGTCGTTGGTGGGCAAGAAGATCGGGATCACCGGGCCGGGGAGCGGTACGGAGGCGCTGGTCGACCACCTCTTCAACGGCATCGGCCGGAAGGCGAAGAACGACGCGACCCTCGTCAATCTGGGCAGTGCGGCGACGTCGGCCATCGGTGCGCTCAAGTCCGGGCGGGTGGACGCCCTTTCGTTCTTCCAGCCCATCGGGCAGCAGGCCGAGGCCGACGGCTCGGGCAAGATCTTCATATCCCCGGCCGCCGGTGACGTGCCCGACATGAAGGGTGCGCTGCACGGCGTGATCTTCTCGACGACCAAGCTGCTGGAGAAGAAGTCCAAGGAAGTCAGCGGATTCCAGAGCGCGATGAAGCGGGCGCAGGCCGACGTTCAGGGCGACCCCGACAAGGTCCGCGAGCTGCTGGAGAAGTACCTCAAGGACTCGGACGCCAAGGCGCTGGACGCCTTGGTGCCGATTCTGCGCAAGGAGATGCCCACGTCGCCGGCCGTCGAGCGGGGTCCGTACGAGACCGCGCGCCGGTTCCACCGGAAGAGCGGCCTGGTCGTGAAGGCGCCGACGTTCGGGGAGATCAAGGCGAAGCAGTAAGGGGTGGCGCGCCGGCGCCTACGCGGCTGTGCCCTTGCGGGCGGATCGGTGGCGGTGCGGTGCCCTTGCGGGCAGGTCAGTGCCGGGCGGGTCGGTTGTCGGTGGGTGAGGGTCGGTTGTCCGTGGGTGCGGGGCCGGTGAGGGGCAGTTGTCGGTGGGTGCGGGGCCGTCCCGGTACGGGCGTTCCGGAACGGCATGATTTTCGGCCCGGCACCCCGAAATGCCTTGTGCGAGCTACGAGTTGATGCCGGGCCGAAAATCACGCTTGAGTGTTCCGGACCACCCGCCCCGTCCCGGCCCCTCGCGTGGCTGACCGCCTGCACCGTCAGCGATCGCGCACGGGCAGACGCAGCCAGTTGCGAAGGACTCGCCGCAGTCCGGAGATCCGCCGCCTCTTCGCCCCTCGCTCGTCCCCGCCCCACTGATCGACGACATCACGGCTCGACCGCTGTGGGTCTCCGGGTGACGACATGGGCACCTGGCGGTCTGCCTGTGCCTGGATCTCGTAGTGAGAGTCGTGAGCGGTCACTCTGAACGCCTCGTCGTGAGAAGCAAGGGCGGCACGGATGGCTTGGCCTGCGAGCCCGCGTCGACGGACGAGAAATGCCAGCCACCTGAAGAAGCCCATGACGACTGCGAGGGCGCCGACGAACCCCAGGAACGGCAGGAACTCATCCATGCGGTCGAGACTACGTCCGGCGGGTGCACCCAGGGTCGGTAGTGCGGGTGGCCGTGTTTCGGCTCCGGTCGATGTCGCCTTCCAGCGTCGGCCGTTCCATCGCTCAAGACGCGATATCGACGCCATAGCTTCTTGCCAAGGTGTCGAGACCGAAGTCGTAGCCTTGGCCGACGGCGCGAAAACGCCATGTGGCGCCGCGACGATACAGCTCGGCGAGGAGCAGCGTACGTTCCGTGGTCGCGGCGTCGAGTGTGGCCTCGGCAAGGGACAGCGCAGTGGCTCCCGGGGCTGCGGTGATCTCTATTGCGCCGACATCTCCGAAGGTGGGATCACCGTCAATCGCTGCGGCGATGACGACTCTGCTGGTGGTGGGGGGAGTTGATGCGACGTCCAGAGTGATCGCCTGACCAGTTGGCGCATCGGTGGAGAGCCGGACTGCGCCGTTGGGGCTCTGGGGAGACCCGTAGAACACGAAGTCCTCGTCGCAGATGACTTGTTCGTCTTCATCAAGGCTGAAGGCGACGATGTCGATTTCGCACGCTGTCTGTTGGCTCCAGGTCGCCGTGACAGTCCAGCTTGGATAACTCACCGCGTTCGGAAGGTCGACGACACCACCTCGCGGTAGTACGAGCGCGCCTTGCGAGCATTCCGATGTACGTCCGAGGGAGAGAACGCCTGTGTCCAGGCTCTCGGCGTTGTGGGTGGGGAGATCAAGGGACTGGATCCGGAGAAGTCGCCGCGGCTCGATGTAGCCCCCTTGGAGAATCACGAGGTCGGTGACGTTTCCCGACAGGTTGACGGCCGCGGATCCTCCCAGTTCGACGACCCGGCTCCGAGTCCTGACCGCTTGCGGATGTGTGCCGCCGAGAACGAGCACCCGGTGACCGGCCAGTGGCTTCTCGTCCTTGTCGCCTGTGGGTGCTTGGTCGGAGGCATGTGCCTCGTCGTCATCCTTCAGCGGCTCAGCCGGAAGAACGATGTCGGTTCGCGGAGTTGTTGGCTCCGGTGACGCGGCAGGGACCTCGGAAACCACCTCGGCCCGGACGACTTGGTGAGGTATGCCCTGACGAACATCGTCGAGCAAGCGCAGGAAGGTCCGTTCATCCACAACGGGAATACCCTCCGCGGCGGCTCGCTTGGCCTTTGCGGTCAGCTGGCCGTCGTCATTGGCTACCAGCACACTGGTCAGTCGACTGACAGAGGCCATCACATTCAGTCCAGCTGCCACGGAGCGTGCTGCCAATTCCGCGCGGGAGACCGCGGTTTCGCCAGTAATGGCGATCTTCATGCCTTGCTTCAGGGCGCCTCCTGGAGCAAGGCGCCCAGGGTTGCGGTAGGCGCACGGAATCTTGGGTGGTTTCGGTGTGAACTGTGGGGCTTGCCTTGGGGGGCAGATCAGCAAGGGAAGTGGCATGTCAAGGTGGGCCGCTGCTTTGAGAGACTCTCGCAGCACTCCAGCAAGCACGCGGACGTCGTCTGCTGCATCGTGCGCCTGGAGTTGCCGCACGCCGTAGTGTGCCGCGAGCGTGCCCAGTCTCAGGTCGGACGTCGGTGGGGCCAACTGTCGGTTGAGGGCCAACGTGCACAGGCGTTGGGAAACAGGCAGCCAGCTTCCGGCCCTGGCGAACTCATGAGCCAGGAATTCATAGTCGAACTGCGCATTGTGTGCCACCATCACCCTGCCTTGCAGCATTGCTCCAAGCCGCCCGGCTACCTGCTCAAACAGAGGGGCTCCACGCAACCGGTCAGCTGTCAGGCCGTGGATATCGACCGGGCCCGGATCGCATCCGGGATTCAGCAAGGTTGTGAACTCGTCGGTCTGCTTGCCGTATCGGTCCACGTTGATCACTGCGACTGACAAGACCCGATGTTGATGGGCTCGAAAGCCCGACGTTTCCACGTCCACCAGAGCCCAGTCGAAGGGATGAGCCTGGGCATAGGATTCACCGAGCACTGCAGAAACATGATTCATGCAGTGATAATGCCAGATGTCCTAGTTTCAACTAGCGCCGTTTTCGGGCCATTTGAGAAGGCTGAATTGTGCCGTCGGCCCCGACGAAGCAGGCGGCGGCGGTGGAGCGTGGGTGCCTCGCGTGGGAGATCCGTCTGCGAGGCCGCCGCACACCCATGACGACTTCAACGGCAAGGCCCCTCCCGCACGTTCAGCGGGACGGTCATCGGCTGCGAGCCGTGTCCTACACTCCGATCCATGCGGAGCGTGACTGCGGACATCGTCGCTGACCTGGCGCCGGAGGGCTCGTTGCGGGCCTCGATCAATCTGGGTAATCCGGTACTCGCCCAGGGCACACCGACGGCACCGGCTGGCATCACGGTCGACATCGCCCGGGAGGTCGCCCGCCGGCTGGAAGTGCCGGTGGAATTCCTCTGCTTCGACGCGGCACGGAAGTCGTACGAGGCGATGAGGGCCGGGCAGGCCGACATCTGCTTCCTGGCCGTCGACCCCGCGCGGGAGGCGGAGGTCGCCTTCACCGCGCCGTACGTGGTGATCGAGGGCGTTTTCGTCGTGCCCCGCGACTCGGAGTTCACGACGGCCGCGGACGTGGACCGTTCAGGGGTGCGCATCGGTGTGAAGCGTGGGTCCGCCTACGACCTCCATCTTTCCCGCACCCTGGAGCACGCGAGCGTCGTGCGCGGAGAGGAAGGAGTCGACGAGTTCCGCACTCAGGGGCTGGAGGCCGGGGCCGGGATCAGGCAGCCGGTGGCCGAGTTCGCCGCGAAGCATCCCGAAGTCCGGCTGGTCGAGGGGCCGTTCATGCAGATCCGGCAGGCTCTGGGCACGACCGCGACCCGACAGCCCGAGACCGTGAGGTTCCTCCGCGACCTCGTCGAGGAGCTGAAGGCCGGCGGATTCGTGGCTGATGCTCTGCAGCGTGCGAACCAGTCCCGCTCCCTCGTCGCCCCACCCGCGTAGGCGCAGGCTCAGGGCGTGGCTGTGTACGCGACGAATGCGCTCCACTGCTGTGGCCGGAACGCGAGTTGGGGGCCGTGGACGTTCTTGGAGTCCCTGACGTGAACGTTGTCGGGGCCCGTCGCGACCTCGATGCATGCACCGCCCTCGTTGTCGCTGTAGCTGCTCTTGAACCAGTCCAAGCGGGTGGAGTACTCAGCGTTCATGCTTCTCCCAGCAACGTCTCGATGAGTTCCAGGGACTCCTGGGGCGTCAGAGCCTGCGCGCGGATGATCCCATAACGGCTCTCCACCGCGCGTACGGATTCCCGTTTGGTGAACCAGACATTGCGCCCCTGCGCTTCCGCGTAGGCGAGCTTCGGCCCGTCCTTGGGCTCCAGCAGAATCAACGGCCCTGCGACACCGGGATGGTCCGTGCGTTTGGTCGGCATCACCTGAAGTTCGACGTGGCGCATGCGCCCGGACCCGAGCAGCTGCCGAAGCTGTCCTCTCAGGATGTCGGCACCGCCGAACGGCCTGTGCAGCACGACTTCTTCGAGGACGAAGCTGAGAGTCGGCGGAGGCCACCGGTTGAAGATGGTCTGGCGAGCCAGCCGGGCGGTCACGCGCTGCTCGACCGTCTCCTCGTCGAGCAGGGGGCGGCGCATGCGGTAGAGAGCCCTGGCGTAGTCCTCGGTCTGGAGGAGACCCGGAACGACCATCGTGGCGTACTCGTGCAGTTCCACCGCGCCCGCTTCCAGGCGGGCGAACTGGCGGAAGAACGCCGGGTGATGGAGAGGCGCCTTGTTCACGTCCTCTTCGGCGACCTTCAGCAATCCCCGGGCGTCCAGGATGCGTTCCGCGGCGGCGATGAACTGGGGCTGGGCCGATGGGCGGCCTCGTTCGACGGAGGAGACCAGGTCCAGGCCGTAGCCCGCCTGTCGGCCGAACTCCGCCTGGGTGAGCCCTGCTTGCTCCCGCAAGAGCTTGATCTGCTTGCCCAGGACCTTGTGGACGGGATCGGGCGTGCCGTCCTCGCCGTCGAGCTCTTCGATGTCCGTCATGCGCCCCGCCCCGGTCACCCTTTGTGCTGGATCAGTCGCGCACAGCCTATGTCGTGGTGACTTCACTGCGTGGGGAATCCGGGCGCTCCACCTGCTGCTTGCCGCGCAGCATGTCCATCTGCCGCCATTCCGGGCGCAGTCCGGCGAGGCTCGTGGTGAGGAAGTACGCCACGCCGCCGGCCGTCAGCGCCGGTACGAGCCCGAAGGAGGCCACCGCTGCTCCGGCCAGCAGGCCGCCGAGGGGCATGCCGCTCCAGGCCACCGAGTCGCCGAGTGCGTTGACGCGGCCCAGCAGGTGACGCGGTACGCGTTCGAAGGCCATGGCTCCCAGGATTGGGTTGAGGAAGCCCGCGCCGAACCCGCCGACGGCGAACACCGTCAGTACGTACGGCATCGGAGCGTCGAGGGCCAGGACGAGGAACCTGGGGGCTCCGGCGACGAGGAAACCGGCGAAGAAGACCGTGCGTCTTCGCATGCGGTGCGCCACGGCGGCGGCGATCAGGCTTCCGCAGACCGCCGCGATCCCCATCACGCTGCTGTTGAGACCTATCGCTCCGGGGCCGTTGCCGGATTCCCTGGCCCAGACGGGCAGAAGCACCGTTGCGAATGCGGCGTCGAGCATGTTGGTGATGCCGACCATGACGATGACGCTGAGCAACAGCGGTTCGCCGCGCAGGAAGTTGAGCCCTTGGCCGAACCGCTGCCAGTAGCCGGGCTCGGCTTCGGACGGGTCCGGCTCGATGGCGCGTCCCATGTCGCGGGGGAGCGCCACAGCGATGACGGCCGACCCCAGTGCGAAGCACACGGCGATGACCACCAGGCCCGTCATCGGCCCGAGGAGCGCGACGAGCGAACCGCCGGCGGCCGGACCGATGGTCGAGGCGAGCCGTTCGGTCACGCCGGAGATACCGGTGGCCCTTTCCAGCGGTACGTGGGCGCGTTCCGCCGCTTCCGGGATCATGACCTCTTTCGCGAGGTCGCCGGGGCCTCGCGCGGCCCCGACCACGGCCACGAGAGGCAGCAACAGCCAGAAGGAGAGCAGGTCCAGGCTGTGCAGTACGGGGACGGAGACGGCGGCGGTCGCACTGACCACGTCGGTCGACCAGGAAATCCTGCGGGGGCCGAGGCGGTCCACGAAGGGACCGGCGAATGCTTTCACCGCCACGTACGGCGCGATCTCGCAGAAGGCCATCAAGCCGGTCTGTGTGGCGCTGCCTGTGGTGACGAGCACGAACCAGGGCAGCGCGATGGCCGAGATCCGAGTGCCCGTCAGCGACACTCCCATCGCTGCGAGCACACCGATCAGGGCACGCAGGTTCCGTCCTGCCTGTGAGCCGTCCTTCATTGGTCCCCTGCCTGGCGCCGCCGTCTTCTAGTCCTGGACGCCCTTCGCCCACTTACGGGTGGTGAAGTACCCCCACGGCACGAAGAGCAGGCCGAAGCAGAGCCACATGAGGGAGCCCAGCGTCGCCCACACACCGGTCTCCCGGAAGAAGCCCTCACTGCCCACGGAGCCCTTGACGACGTCGAGTTGCTTTCCGGCCGGCTCGTCGTCCGCGTTCTCGACCGTGCCGTCCCGGTTCGCGTCCCCCGTCGCCAGGGGGTCGAACGTGCCGTGGCACTTGTAGTCGGGCCACATTCTCCCGCTGGCTTCGTAGCAGTACTTCACCGTGAACTTCCCGCGGTCGCCCACGAGTCCGGTCGCCTCCACGCCTTGTACGCCGTTGACGATGAGCGCTCCGACGCCGACGAGGAAGATCGCGAGACCGAGCACCACTCCCACGATCCGGTATCTCCATGGGTGCTTGGGCTTCGCCTGGGACGTGTCCGACTCGTGCGTCTTCTCTCCGGCCATTCGAACACTCTATTGACCCAAAGCGGCACAGAGGTGCCCGGGTCCGCCTTCAGCGGTCCGGCCCGGAGGCGGGTGTGCACAACACCGAGTGTCGTTCACCGCGCCGCCGCGGTCACCCCCAACGCACGTTCTCCCGCTGCGCAGTTCACGCGGAGTGCGTCGAGTTCGTCCTGGGGGAGCCGCAGTGAGGAGCCGCGTCTGCCCGTGCCGTCGAGCATCGAGCCGCCCTCCTCGAGCCATTCCGACAGCGGCTGTACGCCGATGAACCCGGCAAGCCTGGCCAGCTCCTGGCGCGGGGCGTCCAGAAGCTGCTCGTAGGACAGCGTCATGCGCTGCTCCTCCGGGACCGCGGCGAGGTGCGCCACGCCTTCGGTGATGATCTCCGACCACAGCGAGCCGAATCCGGGGAGGGGCATCTCGCGTTCGAGGACGAGAGCGGGGTCGAACTGCGTGCCCAGCAGCTCCGACAGGTCGTCGGGGAGCTCCTTGACGTGGTCACCGGTCAGTTCGGAGAAGGAGGCGACACCGCTACGGCGGAGCATCTCCCGCAGGAGCGAGATCATCCGGTACCCGTTGTGGCGGCTCATCGACAGGGCGCAGTCCGGGCCGTTCCTGTGGAGGTGCACGAAGCGGGCGTCGGGGAAGAGTTCGTGCAGCACCTTCACCCGGTGCAGCGAATATCCCGAGCGTTCGACAGCGGCTTCACGACCGCCGATGCGGGCGGCGAGCGTGCCGAAGAACGCCTCCCACTGCTGGGGCGCGGGACGTGCGGGCCAGCCGTTGACCTCCGGCTCGAGGGCGTCCAGGAGCGCGTCGGGGTCGTCGGTCAGGTGCGGCAGCGCCATCATGCTGACGGCGGGGATGCCCGTCGTCTCCGCCGAGTACCGCCACTCCGGGTGGCGGTTGTAGAGGAACTCCGGCAGCGGCGTGCCGCTGCGGACCATGCGGTCGAAGATCTCCATCGGGGCGGTGAGACACCGCCAGAACTCCGGCCCCGACACGGGCTGTTCGCTCAGCGCCGGCTCTCCGTCGATGCACGCGAACAGCTCGTTCAGACTGAGCACCTCGGGATGCCGCCGGAGCACCTTGGACAGCACCGTCGAGCCGCTGCGCCCGGTGCCGACGACGAAGGTCAAGGTCTTGATGGCAGTCCGCACGGTCAGTTCCTCCCCCGGGCCCGGCGGGCCGTGGTGGTCGAGTTCAACCACTCACTACCCCTGGCTGCGCGGAACGACCCGGGGGAGCCGACGATCACGCGAAAGGGTGGCTGAGCTCAGCCGAAAAGGGACGCGATCTCTTCCGTGCAGGCCCGCAACGCCGGTACGTAGCCGTGGAGTTCCTCCCGCGAGGTGAGGACCACCGCGGCGCCGAGCGAGACCGCCAGACGGGGGCGTCCGGAGCCCTCCGGGTCCGGCACGGCGGCGGCGATCGAGCGGACGCCGACCTCGTTCTCCTCGTCGACCTCCGCCCAGCCGCGCGCCCGTACGCGCGCAACCTCCTCCCGCAGCGCCTCCGGGTCGGTGAGGGTGCGGGAGGTGGTGGGGGCCAGCTCCCCCGCGAGGAGGGTCTCGAGCTCGCCGGGCGGCAGGGTCGACGCGAGCACCTGGCCCATGGAGGTCGCGTGCCAGGGGTTGCGGGTGCCCTCGGCGCTGCGCAGCTGCAGATGCTGGCTGCCCTGCACGCTCAGCACCAGCAGCACCTCGTCGCCGTCCAGGATCCCCGCGATCGCCGGGAGGCCCGTACGGGCAGCCAGCCGCCGCATCGGATCCGCCGCCGCCGAGTAGCCGGCGGGGGAGCGATGGAAGCCGCGCGAGAACTCCAGCACCCGTACCCCCAGCGCGTACCGGCGGGTGTCCTCGTCGTAGGCCACGAACCGTTCGGAAGCCAGCCGCCCGAGCAGGCGGTGCGCACTGCTGACCGGCAGCCCGGCCGTGCGCGCCGCCGCGCTGACGCCCAGCCCGGAGGGGTTGTCGGCGAGTACGGTCATCAGGCGCAGGCCCCGGCTGAGCATGTCGTCGCCGGGCGGTGCTGTCACCGTCGGTGCTCCCTCGGTTTTCGTGTGCGGCAAGGTCAGTCGCGTCCGTTGCCGGCCGCAGATGCGGGCTGGTCAACGCTCACCGTACCCGCGGTGGCGACGGTCGCCCGCGGCTCCTTCACGCCGAACATGAGCGCCGCGGAGAGCAGCGTGCACGCCGCCATGAACCCGAAGGCACCGGCGTCACCGAGATCCGTGCCGCGGACCCAGCCCACCAGATACGTTCCGGCGAACGAGCCCAGCGCACCGAAGGAGTTGACCGCGGCCACGGCGGCGCCGGCCACCCCGGCGGGGGCCAACTCGGAGACGAGCGCGAAGTACGGGCCGTACGGCGCGTACATGCACAGGCCCGCGACCACGAGAAGCGTCATCGCCAACGGGAAGTTCGAACCGGCCAGATATGACGCGTACAGCGCGACAGCACCCGCGCTCAGCCACGGCCACACCGCGATGCGGCGGCGCATGTTGCGGTCGGACACACGGGAGTTGAGCATCATCGCCACGACGGCGAATGCGTAGGGGATCGCGGAGAGCAGGCCCGTCGTGCCGATGCCTTCACCGGAGCCCTGCTTGACGATGGACGGCAGCCAGAAGACGAAGCCGTACATGCCGAACGACCAGAAGAAGTACTGCGCGGCGAGGACGACGACGGGGCGTGAACGCAGCACCTTGGCGTAGTCGCGTGCCGTCGCGCGCGGAGCGTCCGCTGTGGTCGCCCGGTCACCGGGGTCGGCGGCCCTGTCGTCGGCG
>NZ_JACBXA010000094.1 GCF_013870515.1 Streptomyces albidus (ex Kaewkla and Franco 2022) | reverse complement strand
GCCGCTCCGAGACGACCCGGGGTGGCGACACGGGCAGGCCCCTGCCCGGCCACCGGTGCGGCCGGCCCCAGACCTGGCGTCACGAAGCGGCCCCCGCCCCATGTCACGCAGTGCCCCCCGCCCGACGTCACGGAGTGACCTTCGGCTTGATGTCGGCGAAGCGGCGTTCACCGATACCGTTGACGTCCTGGAGCTGGTCGACGGAGGTGAAGCCGCCGTGCTGCTCCCGGAATTCGAGGATGTGCTGGGCGAGGACCGGGCCCACGCCGGGCAGCGTCTCCAACTGCTCGGCCGTCGCGGAGCTGAGGCTGACCGTGCCTCTCGATGCGCCGCTGCCCGCACCGCCTCCGCCGGGCACCGCACCCGCGCTCGCTCCCTCCCCCTCCACCCCACCGCCTGCCGGCGCGCCGCCGGCGACGATCTGCTCACCGTCGACAAGGCGCCTGGCCCGGTTCAAGCCGCTGACGTCAGTGCCGGGGCGCACCCCGCCGGCCGACTCAAGGGCGTCGGCGACGCGCGAGCCGTTCGGCAGGCGGTAGATGCCGGGCTTGCGGACCTTCCCCGCGACATCGATCACCAGCCGCTTGCCTGCCACTTCGTGCGCCCCGCTCTTCGCTGTCCGTCCGCCGGCGCCGACGTCCGGCGGAACCGAGGCGGCGGGAGCGCCCCGGGCGCCGGGTGCCCGTACGGCCTCGGGACGGCCCGTCCAGAAGTGGTGCACGGCGAACCCGATGGCGACCAGGAGCACCAACGCCAGCGCCAGCAGCGTCTTGAGCTCGACCCCGCAGCGCAACTGCACCCACAACGGCAGCCGTTCGCGAACAGCGAGGGAGAGCCGCCCTGCTTCGCGCGGAGCGACGGAGCCCGAAGGACCCCGCGCTTCCCCGCGCCCGGGAACGGGGGTCCGCTCCCCGACCCCTACGTCTCGCTCGGGCTCACCCGATCCGGCTGCCGCACGCACGACCGTCCGAGCCGTCGTCGGCGCTGCCGCCGCGCGCCGGGCTCGGGACTGCCGGACGGCGTTCCGCGCGGTGGCCACAGCGGCGGCTCGTGACAGCACCTCCGGCTCGGCGCCGCGCGAGACCGGCGCGGGCGTCGGTGGGGATGAGCCAGCTCGTGAGGACGGCGTTGAGGGAGGACGCCGCCGCACGGACTGCTGCCCGGATCGCGCCCGCGCGCGGACGGGCGGGGCGGGGCCCGACCTGCCGCCCCGCAGCCCGACGTCCCCCATCAGGGCCGCGGCGCGCTCCCCCACCGCCGCCTGCCGCCCCGTATGAGGACCGGGATGTTCGAAGCCGCCGGACCGCCGGATCAGGCGCCGTCTGACGAGAACACCGCGCCCGGGAGGAGCCGGGGACGCATGGGACCGATGCCCGCGCTGCGGGGCCATGGGACGGGCGGAGGGACCAGGACGACGACCGGGGCGGGATCTAGTGCTCATGCCCACCGACGGTAGGCAAGGCCGCGCAACCTATTCGATCTTGGTCAATTCTCGTGGACGACCCGGGAGTTGTGGATAACTTCCCCACTCATCTCAGCGATACGACGGCACCCAGCAACCCCGGTCCCGTATGCGCGCCGATCACCGCACCGACCTCGCTCACGTGCAGTTCGCCCAGTCCCGGGACCCGCTCACGCAGGTGTTGCGCGAGCTGGTCGGCGCGCTCCTGCGCCGCGAGGTGGTGCACGGCGATGTCGACCCGCGCCGTACCGGACCGCTCCACGACGATCTCCTCAAGGCGCGCGATCGCCTTGGAGGCCGTCCTGACCTTCTCCAGCATCTCGATGCGGCCGTCCGCCAGCTCCAGCAGCGGCTTGACGGCGAGAGCCGAACCGAGCAGCTTCTGAGCCGCACCGATCCGGCCGCCCCTGCGCAGGTAGTCGAGGGTGTCGACGTAGAAGTAGGCGGAGATGCCCTCTGCCCGCTTCTCAGCGGCTGCCACGATCTCGTCGAGGGAAGCACCGCCCGCGGCCGTCTCCGCGGCCTCCAGGGCGCAGAATCCGAGAGCCATGACGACGAGGCCGGAGTCGACGACCCTTACGGGTACGGGGGCGTCACGCGCGGCGAGCAGCGCCGCATCGTACGTACCCGAGATCTCACCGGACAGATGCAGCGAGACGATGCCCTCCGCCCCGGCCTCGGCCGCCGCCCGGTACGCCTCAGCGAAGACGGCGGGGCTCGGCCGGGACGTGGTCACCGAACGGCGCTCGCGAAGCGCCTCCGCCAGCGAGCGCGCCGAGATCTCGGTGCCCTCTTCGAACGCGCGGTCACCGAGCACCACCGTCAGCGGCACGACGTCGATGCTGTGCCGTTCCAGCGCCGCCTGCGGAAGGTAGGCCGTGGAGTCGGTGACGATCGCGACATGGCGTGACGCATGACGTGACGTGGCGCGGGACATGAAGGGAGGCTACCGCCGTCTCAGGGAGCGCTCTGCGGACGGCCCTTGTCGAGGCGGAGCTTCTCGGGCTGGTGGCGCTGCTCGGCCTCCCAGTGGCGCAGGGCACCCGATTCGATCTCGATCTGCTCGCGCAGCGCGCCCAGCCCGTCGTTGTCGTGCTCCCACGCGCGGTCCTGGGCCGCGAAGCGCAGCGAGTCGGCCGACTCCTTGATGCGGGCGACCCGTTCGCGTGCTTCGGGGAGACGGGCCGCCATACGTGCCTTGTCGGGCTCCCGCTCCATCAGCAGCTGCAGTTCGCCGTCGAGCTGCCGCGCGTGCTCGTGCAAGCGGTCCAGGAGGCCGATCGCTTCCTGAAGGGAAGGGTCCCTCGCCACGCCCGCCTCGAGCGCCCGGCGCGTGCCGTCGATGGAGGAGCGCAGCTCAAGTCGCTTGCGTGCCAGCTCGCCGGCGGGGCCGGGGTGGGTGCTCTTGGCGCGCAGCGTGGTCTCCTCGACCGTCCGGCGGACCTGGGTGCCGGTCCGCTCGACGCCGCGCTTCACGGCCCGGGTGACGCGCACTGCCGCGATGACACCGAACGTCACGAAGAGCACGAAGAACAGTGCCAGTACGCCGATGACGAGATCCACGAGTGCGCTCCTTCGTCCGTCCCCTGCGGGCCGTTCTCACTCCAGCTTAAACGGACGGGGACGTACGGGCGTTCCTCGATGACCCGGACCGTCCCCGCAGCGGACCCGTAGGGGCCCGGGGGCTCAAAACAGCTCCCGGGCCCCTCGGCAGCCGTCAGGCAGGAACGATGTTGACCAGCTTCGGCGCCCGTACGATCACTTTCCGGATGTCCGCACCGTTCAGAGCGCCGACGATCGCCGGCTCGGCCAGCGCCTGCGCCTCCAGGTCGGCCTCCGAGATCGACGGCGACACCTCCAGGCGGGCCTTGACCTTGCCCTTCACCTGCACCACGCAGGTCACCGTCTCGTCCACGACGTACGCGGGGTCGGCAACCGGGAAGTCCCGGTGCACGACGCTCTCCTCGTGACCCAGCTTCCGCCACAGTTCCTCGGCGATGTGCGGGGCCAGCGGGGCGATCAGCAGCAGCATCCGCTCGACGACCGAGCGGGGAACCTCACGCAGCTTGGTGACGTGGTTGTTCAGCTCGGTGATCTTCGCGATGGCGGTGTTGAAGCGCAGATCCGCCATGTCCTGGCTGACGCCGTCGACGGCCTTGTGCAGGGCGCGCAGCGTGTCCTCGTCGGGCTCCGCGTCGACGACGGTGACCTCGCCGGTCGCCTCGTCCACGACGTTGCGCCACAGCCGCTGCAGCAGGCGGTACTGGCCGACCACCGCACGGGTGTCCCACGGACGTGACACGTCCAGCGGGCCCATCGCCATCTCGTACAGCCGCAGCGTGTCCGCGCCGTACTCGGCACAGATCTCGTCGGGCGTGACGGCGTTCTTCAGGGACTTGCCCATCTTCCCCAGCAGCCGGCTGACCTGCTCGCCCTGGTAGAAGTACGCCCCGTCCACCTCTTCGACCTCGGCGGCCGGCACGGCGATGCCACGGCTGTCCCTGTAGACGTACGCCTGGATCATGCCCTGGTTGTACAGCTTGTGGAACGGCTCGACGGACGAGACGTGCCCCAGGTCGTGCAGCACCTTCGACCAGAAACGGGCGTACAGAAGGTGCAGAACGGCGTGTTCGGCGCCGCCCACGTACAGGTCCACACCGCCGTGCGGGATGCCCTCACGGGGGCCCATCCAGTAGCGCTCGACCTCCGGGTCGACCAGGACCTCGCTGTTGCGCGGGTCCAGGTAGCGCAGCTCGTACCAGCACGAACCCGCCCAGTTGGGCATGGTGTTGGTCTCCCGGCGGAAGCGCCGGGGGCCCTTGCCGTCGCCCAGGTCCAGGGTGACGTTCACCCACTCCTCGTTGCGCGACAGGGGTGTCTCCGGCACGGTGTCCGAGTCGTCCGACTCGAAGGTGCGCGGCGTGTAGTCGTCCACCTCGGGCAGTTGCAGCGGCAGCATCGACTCGGGCAGCGAGTGCGCGACGCCTTCCTCGTCGTAGACGATCGGGAAGGGCTCGCCCCAGTAGCGCTGGCGGCTGAACAGCCAGTCGCGCAGCCGGTAGTTGACGGTGCCGGTGCCGATGCCCTGCTCCTGCAGCCACTCGGTGATGCGCGCCTTGGCGGCGACCACGCCCAGGCCGTCCAGGGAGACGCCGTCGCCGGAGGAGTTGACGATGTTCGCGTCGTACGAGACGAACGCGTCGTCCCACTGGGTGGTGTCCATGCCCCGCTCGTCCGAGGGGTGCACGACGCATCGCATCGGCAGCTCGAAGGCCCGGGCGAAGGCGAAGTCGCGGTGGTCGTGGGCCGGGACGGCCATGATCGCGCCGGTGCCGTACCCCATCAGCACGTAGTCGGCGATGAACACCGGTACTTGCTCGCCGCTGGCGGGGTTGGTGGCGAACGCACCGGTGAAGACACCGGTCTTGTCCTTGGCCTCCGCCTGCCGCTCGACGTCCGACTTGGCCGCTGCCTGCGCGCGGTATCCGGCGACGGCCGTTTCGGGGTCGGCATGGCCACCGGTCCACGCCTCGGGTGTTCCCTCGGGCCACGCGACAGGCACGACGCTGTCGACCAGCGGGTGTTCGGGCGCCAGCACCATGTAGGTCGCGCCGAAGACGGTGTCCTGACGGGTCGTGAACACCTCGATCTTCCCGTCGCCCAGGGGGAAGTCGATGCGCGCGCCCTCGCTGCGCCCGATCCAGTTGCGCTGCTGCAGCTTGATCGCTTCGGGCCAGTCCAGACCGTCCAGGTCGTTCAGCAGCCGGTCCGCGTAGGCGGTGATGCGCATGTTCCACTGGCGCAGTTCCGCCTTGAAGACGGGGTAGTTGCCGCGCTCGGAACGGCCTTCCGCCGTGACCTCCTCGTTCGCCAGCACGGTGCCCAGTCCGGGGCACCAGTTGACGGGAGCATCCGAGGCGTACGCCAGCCGGTACTCGCCCAGCACCTCGGCACGCTGAACGTCGTTCAGCTCGTTCCAGGGCGCGAAGCCGTCCGGTGTCTCACGCCCACCCGAGGCG
Source organism: Streptomyces albidus (ex Kaewkla and Franco 2022) (assembly GCF_013870515.1). Lineage (GTDB taxonomy): Bacteria > Actinomycetota > Actinomycetes > Streptomycetales > Streptomycetaceae > Streptomyces > Streptomyces albidus. Next base: position 13,817 of record NZ_JACBXA010000094.1, on the reverse strand, counting down.
AACTGCCCGATCAGGTCCTCGATGGGACGTGCCTTCGCAGCCTCCGTGTCGTACCAGGAGTTGAAGATCTGCAGGAAGATCCACTGGGTCCACCTGTAGTACTCCGGGTCGATCGTCGCGAAGGAGCGGCGCTGGTCGTGCCCCAGGCCCAGGCGGCGCAGCTGCGCCTTCATCTGGACCATGTTGGCCTCTGTCGACGCACGGGGGTGTGTGCCTGTCTGCACCGCGTACTGCTCGGCGGGCAGGCCGAACGCGTCGAAGCCCAGGGTGTGCAGGACGTTGTGCCCGGTCATCCGCTGGAAGCGGGCGAAGACGTCAGTGGCGATGTATCCCAGCGGGTGGCCGACGTGCAGCCCGGCGCCCGAAGGGTACGGAAACATGTCCATGATGAACTTCTTGGGCTTGGCGACCACGGCGGGATCGCCGCTCATGTCGCCGTCCCCGGGGTTGGGCGCCTCGTACGTGCCCTGTTTCTCCCAGAAGTCCTGCCAGCGTGCCTCGATGTCGGCGGCCATCGCCGCCGTGTAGCGATGCGGAGCCACGGTCTCCGCGGCTGTGGGCGTCTCGGTCATCGTCTTGAAGCTCCATCGGTCGTCTCTGCCGAGCACAAATGAAAAATCCCCTCGCACAGGAGGGGACGCCGCGCCGATTCCGGTCCTCCCGAACATGTCGATGTCGGTCGAGAACCGGGACTGATCAGCGCGGCCGGCTAAGCAGAAGGCGTACGGCACGCATGCGGTCAGGGTACCGCAAAGGCCGAGAGCACCCACACGCGCCCTGTACGGCGCCCGCGAGCTGCGCGGAGGGGTGCGAAGCCGCGAATCAGACGACGATTCACGACCCGGTATGCGTCTCCCGGGGCCCACAGCAGCCCCATCAGAGGCGGGTAGCGAAGCTCGCTGGACTACGAGAACGAGACGGCCCGCGCACGAACGGCAAACCTCAAGGGGGTGCGGGTGGCGAAGCCCACGCCCGGCCAGGCGAAGCCTCGCAGAAACGACGAGAGCGACCCGCTCCGCGCTCTCCGCGGACACAGATCGCCCTCAATCTCGTGGAGCTAAGGAGAATCGAACTCCTGACCTCTTGCATGCCATGCAAGCGCTCTACCAACTGAGCTATAGCCCCATGAATGGTCCGCCGGAGGTATCGATGGCCCCGCGGCGGCGTCGCCAACCTTACACGGCACCTGCCACGTTCCGCCAAATCGGTTTCCCGTACAGCCGGCAACGCGCGCTGCACCGGCCTGTCCGGCGGGTACTGTCGTCGGCCGGTGCAGTCGATCACGACTCTGGAGCCTCACGCTGTGAGCACCCTGCAGCAGACCGCGGAGACCCGGTCTCAAGCCTTCGTCAGGACGTATCTCCTGGGACGCCGGGCTGCGATCGCCGCGGGCGTCTGCCTGGTCTCGTTCGCCGCCTTCTGGACCGCGCAGCGCATGACGGGCGTCTCCATGATCGACCTCATGGTCTACCGGGCCGAGGGGTGGACCGTACGTACGGGCGGTGATCTGTATGCGATGCGGGCCACCTACGCCGATCTGCAGACCACCTATCCGCCTTTCGGGGCACTGCTGTTCCTGCCGTTGACGCTGTTGGACGTGCCGGACATGCGCACGCTGGCGACAGCAGGGAACTTGGTCCTTCTGGTCACCGTGGTCCATCTGTCCTTGCAGTTGATCGGACGTCCGGCGCGCGCCTCACGTCCGGCCGCCTCCCTGTTGATCGCGTCAGTCGCCGTGTGGTGCGAACCGGTGTGGACGACGCTGCGCTACGGGCAGATCAACCTGCTGCTGACCGCGCTCGTGCTGTGGGACCTCTCGCGACGCAGCGGGCACCGATGGGCCGGCGTGGGCATCGGGATCGCCGCCGGCATCAAGCTCACACCCGCGCTGTTCGCGGTCTTCCTCGCCGCATGCGGTGTGGTGCAGTGCATGCGCGGCGTCCGTAAGGGCGGCGGTGTCGGCAGCTGGTGGAACCCGGGACTGCGCCAAGCCACCGTCGCCACAGGGGCGTTCCTCGGGACGGTGCTGCTCGGAGCGATCGTGCTGCCGCACGACTCGCGCCGGTTCTGGCTGGACGCCGTGTTCCGGTCGGAGCGCGTCGGCCATACGGACATCACCGACAACCAGGCGCTGAGCGGGGTCGTGGCGCGGCTTCTGCACACAGGCCAACCCGGCCTGCCCTGGCTGGTATCGACCGCTGTGGTCGCGCTGTTGGGGCTGGCCGTGGCCGTGGCCGCAGCTTCGGCGGGGCCCCGGCGACTGCCGTACGCGTCTGCCTGGGCAGCCGTCACCTGTGCGTTCACGGCTCTGCTCGTGAGTCCCGTCTCGTGGTCGCACCACTGGGTGTGGTGCGTGCCGGCGGTCATGCTGCTGGCCGCGGAGACACTGCGGCGCGACCGCGCCCCGGCCTGGCTGGTGTTGACGGGGACGGCAGCGCTGGTCTTCTGCTCGTACGGTCTGTGGCTGGTGCCGTACGGCGAGAAAGGGACGGTGCGGCCCGAACTGAGCCAGTCCGCAGGTGAGATGGTCCTGTCCGGGCTCTATGCGGCCTTCGCGCTGGGGTTCCTGGCGGTGGCGTCCACGGTCGCCGTACGGGCGCTGCGCAAGCCAGCACCGTACGAACCGGACAGTCTCACGGGCGGATCGACCAGGCGGACAGCCAAGTCGGCCTGCCGGCCCGAGCCGTGTGAATCCAGGCGTCAGGCAGTGGCGAAGGAGTAGAAGCGCTTCAGGGTGCAGTGCTCATCGAGCAGGCGCCCGTAGATGGGCTCTCCGTCCAACTCCCGGTAGGTTTCGATCGGATCGCCCTTTATGATCAGCGCCCTCGCGCAGTCCTCACACCAGTACTGGAAGGCGGCGTTGACGGGCTCCATGTCGCGCACGATGGGAGTACCGCTGCCACACCAGTCACACTTCCGGCTGTGCGCACCCATCAGTCATCAGCTCCAGCTGTGGCCGCAGGCCGTGCACACGTAGGACACTCCTCCATTGTCGCCGAGCATCTGGGCAACGTTCGATGAACCACACGCCGGACAGAGCAAGGTTTTTGAGAACCGTGCAGGAGGACCGCCGGATGGATATGTGCGCAGGTGAGCTGCCCGCCGACCGTCCTCAATGAGGACACCTGCCGACATCGCACACGTCCCTCCCCTCGGACCTCCCCCCTTCCAGCCGTCACGATTCTGCCACGTTCTACCACGGCCCAGGAGTACCGGGCGTCGATCCCGGACGTGGGGCCGACGAGCGCGATGCCACGCAAAGAGTCACCAACCCCACCAAGAGGGCGTGCGGGTGCCGAAGCCCCACCCAGAGGAAGCGGAACCGAGCGCCGGCCCTCCGAGGACCCCGCTTCGCGCATCCCGCCAACACGCCCCACCAGAAGGGGCTGCGGGTGGCGAAGCCCCGCAGAAACGAGGGGGGCGAGCCGGCCCGCACCTGTCGGACTCACGCCAACCACCAAAAGGGGGGTGCGGGTGGCGAAGCCTGACAAAAACGACGAGAGCGAGCCGGTTCGCGCATCCCATCAACACACCCCGGCGCCCCACCAGAAGGGGGTGCGGGTGGCGAAGCCCCCGCCCCGCGAGGCGAAGCCTCGCAAAAACGACGAGAGCGAGCCGGTTCGCGCATTCCGCGAACACACCTCGCCCTCGATCTCGTGGAGCTAAGGAGAATCGAACTCCTGACCTCTTGCATGCCATGCAAGCGCTCTACCAACTGAGCTATAGCCCCGCGCTGTTCGGACGCCGTGACGTCGTGAACGTGAGGATCCTAACCGGTGAGCTGGCTGGATGGGAAATCACCGCGGCGCCTCGTCAACAGCGCCGCGGCACACGGTCGTCCACGCCCGCGGACCCCGTCTCAGTCGTCGTCGCCGAGCACGGGCTGCGGCAGCGTGCCGGCGTTGTGCTCCATCAGACGCCAGCCCCGGACGCCCTCACCGAGGACCGACCAGCAGCAGTTGGAGAGCCCGCCGAGCGCTTCCCAGGTGCGGGGTTCCAGGCCCAGCAGCCGTCCGATCGTGGTCCGGATGGTGCCGCCGTGGCTGACCACGACGAGCGTCCCGCCGGGCGGCAGCTTCTCCACGCTGCGCTCGACGACCGGGGCCGCACGCTCGGCGACCTCGGTCTCCAGCTCGCCGCCGCCGCGGCGCACGGGCTCGCCCCGCTTCCACGCGGCGTACTGGTCGCCGAAACGTTCGACGATCTCCTCGTGGGTCAGCCCCTGCCAGTCCCCGGCGTACGTCTCGCGGAGCGCCTCGTCGTGCGTCACCTCGAGACCGGTGAGGGCTGCCAGCTCAGCCGCCGTGGCCGCCGTCCGTTTCAGGTCGGAGGAGAGGATCGCGTCCGGGCGCAGCGCCGCCAGCAGACGGGCCGCGCGGCGGGCCTGATCGAGGCCCGCCGGGGTCAGTTCGATGTCGGTGGAGCCCTGGAAGCGCCGCTCCAGGTTCCAGGCGGTCTGGCCGTGACGCCAGAGCACGATCCTGCGGTCCCGGCGAGCGGGCGCGGGATCCGGCACCTGCTGCGTCATCGGGCGCCTTCGTTTCCGCCCCGCTCCGCGGCGTGCTCGTACTCGCCGTCGTCATCGTGCTCCTCGGCGTGCGCCCGGGCCTTTCCGTGGGTCGCCTTGGCGTCTTCGGGCAGGTCGAGCTGGGGGCAGTCCTTCCAGAGCCGCTCCAGCGCGTAGAAGACCCGCTCCTCGCTGTGCTGCACGTGCACGACGATGTCGACGAAGTCCAGCAGCACCCAGCGCCCGTCGCGCTCGCCCTCGCGGCGCACCGGCTTGGCGCCCAGCTCCTTCAGGAGCCGCTCCTCGATCTCGTCGACGATGGCCTTGACCTGCCTGTCGTTGGGTGCCGAGGCAAGGAGGAAGGCATCGGTGATGGCGAGCACGTCGCTCACGTCGTAGGCGATGATGTCGTGCGCGAGCTTGTCCGCGGCGGCCTGGGCGGCGGCGGAGATCAGCTCGGTGGAACGGTCCGTAGCGGTCACAGCAGAAGCTTTCGGATGTGGGAAGCGGCGGTCAGGCGTACGTACAGCCGACACCAGGATCTCACGCCGGACGGGAGGCTCTCACCCCGTGTAGTCCTTGCCCAGCACCACCGTCACGTCTGCGTTGGCCGCTTCCTTGCCCTTACGCACCGCGCTGTCCGGCAGGCCGAGGGTCTTGGCGATCTCCGCGGCCTTGGCCTTCTGCTTGCCGTCGGCGTACGTGACGGCGGAGCGCGCCTGAGCCCTTGCCGCGCCGCCGTCGACGACGGTGTATCCGCTGTTGACCAGCGCGGCGTTCGCAGTGCCGTTGTTCTGGCGGTCACCGCTCGCGTTGACCAGCTTCACCCGCGGGACCGCGTTCGGATCGGTGTTCTTGACCGTCCCGCCGAGCACCTGCTTGACCAGCCCGTCGCTCGTACGGGAGCTGAGCGTGCCGTTCGCCTGAACCGGCAGCAGTTGCGTCTTGTACGAGCCGTTCTTGGCCTGGCCCGCCAGCTTCGCCAGGGAGGCGCCCAGTTCGGGCTCCGGCAGGGAGGGGTCGGGGATCTGGCCGAGCGTCTCCACCGTCCGGGTCGCAGCCTTGGAGTCGCTGGAGAGCTTCCGCAGCGTCTGCTGCATGACGTCCCCGAAGCGCTGGAGCTGCCGCGTCTGCTGCTCGCCCCTGCCCTGGTAGGTCGCGTAGGCGACGGCGGCCTGGCCGTTGAGGGTCCGGTCCCGCCCGCGCTCGACGAGGGGGTCGTCTCCCTTCTTCTCTCCGGGCACGGTGGCGTTCGCGTCCAGCTTGATGCCGCCGACCAGCTCGACCAGGTTCTCCAGGTACGGGGTGTCCAGGCGCCAGCTGCCCTTGATGTCGGCGCCCAGCAGCGTGCCGAGCGACTCGCGGGTGGCGGCGGCGCCCTCGTCCTCCACGGCCTTGCTGAGGGTGGTCGTCGTGCCGTTCTCGCCGGAGACGGCCAGGGAGTTCGGGAGCAGGACGGTGTTGCCACGCTTGGCGTCGGCGTTGTCCACGAGCAGCGCGGTGGAACTGCCGCCGCCGTCGAGTGAACGCAGATGCACGACGATGACGTCGCGCTGCTGCCCCGCGGTCGTGGCGGGGCCGCCGGTCTCGTCGCCGAGTCCGGGCAGCTTGCCCGCGTACCACAGGTACCCGACGCCGCCCACGGCGGCGAGGACGAGTGTGACGACGAGCGCGACCACGCGGTTGCGGCCGCGGCGCTTGGCCTCTTCACGGCGCTCGGTGCGGCTCTCGCTGAACTTCAGCCAGTCGATGACGTCCTCGGAGTCGTCCGCCTGCTCCTCGACGAAGGCGAACTGCTCCGTGTGGTACTCGCCGTCCTTGCCGCGGACCTGGCCGCCGGCGCTCGCACCGCCGGCCGATCCGGTCGAGGGCCCGGCGGGCCCCTGCCCGTACTGGTCGCGAACGTACTGCTCCTGCCCGTACTGCTCCTGCTGGGGCGTCCCGGACTGCTGCGGGACCCAATCCTGCTGCGGAGCCTGGGGTTGCGGCTGCTGCTGCGACTGCTGCTGGTAGGCCTGCGGCTGCTGATAGCCCTGCTGCTGGGCCTCGGCCGGTGTCTGATGGGGCTGCCGGCCGTACGGGTCGTACTGGTAGCCCTGCTGCTCGGGCCCGCCGGACTGCTGGCCGGCCTGGGCGTCCGGCTGCGCCGCGTAGGGGTCCTGGTTGTCGTAGCCGTAGACGGGCTGTCCGTACTCGTCGTACCCCAGGAAGCGGGGCTGCTCGGTGGGCTGCTGGCCGTACGGGTCGTACCCGTAGCGCTCGCTCACGTCTGCGGCACCTCCTCCCCGTACAGCCCCCGCTTGTTGATGTAGCGGACGACGCCGTCCGGAACCAGGTACCAGACAGGATCGCCCCGCCGCACCCGCGCGCGACAGTCCGTGGAGGAGATCGACAGAGCGGGCACCTCCACGAGGGACACCCCGCCGTCGGGCAGCCCGGGGTCCGTCAGGGCGTGACCGGGCCGGGTGACACCGATGAAGTGGGCGAGCGAGAAGAGTTCGTCGGCGTCCCGCCAGCCCAAAATCTGGGCGAGCGCGTCGGCGCCGGTGATGAAGAAGAGATCGGTGTCCGGGTTGGCCTCACGGAGATCACGAAGGGTGTCCGTCGTGTACGTGCGGCCGCCGCGGTCGATGTCGATCCGGCTGACGGAGAACTGCGGGTTGGAGGCAGTGGCGATGACCGTCATCAGATAGCGGTCCTCGGGAGGCGAGACCTCCTGGTGGCTCTTCTGCCACGGCTGCCCGGTCGGCACGAAGACCACCTCGTCGAGGTGGAACCGCGTGGCCACCTCGCTCGCGGCGACCAGGTGCCCGTGATGGATCGGGTCGAAGGTCCCGCCCATCACCCCGAGCCGCCGCTTGCCGGTGCCGGGCACTATGTGCTCTCCCATGCGTGCCGACCCTATCCCCTGGATCCTCAGTCCGCTGCTCCGTCCATGCGACGCGGAAGGCCCCGGAACCGCGCCCCGGCATCACGCCTGGGACGGGCTGCGGGCCGGTGACTCAGCGGTCCCTGTTGAACCGCGTCGTGATCCACAGCAGCAGGAGCAGGGCGAGCAGGGCGCCGCCGCCGGTGAGGTACGGCATGACGGGGTTGTGCTCGGCCTCGTGCCCGCCGCCCTCAGAGGCCAGAGCGATGAAGGCGTGGTGGGCTGTGCTGGCAAGAGTCATCGTCGGCGGACCTATCCACGTGTGGGCCGGACAGTTCAGTGTGCAGGCACATCGTAAGCAGGGCCCGTCGGGCGCCTTACGCCGACTCATCCTTCACGCAACCTTCCCGGGGCCGGGGAACGTCTCCAACACGTCCGGGAATTGCAACGGACGCGTTCGCCCCGGGCTTTCCGGAACCGAGCGCCTAGGCTGAATCCATCCACCGACACCCGGTGATGAAGCGACAGGGGGAGTCCGATGAGCGACAACATCAGCGGCACCGAGCGGCTGCCCGGCCGCGACCGGCGCCGCTTCCCCGGGATCTCCTCCCGGGCGTACGAGCATCCCGCCGACCGCTCCGCGCTCGTGGCGCTGCGCAAACTCAGCGGTTTCGACGCCGTCTTCAAGGCGCTGAGCGGGCTCGTCACGGAGCGCAGCCTGCGTCTGCTCTTCCTCGCCAACTCCGTGCGCGTCAACGACGAGCAGTTCGCCCATCTCAACGCCATGCTGCGGGACGCCTGTTACATACTGGACCTGGAGAAGGTCCCCCCGATGTACGTCAATCAGGACCCGCAGCCCAACGCGATGTGCATCGGTCTGGACTCGCCCGTCATCGTCGTCACGACGGGCCTCGTCGAGCTGCTGGACGAGGAGGAGATGCGGGCGGTCGTCGGGCACGAGGTGGGCCACGCGCTGTCGGGGCACTCCGTCTACCGGACCATCCTGCTCTTCCTGACCAACCTCGCCCTCAAGGTCGCCTGGATCCCGCTGGGGAACGTGGCGATCATGGCGATAGTGACCGCGCTGCGGGAGTGGTTCCGCAAGTCCGAGCTCTCGGCGGACCGTGCCGGGCTGCTCGTCGGCCAGGACCTGCGTGCGTCGATGCGCGGGCTGATGAAGCTGGCGGGCGGCAACCACCTGCACGAGATGAACGTGGACTCCTTCCTCGCACAGGCCGAGGAGTACGAGTCGGGAGGCGACCTGCGCGACTCCGTACTCAAGATCATGAACGTGCTGCCGCGCAGCCACCCGTTCACCACCGTGCGTGCCGCCGAGTTGAAGAAGTGGGCGGAGAGCCGCGAGTTCCAGCGCATCATGGACGGCCACTACGACCGCCGCGAGGACGACAAGGAGACCTCGGTCGCCGACTCGTTCCGGCAGTCGGCGAACCACTACACCGAGTCCGTCAAGAACAGCAAGGACCCGCTGATGGGCCTGGTGCGCGACATCGCCGGCGGCGCCGGTGATCTCGGGGGCAGGCTGCGCGACACCTTCACCGGCCGTGGCGGCACGGGCGGCGACGGCGGTTCCGACACCCCGAACGGCAATGGCGGAGGAACCGGCGGGACCGGCCCGGCCTGACCCGCCCGGGCCCCCGGCTTGCCCGGGGGCCGAGGACCGGCCCCGAGCCGGTCCGAGCCGGCCGGAACTATTCGGAGGGGTCGGCCGGGCTCGGCTGGGCGCTGGTCGAGAGCACGCCGCACAACGAGGCCGCCGCCCGGCCCCTCGCGTAGGGGTCGGTGCCGGCCGGTCCGTCGTCCTTGGCCTTCTCGCCCGCCAGCAGCGGCGCCAGCACCCCCGACACATCGGCTGAACAGGGCAGGGGGCCCGCCCGCATCGACACCTGCCGCACGCTCAGCTGCTGCCGGCGCAGGTCCTCCCGGTCGATCTGGAAGCGCACCTCGCGCCGCACGGTGAACAGCGAGGAGTGCGACTCGGCGTTCTTGCCCTCTCCCGCGTCGGGCGCCCGTACCGCGTAGACGAAGACGTGGTCCGCCACGACCTCCAGCGCGTCGGCACCGGACTCCTGGACCGTCATCGTGCCGCTCACCCGCACCCTGCTGTCTGCCAGCGCGGTCCTCGACGGATCGAAGCGGATCATCCAGCCGGTCGCGGAGTGCCGTCCGTCGTTGCGCGGCTTGTCCATGCTCTGGTCGAACTGGGCCTGCTGTGCGGGGTCGAGCATTATCCGTACGGTCCTGGTGGAGTTGCCGGTGAGCACCGCCGGATCCAGCGAACTCTCCACGACGTAGTCCTTGGCGGCCGTCAGCGCGGACAGCACCTGGCTCTCGGAGAAGTGCACGGTACGGCGCACGGCCGGGAGGGTCACGCCGTCGGCCCCGGTGCGGAACTCCGCGGCCGGACTGTGCTCGAACAGATCGGTGGGCGTCGCGCCCGGCACCGCCTCACGAGGGGCCAGGGGCAGGAGCGAGCTGCGCAACGGTTCGACGGGCGGCCCTGAGGGCGTCTGGTACGGGTTGCGGATGCCCATGTAGATCGCGGTGCCGAAGGCGAGCACGATCAGCAGCACCAGCACGATCCCCTGCCGCGACGCGGTGATGGTGCTCCGCTCGTAGGCAGGGCCGTCGACGTCCGCTTCCTCGTCGGTGACCGCCTGCGCGCCGGGGCCCGAGGAGGCACGGCTGCGTACGGCGGCGTGCTCCTCGTCCTCCATGCGCTCCTGCGCGGAGTACTCCTGGAGTTGCGCAGCCTTGATGAATGATTCGTCGAAGACGACGGAGCGGTAGTCGTCGCGGTACTCGTCGTCGCCCCCGGAGGCGTCGTCGGGTGTTCCCTCTGGGGGATTGCCTCGCCCGGCCATAAGAACAGAGTAGGTCCGCCTGGCCCCTGGTAAACGCTTCGGTGCGGCCACAACTCGGCGGATTCCTCGGGCTCGTAAGGGCCACGTCACTTTCTCGTGACGGCTCCGTGACCACGGAGCCCGTCGTATCGCCCTCAGTCCGCGCGCGGTTGCGCGGAGACACTCGGCGTTGTGGGCTCGCCCCGTGCCCCGTCGCGCTTGCTCACGGAGGTGTCGACGTCACTCGTGGCGGGCCGCGGGGCCGGGTCCTGGCGCTGCTGTGACGTGCCGCGGTAGACGGCGCTCAGTGCGAGGGCGACCATCCCGATGCCCATCATCACGGCGAGCACCCAGGCGACGGGCCGCTGCCAGCGGACGTGACCGCGGTACTTGCGCGACGCAGCGCTGTGCTTTCGGTGCCTTCCGTACCGGCGTCCGAAGTCGGAGCCGTGTTCCTCGCCGAGCTCGAGACGGGGGTCGTAACGCCGATATATACCGAACTGGCTGTAATTCTCGTACTGGTTGTACTGCCGGAACGGGCTGTCGTACTGACCGGTGTCGCCGTACGCGTTGTACGTGCCGTACGAGTCGTAGGGGCCGTACTCGTCGCCGTCGGCCAGCTCCACGTACTCCGAGTAGTCGGAGCGGTCGAACCGGCCCTCGTTGTCGGGGTCGTCGAGATCGTCCTCGTCGACGTCGTCCAGGTCCTCGGCGTCGAGGTCGAACTCGCTGTCGGCGCCCGGCCCGTAGCCGTAGCCGTCCTCGAAGCCGCGGGCAGTCTCACTCTCGGCGTGCGACTGCGCGGCGGCCAATATGCGTTCGGCAGCGGTGGGTTCATGGACGACGGCAGCCCGCACGAAGTCCTCGTCGAATACCACGGAGGCGAACTCGTCGTCCGCGGCCCCATGGTGGCGGTACTCGGGCTCCTCGCCGTTCGGGAACGGCTGGCCCCCCAGGTCGTCCGGCACGCTGCTCAGCGTAGACCTATGCGGTCAATATGGGCAGGGAGTACTCGGATTCCATCAAAACGACGGACCCGCCGGCGGAGGACCGCCGGCGGCGGGGGTTCAGCCGCGGATGTGCCCGTCCCCCGTGACCACGTATTTCGTCGAGGTGAGCTCCGGCAGCCCCATCGGTCCCCGGGCGTGCAACTTCTGCGTCGAGATTCCGATCTCCGCGCCGAAGCCGAACTGGCTTCCGTCGGTGAAGCGCGTGGAGGCGTTGACCATGACGGCCGTGGAGTCGACGAGCGAGGTGAAGCGGCGGGCCGCGACGGTGTCGCTGGTGACGATCGCCTCGGTGTGCCCCGAGGTCCACTCGCGGATGTGCCGTACCGCCGCGTCCAGGGACGGCACCACGGCGGCGGCGATGTCGTACGAGAGGTACTCGGTGCCCCAGTCCTCGTCGGTGGCCTCCACCACCTCCGGGCTCGCCTTCTGCCACGCCGCGTCGCCGTGCACGGTCACGCCCGCCTTCGCCAGCGCCTCGAGGGCGCGCGGCAGGAACGCGTCGGCGATCCCGGCGTGCACGAGGACGGTCTCAGCCGCGTTGCAGACGCTGGGGCGCTGCGCCTTGGAGTTGACCAGGATGTCGACGGCCATGTCGAGATCGGCCTTCTCGTCCACGTACACGTGGCAGTTGCCGACGCCCGTCTCGATGACGGGAACGGTGGACTCCTCGACCACGGACTTGATGAGGGAGGCACCGCCGCGCGGGATCAGCACGTCGACCAGGCCCCGCGCGCGCATCAACTCCTTGACGCTGTCGCGGCTTTCGCCGGGCACCAGCTGTACGGCGTCGGCGGGGAGCCCCGCCGAGGCGACGGCGTCACGCAGCACCTCCACGAGCGCTCCGTTGGAGGCGTAGGCGGAGGAAGACCCGCGCAGCAGCACCGCGTTGCCGGACTTCAGGCACAACGCGGCAGCGTCGACGGTGACGTTGGGCCGCGCCTCGTAGATGATGCCGACGACGCCCAGAGGGACGCGGACCTGGCGCATTTCGAGACCGCCGGGCAGCGTCGAACCCCGCACGACCTCACCGACGGGATCGGGAAGCGCCACGACGTCCCGTACGTCGGAGGCGATGGCCGCGATCCGCTCCGGCGTGAGCGTGAGGCGGTCGATGATCGATTCCGCGGTACCGGCGGTGCGCGCCTTTTCGACGTCGAGCGCGTTGGCGGCGACGATCTCGTCCGTACGGGCAGTGAGCGCGTCCGCGACGGCGAGAAGCGCCGCGTCCCGCGCGGTGCGTGGCAGCGGGGCGAGCTCGGCGGCGGCCTCCTTCGCACGGCGGGCGGTCTCGGTGACGGGCGAATTCCGGGGTGTCGCGCTCATGTCTCCGAGCTTAGCCACGCGCGTGACCGAGCTGCGGTGTCGTCCCGCCGTGCGAGACGGCGAGCCGGTGACCGTCAGCGAGGAAGCGTCCACGTTGCGCTGCACGGCCACGGCTGCCGGCCTGGTTCAGCCGTCCGTCACGCCCGTACGCACTCGATGTCGAGCAGCACGTCGAGATGGCGGCCGGTCATGCCGCGGCCCGCGGTCACCCCGAGCGAACCGGCCCCGGACGGGCGCGAGTCCGAAGACGTGCCGGGTCTTGAAGGGGACGGCCGACTCGGCCGTGTCGATGCGGTAGCGGCCCAGCCGCAGTGCGGCCCCTGCGTGATCCCGTTCGGTTTCCATACGTCAAGTACACGCCGGGGGGAGGCAGTTCGGCAGGGTGAGCGTTCGGCAGGGCCCCTAGAAGGGGTGGACGCCGATGGAGGTGGCGGAGGGCGGGCCGTAGCCCTCGGCCACGCGCTGCTGGTACGTCTCGCGGCCGATGACCTCGAGGCCGACGATCTCCCACGGTGGCAGCTGGGCCGACGCCCGGTGCTCGCCCCACAGGCGCAGCGCGACCGCGGCGGCGTCGTGCAGGTCACGCGCCTCTTCCCAGTAGCGGATCTCGGCGTGATCGTTCGCGTAACGGCTGTTCAGGAGAAAGGGGTGGTCGTACGCGAGCTGCTCGAGCGCGCGACGCACCTCCTTGAGCGGGGACTCGGCCCCCGCGACACTCAGCGTGATGTGCCAGAGCCGGGAATGCTCGCGCCGTTCCGCGTCGGCATCCGCCCGTGGTTCGGCCCGCTGTTCGGTGTCGACGCTGGCCAGTCGTCTCACGGGCGGCCTCCTGTCCGGTCGGGTGCTGCTGTTTCAGGACGTCGCTCCCCGCCGCACGACCCCCTAGGACAAAGTTGACCAGCCCGGAGCCGACCGCGTGGTCGTTTTCCGGAAGGTGTACATGGAAAGGCTGGTCTTTTGCCGCGACCGGTGACACTTCCGACAACCGAGCGCACAGGAAGGACCGGTGGCCTGCACGGAGCTTTCACGCGTGCACGTGCACGACGCGTGCACGTGCACGGAAGGACTCCGGCGCGCTCTCGGACGGCCTCCGGCCCCGCACGCGGGTCTCAGCCCTCCAGCAGCACCAGATCGTCCCGGTGCACGATCTCCCGCTCGTACGCAGGTCCGAGCTCGCGCGCCAGCTCCGGCGTCGAGCGGCCCAGGAGCTGCGGGATCTCCTTCGCGTCGAAGTTGACGAGGCCCCG
>NZ_JACBXA010000093.1 GCF_013870515.1 Streptomyces albidus (ex Kaewkla and Franco 2022) | reverse complement strand
TCGGCGCCTACCTCACGCTGCGCGTACTGCTGCACCGTCCCGGTCCCCAGGGCCGGCTGCCGCTGCCCACCGACGTGATGCCGCACCCCGTCGGCGTGGCGGCAGTGGTGCTGGGCCTGCCCGTCCTGGCCACGCTCGCCGCCGCGTTGATGCTGCGCAAGGTGACACTGAGCCCGTTCGGCATAGCCCGTCGCAGCGGTCGCCGCACCAGCCCCCGACCGTGGCCCGGCGTTCTGATCCTCCTGGGGGCCGGCTCCGCAGCCGGCGCCCAGCGGATCGTCGAGTGGTGGTACGCAGGCCGGAGCGACGAACTGCCCGAACCCATGCTGCCGTTGCTCTTCTTCGGAGGAGTCCTCTGCGCAGTGGCCGGGGTGGTGCTGGGCACCGGCTGGATCTCCTTCACCGCCGGGCGGATCCTGCACCGTTTCGCCCGGCGCCCGGCCGCGCTGCTCGCCGCCCGGCGTCTGATGGACGATCCGTGGAACGGCAGCCGCACCTTCGCCGCGCTGCTGGCCGGCGTGGTCTTCGGCGCGGGCTCCGCGGGCATACGGGCCTGGTTCGAGGCGCAACTCCAGGCCGAGAGAGCCCGGCAGCGGATCAGCGACAGGCTGGCGTACGTCGAACCCGTCCCGCCCTCACCGCAGGACCGGTTCTACATCGACACCATGGACCTCATCGACACCGCGGTCGTCCTCGCCCTCGTCGTGGCCACCATGGGACTGCTGGTCGCGGTCGCCGAAGGCGTCGTCTCCCGCCGCCGCACCCACGCGGCCCTCGCAGCGACCGGAGTCCCGAGAGGGGTACTCGGACGCGCTCTGGCATGGCAGACCCTCACTCCGGTCCTTCCGGCGACCCTGCTCGCCATGTGCGTGGGCATGGTGTTCGCGCGTGGCATCGGCTCCAGGGGCTTCGCTCCCGGCGGCCCGGTGTGCCCGGCCGACGCCGCGGAGTGCGCGGGAAAGGGCGCCGTCGTCCCCGACGTCATACGTCAGGCCCGGATTCCCTTCCAGGAGCTGTCCCTGTACGGACTGGGCACCCTCGTCCTGGTCCTGGGCGCACTGGGTGTGGGACTGCTGTTCCTGCGCAGCAGCACGGATCTCGAAGAGCTGCGCACGACGTGACCCGGTACGGCGTTCACCTCGGGCATGCGGTGCGCGGGCCCGAGGGGGGCGTCGTCACGCCGGTCTCCCGAATGCGGGCGGCGGACAGGACGCGTTGGTCCGGCCGCCGCCGCGGTCTCACCTCACGTCGTGGCCGCCCGGCCGAGCCGTACGGGCAGCGACGAGACGCTGTTGGAGAACATCGAGGGGACGGGATCGAGGGTCTGCGGGGCGGCTCCGAGGATCAAGTCGGGATAGCGGGCGAAGAGCTTCCGCAGCGTGATCGTGGCTTCGAGGCGGGCGAGGGGTGCGCCGAGGCAGGCGTGGACGCCATGGCCGAAGGCCAAGTGGCGTGACTGCTCGCGGGTGATGTCGAAGCTGCCCGCCTCCGGGCCGTGGTGTGCCGTGTCCCTGCCGACCGCGCTGTACGGGGCCATGATCGGGTCGCCGGCGGGGATCGTGACCCCGGCGATCTCGATGTCCTCCGTCGGGTAGCGGAAGGGGAAGTTGCCGATGGGGGCGTCCCAGCGCAGCGTCTCCTCGACGACGGCGGGCCACATGTCCTCGCCTCCCCTGGTCAGGGCCAGCTGGTCCGGGTGCGTGAGCAGGGCGCGGACGGCGTTGACGATGAGGCTGAGGGTGGTCTCGTGGCCGGCGGAGAGCATGACGAGGAGGGTGCCGACGAGCTCCTCCTGACTGAGGGCGTCCGGCTCGGCC
Source organism: Streptomyces albidus (ex Kaewkla and Franco 2022) (assembly GCF_013870515.1). GTDB lineage: Bacteria > Actinomycetota > Actinomycetes > Streptomycetales > Streptomycetaceae > Streptomyces > Streptomyces albidus. The sequence goes on along the minus strand of NZ_JACBXA010000093.1, from coordinate 17,591 downwards.
TCGCGTGCGGTGATCAGGGCGCTGGTCAGGTCGTCCCCGCGCTCCTTTCCGCGGAGTTCGACGACCCGGGCCAGGAGTTGGTAGACGGCCACCTGGTTCGCCGCGACCACGGACGGGTCGAGGTCGGACCGGAAGATCTTGTCCACCGCGTCGCGGAGTTCCGGCCGTTCGTACTCCGGGATGCCGAAGAGGTCGCTGATCACCTGCATCGGCACGGGGTAGGCAAGGTGCCGGCGCAGGTCGACGGTTCCGTCGGAGTCGGCGCGGGAGGGCAGCTCGTCCAGCAGCCGGTCGACGATCTCAGTCGTACGGGGCCGCAGCTCCTCCACGCGGCGAGCCGTGAAGGTCTGGCTGACGAGCTTGCGCAGACGACGGTGCTCCGCGCCGTCGGCGGTCACCATGTTGGTGACCTTGACCATGCCGATCAGCGGCCAGTCGTCGGGGATCTCACCGCGCTGCATGGCACCCCAGTTGTGCCAGTCCTTGGAGACGCGGGAGTCCATCACCAGCTGGTTGAGCAGATCGTGGCGCGCGACGCTCCACGCCTCCACGTCGCCGGGCAGGGTGACACGCACCACCGGCCCCAGGTCACGCAGTCTCGCGGCCTCTCCTTGGTGGTCCCGGCCTCCGGGGTCGAGGACGACGTGCGGGACACCGGAAGCGGGTGCCTGGTCGGCGGTCATGCTGAATCTCCAACGGTGCGTAGGCGGGTCGGCGCGGTGATGAGGCCGTGCGGAACGGCGAAGCGGACGAGGAGCCGGGTGGGGCAGCGGGTCCAGGGCGAGGGGTTCCAGGTGATCTCGTCGGGTCTGACGGTGAGCTTCAGACCGGGCAGCAGGTGCAGGGCGGTGTCGACTGCGGTACGGGTGATCACACGCGCCGTGTCCTGGGCCGGGCACATGTGCGGTCCCGCTGAATAGGCCATGTGGGCGCGGTTGTTGATCCGGCGCCGCCCGGGGGGCGAGAGCGCGGGATCCGAATTGGCCGCCGAGAGGCCGAGGATCAGGACGTCGCCGTGGCGTACCGGCTGGCCCCCGAGATCGATGTCGCGCAGTGCGTAGCGTGCGGGCATGTGCGTCATGGGCGGTTCACGCCACAGCACCTCGTCCAGGGCGTCGTCGACACCGAGCCGACCGCCGCGCAGACGGTCGTCGAATGAGGTGTCGGTGATCATCCGGTAGAGGGTGTGGGCGATCCAGCAGGTGGTGGTCTCGTTCCCGGCGGAGACCATCACCACCATGGACTGGAGCACTTCGGGATCGTCCTGAAGGTTGGGGTGGTCCATCAGAGCGGTGGTGAGGTCAGCCGTCGGGTTGCGCTGCCGCTCCTGGAGGGTGTCGAAGAGGATCTGCTCGAAGCTGCGGTTGCCGACCTGCGAATCGGCCTGACTGCTGAACAACGCGACGAGCGCGGCACGCAGTTCGTGACCCTGACGTGTGTCGAGGCCGAAGAGGCCTGCGACGGCCAGCATGGGGACGAAGGCCGCGTAATCGGCGACCAAGTCGGCGGTCCCGCGCCGGGAGAACTCGTCGATCAGCTCACTGCAGATCTGCTGCACCTGACGTCGCAGCGCCCGGTGGTTGATCCTGCTGATCCCCTCGTCGAGAGGCTGGCGCAGGCGCCGGTGCTCCTGCTGGTCGGCACCGATGACGTTGGGCCGGTACGCCATCATCGGGAGCAGCCCCGAGTCGGGCGAGACGATCCCGTCGTTGAGGTCGCGCCAGTTCCGGGCGTCACGCGAGAAGAACGCCTCGCGTTCGGTGATGGTGCGCAACTGCTCGGCGCCCATCACCAGCCATGCGCGTACACCGGGTTCGAGTTCGACGGGCGCGACCGGACCGTACTGGAGACGGAGCTGGCCGTAGACGCGGTGGGGGTCCTTGGACTGTGTGATGGCCGTCAGCGAGATGAGCGTCTCGGACGGGTGCACGTCCAGGGCGACTGGCGTGGTCACGCGACCTTCTCCTGAGCCTTGAGGCGGGCGGCGTACTGGACGAGGGCGATCAGGGCCTGCGTCGACGAGTCGCGGCTGCGGGCGTCGAGGTGGACGAGCGGGGTCTCGGGGAGCAGATCGAGCGCGTCACGCAGGTCCGCGTCGTCATGGCCGGCGGAGTCCGGGAAGTGGTTGACGGCGACGGCGAACGGCAGCCCGCGCAGGTCGAGTTGGTCCAGGACGTCGAAGCTGTCCTCCAGACGGCGCGTGTCCACGACGACGAGCAGTCCGATGGCCCCGGTGACCAGCCCCTCCCACAGGTCCCAGAATCGCCGCTGGCCCGGAGCGCCGAACAGGTACAGGGCCATGCGGGAGTTGAGGGTGATCCGCCCGAAGTCCATTGCCACGGTGGTCGAGGTCTTCCCCTCGATCCCGGCGAGGTCGTCGACACCCGCACTGGCCCGGGTGATGGTCTCCTCCGTGCGCAGAGGAGCGATCTCGCTGACGCTCTCCACGAGGGTCGTCTTGCCGACCCCGAACGCCCCGACGATGAGGATCTTCATCGCCTGGTCGACGGTGGAGGCCAGGTGGCGCGGTTCAGGCGCTGAGTCGTCTGCGGAGTCCATCCAACACCTCTTGGAGTGTGTCCAGGTCGGGAAGCTCCACCTGCGGAGCCTGGGAACGTGTGGTCAGGTGACCGGCCTCGATCAGGTCGCAGGCGAGGATCGTGACGACGCTGACGGGCAGGTCCAGATGGGCGGCGGTCTCCGCGACGGACAACCGGTGCCTGCACAGGCGCCACAGCATCTGTTCGTGCCGCCCGGCGGTCACGGGGAGTCCGGCGCCCCCCGCGTCGACCGTCTCCAGCAACGTCTCCACCGAAAGCCGGTGTCGGGGACGGGCGCGCCCCCCGGTCAGCACGTACGGCCGGACAGGTCCTCTTCCCGGCCCGCTCACGATGTCGACGGCCTCCTCGGGGGTGTGGCCTGGTGCTCACCGAACCGCTGCACCTGGAGCACCATCTGGGAGGCGATCACTCCCGGGTCGACCTTGTTGCTGGTGATCACCGCGAGCCTCGACCCGTCCCCCGCTCCTCGCAGGAAGAGGAAACCCCCCTTCCACTCGATCATGTGCTGCTTGGCGCCGCCCTCGCCGAACCGCCCCGCGAGACTCGTTCCGAGTGACTGCAGTCCGGCCGCCGCCGCGGCCAGCGTGTCTGCGTCGTCGGCGTCGAGGTCGGCGGTCCGGGCGCGCACCAGTCCGTCCGCGCTGAGGACCACCGCATGCTGGACGCCGGGGACGCCGGCCACGTCGCTGAGCATCCAGGACTGGTCGTGCGCAGCTGCTTCCTGCGTCATCGGTCGTCGTCTCCCCTGGGCGAGTCGGTTTCGTCGGGCGAAGAGGTCCGGCCTCCGAGCACGAAGGTGCTCATGAACGAGGCGGCGGCTTCAGGGTCTTCGTCGATGCCGGAGTCGTTCGCCTCCGCCTCGGCGGCGGGTGCGGCGTGACGTGAGTGACGGGGCGACCGCCGGCGCGGCAGCCCCGTGTCCTTCGCTGAAGGCTCGGGCAAAGCACTCGCTCGGCCCCTGTCGGGCTCCTCCGACGGCGGTGCCGGGGCCACGATGACCGGCGCCGGCGCACTCGCACCCGTACGGGCCGGCACCACCGCTTCGGCCTCTTCCCGCCAGTAGGAGACGGCCGGCGCCGTGGAGACACCCTCGGGAAGGGGCATCGAGTCCACGGGGTCGACGGCCTCCAGCAGATCCATCGGCACGAGCACGACGGCGCGGATGCCTCCGTACGGTGAACGCCCCAGGCTCACCTGGAGCTTGAGCCGGCGCGCGATGTTGCCGACCACCGCCAGGCCGACCTGCGGGGTCTGCAGATCACGCAGGCCCGCGTCGCGCTCTCCCGCCACGAGTTCGCGGGCACGCTCGAGTCGGGCCTCCGTCATCCCGGTCCCCCGGTCGTCGATCTGGACGACCGCTCCGGAGGGCACCGCTTCCAGCTGTGCGGTGACCTCCTTGGTGCAGGGGCTGTACATCGTCGCGTTTCCGAGGAGTTCGGCGACGAGATGGATCAGCCATTCGGCCGCGAAGTCCTTCACGCCCAGGTCGGGTTCTCCGCCGATGACCACGCGCTGATAGTCCGTGATCTGGCCGCCTGCGGCGCGGACGATGTCGGTGAGAGGGACCGTCTGCTGCCACTGCTGCCCCGTCCACGATCCGCCGAGGATGCGCAGGCTCTGCGCATGGTGCGCGAACGTGGTCGCCAAGTGGTCGATCTCCAGGCCGAGTTCGGGCAGCCCCGGTTCGGGTCTGCCCAGGAGCCCGCCTGCCTTCTCCTGGATCTGGAGACCACCGGCCTGGAGCCGCTGCGCGAGGAAGACGACCGCGTGTTCGCAGGCGTCCTGGACGTCGACGAGCTCCTCGTCCACCTCGTCCAGCGCCTTGTCGAGCAGATTCGCGGTACGGGGGCTGAGGCCGGTGGCCGAGGACTCCGGCTTCCGGCGTTCCGTGAGCACCGTACTAAGGTCGCGGCACCACGCCTCGACCGATTCGTCCAACGCCTCGATCTGGCTGTGTCTCCATGCCTGCCACTCGTCCGTCAAGCGCGCCTGCTCCGCGCTGAGCTGGGTGTCGGTGGCGCGCCGAATCTGATCCGCCTGCTCCGCACAGTGAGTTGCGTACTGGATGTCGTCACGGTGCCTGCGCCAGAGGTTCGGCACACAGACCAACAGCCCCAGCGCGGCCACCGAACCGGCTGTCATCACTGCGGGGGACTGCGCCCACCAGCCGGCGAGCTGGGCGGCGACCGTGGCCCCCGTGAATATCAATGCGATCCGCCACAAGCCCTGAACGTGGTTTCCTGCCCGGTCGGCAAACGATTGTGTACTCAAAATCTGACCGCGGCTTTCACATGTCGACGACGAGCAAAGACAGGCTGACGCTGCGTCAGTGTAGGAGCCGGAGCGTAACTCTGCGCGAGAAAAGGGAATTTGGGGAATCCGGAGAGGAATGACCGGCTCAGATCATGCGCACATCCGGCGCAGGCGAGCCTCCGCTGGGTTTGAATCAGCCGGTCGAATCGCGATGCGGACGGGGCTTGTTGCGCACGCGAGCCCAAGCGAAGGCCCAGGTGAGGGACTTGGCGACGGGCTCGGTGGAGGGCAAGGTGAAGAACACGGCGAACGACTTGGTCCACGGCATGTCCACGGGCCGGACGCAATGCATGTACGCCCGGCTGCCGGGAACCCGGATTGGAGTCGCGCCGTCATCGGCCACGTGAATTTACTGAAGTCGCACTCCGAACGGCATTTCCGGTGCTGACGGCAATCGGAGGACTGCGCCGGAATCGGCGGAATACCCGTGGAAAAGCGGACTTCCGTGCCGTCCCGCACGGATCGGAGGCCGTTGGATCAGAGGCTGAGGGTGGCGAGCGGAGCGACTCCGTAGACATCCTGGTACTGGGCGGCGAAGGCCGCGGGCCTCGGGAAACCCCAGTGGGCGGCCACGGAGGCGACAGTCACGCCGGTCGCGGCGTCGGCGGCGAGAAGGTCGAAGTGAGCGCGCTCGAGCCGGACTCGGCGCAGACAGCCGAGTGCGCTGGTCTCGTGATGACGGCGGAAGGCCTCATGCAGGGAGTGCGGGCTGACATGGGCGGCTTCGGCGATGTCGGCGACAGTGATGTCGTTGCGGGCGTTCTCCTCGATGTAGGCGACCGCCTTGTGCAGGGTGACGGCCGTGGCGTCGTGACCGTCGGAAGGCGTGGGCTCCGTGAGGACGTTGTTGGGGAAGGCGTCCAGGACTCCGGCGAGCAGGAGGCGTGCCGCGTTGCCGAGCACCAAGGGCTCCGAGGCGAGCTCGTTGTCGGCGAGCAGGTCGTCGGTGATGTAGGCGATGGTCCGCTTGACGCCGTCGGCCGAGGCCTGGGAAGCGGGCCTGAGGCTGGTGAAGGTCAGCGGTCCCGCCCCGTGCTCGTCCTCCGGCAGTGCGCCGACCGTCTTCCGCACGAAGCTGTTGTCGACGCTCAGCGTGCGCACTTCGGTGTGCAGGCTGCGCGAGATGTAGGGAAGGTCGGGCTGGGCGACGAGGAAGACGTCCCCGGGGCCGAAGCGTTCCACCGCGCCACCGTCGCACTGCCGCTCGACCCTTCCCGCGTCGAGTTGGGCGATGACCATGGTCTGTGGTGCCTCGGCCTCGAAGTGGAGTTCGGCCGCCATCCGGAAGTCGCCGACGGCGAACGCGCCGGCATCCGTATGTATCAGCCGCATGCGCATGTCGTCGGACATCGAACTCACGCGCACCGCGGTGCCGAAGTTGTCCACCAGGTACTGGCCGGCCACGTCCGAGTCGGTAGTGGTGAGCTCCTTGCGGCCCAGCCACTGCGACGCCGGCCTGCTGGCGCTCGTGGTGGTGGCCATCATCGATCTCCCTGAGTCTCGGTGGTCAGTTGCGGAGGGTGTGACGGGGCGCGCGACCGTACGCGCCGTGGTACGCGGCGGAGAAGTTGCCGGGCTTGGCGAACCCCCAGTGGGCCGCGATTCCGGCGACCGTCGCGCCCGTGGTGGGATCGGCGGCCTGGAGATCGCGGTGTGCGCGTTCCAGGCGCACACGGCGCAGGTAGCCGAGCGGGCTTGTGTCGTAGTGGCGTGCGAAGGCGTACTGCAGCGCTCGGGGGGATACGGCTGCGGCGCCGCAGATGTCGGTCAGCGTGATGGGCAGGTCGGCGTTGGCGTCGATGAACGCGACCGCCCGGCGCAGCGCCGCCGGTCCCGCCTGGCCGGGGCCGGGCCGGTAGTCGGCCGACATCGTGGTGTTGGGGAAGGTCCGCAGGGCGGCGGCACCCAGCAGCCCGAGCGTCCGGCTCTGGACCAGCGGCTCGGCCATCGGGCTTCCGGGGGCTTCGAGTTGGGCCGCGACGAAGCCGACCGTGGAGCGCCAGAAGCGGTCCATCGTGCTGGAGACGGGTCTCATGCCGACGAAACGGAGCGTGTGGACGTCGTCATGCTCTGGCGCCGCCTGCTCGGCGGCTTCCAGCGGGATCGAGAGGATCTCCGTACGGATCGGGCTCCAGCTGATCCGGAGCGGGACCCCTACGGGGTACAGGACCGGATTCCCCGCGCCCAGACGGGCCTCCACACCGCCAGCGGCGACACCGAGCGTCCCCTCGGTGGGGAAGAAGAACATCAGCTGCTCGAACGGCTCGCTCTCGACGGTCATCGCCATCGAGTGCGCGATGTGGTCGAGGCTCAGGCTCCCGGCGCTCCTACGGCTGACGTCGAAGGTGAAGTCCTTCGTGCTGCCGGAGACACGCGGCCGGTAGCCGACATACGTGTCGTTGATCACTGATTCCGCAGCCGCCGGGTCCGCCGTGTTGAACTCGAATCTCTCGACCGGCAGCTGCTCGGTCTGAACGGACATGAGTGCCTCCGCCACCCTCGGTGGCCGGATATGTCATCCCCCCTGCCCTTTCGACCGTACTCCCCACGCCCCCGGGGAGTGCCCGCTCCGCCGGGCGCTCGCTTCGCCGTCATGTGCCTCGGGGAGCGCTCACCGGGGACCCGACGGGTCTCTTCCGCTTCGCGGGCTTCACGGCACGTGTGGCTTCACAGGTTCACGGCACCGGCGGGCAGGAGCCCGCTGGCGTGGTGAGGCCGACGCCGTCGAGCACCGGCTGATCACGGCCGCCGGGGTCTGACCGCAGTGCACGCGAGTGTTGCGGGGCACCGCCCTCCCGTAGGGCCATGCCCGCCATGACCATCCGGGGCGGGAGTCCGCAGCTCGCCGGCACACGCCCGAAGGCGTCCCACGCGGTACGTACCGCCCACGCCTCGGTCTTCTCGGCTTTCCGCTCCCACGTGTCCTGCCGGGTCGCCGAGAGCTGCAACGACGGCGGTACCACCGCCTCCGCCGCCAGCGCCGCCTCGGCCCGGCCGGATGCGGCGGCTCCCGATTCCGCGACGGACCGTGTGACCAGCGCCGCCGCCTCCGCGGCGTCCGCTGCTCGCCGCGCCGCCGCCATCCATGTGCGGGTCTTCACCGCTCCGGAGCGGCCGGCGGCCTCGACCGCCAGCATGTCGGCCCGGAAGACGGCTTCGGAGACGCTGCGGGCGGCGCGCGCCACCTGATCGTCGGGGCTCTCCACATGCATGTAGACCATGTAGGTGCGAAAGGCCGCGCTGTGAGCACGGGCGATCACTGTCTCGATGCTGATCACGTCCACCACCGCCGTACGTCGTGCGTGTTCCCCGACCGGTTCCGTCGCTCCGGATGAGGCGGCGGCACCTGCAAGGCAACTGCGCCCCCCTGACCGCGGCAAGCAGGGGGCCGAGAAGGCTTCGCCCCGCGGGCAGCCTGTGCGCCCGCTGGGCAGAAGCGGGTGCGGGGTGCCCTTCGGGAAGCCGCTGCCGGGTGTATCCGGGCAAGGTTGCACGCCCTCCGCGCGACCGGCCGGACAGCCTCATCGACAGGGCGGGTCGTAGGGGATCCCCGGCAGGTGACGCTCCCACACGGCCCGGCTGATCGCGCGTCCCGTGACATCGCAGGCCCCCCGGACGACCCGGCGCAGGTCGACCGGCAGCATGCGCACCCTGCCGTCGAAGACGCCGGAGACCAGCGTCGTGCCGTCCGGTGAGTAGCGGACGGCGGCGACGGCGGTGGTGTAGCCGGTGAGGGTGACCTGCCGTCTGGGGTGTTCAGGGTCGGAGATGTCCCACGAGCGGACCGTACGGTCGTCGCCCGCCGAGGCGACGGCGCGTCCGTCAGGGCTGAAGGCGAGGGCGCCGACGACGTCGCTGTGGCCCGACAGCGCCGCCAGTTCTCGGGGCTGCCGCGGGTTCTTGATGCTCCACAGCTTCGCGGGCTGCTCCCCGCCTCCCGAGGTGGCGAGGACGTCGGAGGTGGGGCTGAACGCGACGTCGAAGACCCCGAGGTCGTGGGCCCGCCGACGTGCCAGCCGGTCCGGGCTGCCGGGGTCGGCGACATCCCACAGCTGCACCGTCTCGTCGTCGCCGGCCGTCGCGAGGGTGCGTCCGTCGCGGTTGAAGGCGACCGAACGGACCGTGTCCTCGTGGCCGCGCAGCACGGCCAGCCGATCGGGGTGCTCAGGGTCCTCGATGTCCCACAGCCGTGTGGTGCGGTCGTTGCCGGAGCTGGCGAGCGTGCGGCCGTCAGGGCTGAACGCGAGTGAGCGGACGTCGGCGGTGTGGCTTCGGGTGGTGGACAGCAGCGCCGGGTGCTCCGGGTCGGCGACGCCCCACAGGCGGATCGTCCGGTCGGAGCCGGCGGTGGCCAGGACGTGGCCGTCGCGGCGCATCTCCACCGCGTACACGGTGCCCTTGTGCCCGTTCAGGACGGAGAGCTGCTCGGCGCTCCTTGGCTTGTGGACGTCCCAGAGCCTGACCTTCCCGTCGCCCCCGCCCGTGGCCATCGTCCTGCCGCCCGGACGGATCGCGAGAGAGAGGAGTTCTCCCCGGTGCCCGTTCCACGAAGGCATGAGTGTGCTGAGGAGCCTGTCCCTCGTGCCGCGGGCGGGCGCCAGCCGGTAGGCGGCCAGGGCCAGTTGGATCGCCGTGGCCGGCTTCTTCGGGACGAGCCCGGTCGCCGCCGCCGCCGTGTTCTTCGCGACGGCGCTGTTGCGCTGGCGGGTCACCTCCCGGTTGGCGCGCGTCGCGTAGACCGTCATGGCGGTGGTGGCCACGAGCAGAAGAGCGAGGGAGACGACGAGGACGCGAAGTCGCCGGGAACGCCGGTGCGCTGTCGCGGCCTCGGCGCTCTCGGCCTCGGTGCTGGCCTCGAGGAAGGCGCTCTCGTGCACGGTCAGTCCGAGGCAGCCCGACTGAGCTGCCTGCCGCGCGACGGTGAGGCGCGCGCCGCGGTAGAGGGCGCCCGGATCCCGGCCGAGGGACTCCCACGTCCCGGCGGCCTCGGTGAGCTGCCGGTGCGTCCGCAGCTCCTGCCGGCTGTCGGCCAGCCATGCGCGCAACCTCGGCCAGCCCCGGATCAGCGCTTCGTGGGTGACCTCCAGCCGCTGTTCGTCGAGGGTGATCAACCGCGCCGCCGCCGCCCTCTCCAGTACGACCCCGGTGTCCTCGTCGACGTCCAGTTCCGTACGGCTGATGCGGCGTTTGGTGTCCTCGGTGCCTTCGCCCAGAGCCGTGAGGCGCAGGAAGAGCTGCCGGGCGACGACGCGCTGCTGCGGGGCGAGCTTCCCGTAGAACGCCTCCGCCGACTGCGCCAGCGAACCCTCGACCGCACCGGCCGCGCGGAAACCGGCGAGGGTGAGCTGATTGCCCCTGCGGCGGCGCCACGTCTCCAGCAGTGCGTGTGACAGCAGCGGCAGCACCGCGGCCTGGCCCTGGGCGTGCGCCACCAGGTGCGTGAGCAGTTGACCCTCCACCCGGCAGCCCGACCGGGCGGCGGGCTGGACGATGGCCCGGTGCAACTCGTCCGCGTTCATGGGCCCGACGGTGATCTGCGCGTCCCTCAGCGCCTCCACCAGCTCGGGCTCCTGAGCGCAGTGGGAGTAGAAGTCAGCGCGTACACCGAGGATCACGCGGCATCTGCTGTTCGCCGTACGGGCGGCGAAGACCAGCGCGGAGATGAACGCCGCCCTCTCCTCACGGTCGGTGCAGACGGTGAACAGCTCCTCGAACTGGTCCACGACGAGGACGAATTCGGCGTCCGCTTCCCGGTCCGCTGCGATCTGCCGCAGCGTGCGGTGCACGTTCTGCGGCTCGTCCGCGAAGTCGTTGTTCAGCCGTCCCGGGGTGGAGTTCGCAGCGGACGCCAGGAGGATCGCGAGCTCCTCCAAGGGGTGCGGGCCCGGCGTGAACAGCAGCACCGTCCGGTTCGCGGACCGCAGTCGCGGCAGCAGACCAGCGCGCAGCAGCGAGGACTTGCCCGCACCGGAGGCGCCGAAGAGGGCCACGATCCTCTGTGTGGCCACGCGGTCGACCAGGTCCTCGACGAGCCGCTCGCGGCCGAAGAACCACTCGGAGTCGGCGGCTTGGAACGCGGCCAGCCCCGCGTACGGGGCTCGTTCGGCCCCCTCCGACGACTCGGTGCCCTCCTCGTCGGCATCTCGTTCGGCGGCGGCCTCGGCTGCGACCTCGGCAGCAACATCGCGCCAGCGCTGCTCCCAACGGTCCGTGTCCCCGCCGCAGGCCCGCACGTACGCCAACGCCACTTCCAGAGACGGCAGTCGGCGGCCTGACGCGGCGCCGGACAGGGTGGCGATGGAGAAGTGCGCCCTCCCCGACAGCGCCCGGTACGACGGGCTGCCCGCGTCGTGCCGTAACCGGCGCAGGTCCGCGGCGAAGCTCAGCAACGCCCCGTCCCCCGCAGCGAGCGGCAGCTCCTTCCGTGGCATTACCCGTCCCCCCAAGCCTTTCGAAGTCTCACGCGTGCACCCCGTTCAACGACAGCAGCGGGCAACGGGGCGCATCGGCCGGACGTCCGCCCGCCGGCCTTGAGCGCCGCGACGCACCTGAGCTGCGCCCCTGTCTGGGACGCCCTGGCGCGCGACTTGGTCGCAGGTCACCCGCCCCTGACCCGAAGCCGTAGCGACAACCGGACACGATCGTCGAGCATCCGTTGCGATACGGACGGGCTCGGGCGGGACGACGTACGCCTCGTGCGCCCCGTCGGGCACACGCGATGCGCCCCCGTGAGACCCGTACCGGGCGATCGGCGGATGCAGCTCCCACCTGCACGGGTTCACGGCGAAGCCACGAGCGAAGCGGGCGGCCGTGGACCGGCGTTGTTCGCTTCCTGTTGTTCGGCGTTCCACGCAGGAACGCGAACAACGGCTCCCTGGTACGGCTGGAGACGGAGGCCCTGCGTCCGCCGGTCACGGCGGGAAGGGGCGTCGCACGAAAACGGGGGCAAGTGATGTACGAGTCTGTGCTGCGTTTGGGACCGCTCGACGACCTGAGAGTCTCGGTGGGCCGTCAGCCTTTACCCACGGTGCTGTCGTTGCTGGCCGACGCGCTCGGCACCGTGGTCCAGGGAGTGCCGTCGGACTGGCGGACCGCCGCACGCAAGGCGTGCCCGGCTGCGGCGATGCGGGTGCTGCGCCCGGCGTGCGAGAGCGGAAGGCTGTGGCTGCCGACGTGCCTGTCGCCTCTCCCGCTCGATTCGGACGGGGTCCCCGAGCAGCTCGAACGGATGGCGGCTCTCGCGCCGTACAGGCTCGCCGGGGACCTGGCGGAGCAGTTCCCCACGGGGATTCCGTCCAAGTGGCTGCGCGTATTGGACTGTTCGGAGCCGTTCGTCCGCGCCTACGTCGAGGCGATGACCCGCATCTGGTCGGCGTTCGCGCCCGTCTGGCAGCGGTCGCGGCACCTGCTGGAGCTCGAGGCCGAACGCATCGGCATCGCCTCGGTCACGGGCACGCTGGAGGCGGCGCTCGCCTGTCTCGGTCCGCGCGTCAGCCGCACCGCGGACGGGCTGCGTCTGCCGGGCGGCCGCACGCAGATCCTCGACGTACGCGAACGGCGGCTTCAGCTCGTGCCGTTGGTCTCCGGTTCGAGGGCGTGCGTCGTCGGGCTGGGCCGCACGGGCTCACCGTGGATCGGCTATCCGGTCCCGGGGCTGCGGAAGTTGATGTCCGACGTGACCTTGGCCGACTCCCGTACGTCAGGCCCCCTCGAAGCCGTGCTGGGCGGCATGCGCGCCCTGGTGCTGCGCCACGCGCACCGAGGTCTGACGATGGGTGAGATCAGCGCACTGCTGCGCTGCGCACCCGGCGCAGCGACCCACCACTGCAAGCAACTGGAGGCGGCGGGCCTCGTCCGGCGCAAACGCCAGGGACAACAGGTGCGTCTCGTGCTGACACAGCGCGGTGAACGGCTCCTCGGCGTCCTCACCGCCTGAGTCGCCGGACAGCTGCGGGACGGCTGCGGGCAGGTTCGGCTTCGGTTTCGGTTTCGGCGGCACTCACTCCCTTCCTCGCCTGCCCTCACGGCAGGGCGGCGACAGGTGACGTGCCGCCGGAAACCGCCTCGCGGTCCTGCGGGCGTCCGCCCGCCTGATACGCCTCAGCCTGCAACCGGAACAACCGGGCGTAGGTGCCGTCCAAGGCCGTCAGCTCGTCGTGGCTGCCGTTCTCGATGACGCGTCCGGACTCCATGACGTAAATCCGGTCGGCATTGCGGACGTTGGAGAACCGGTGCGAGATGACCAGCACCGTGCGGCCCGCGAACAGCGTGCGGATCCGGCCGAACAGGTCCGCCTCCGCCTGCGGATCGAGGGACGCCGTCGGTTCGTCGAGGATGACGAAGGGAGAGTCCCGGTAGAAGGCGCGCGCCAGAGCCAGGCGCTGCCACTGACCGAGCGAGAGGTCCGCGCCGTCCGTGAACTCCTTGCTCAGCACCGTGTCGTACCCCAGCGGCAGCCCGTCGATGACGCCGCGCGCCCCCGCGTCCGCCGCGGCAGCGGCGACGGCGCCGGGTTCCACCCGTGCCTCGGGACGTCCGAAGGCGATGTTGTCGAGCGCGGAGAGCTTGAAGCGCACGAAGTCCTGGAAGACGACAGCGGTCGCGGCGCGCAACTCTTCCGGCCGGGTGGCCTGTTGACCGTCCTGCACGAGACGGCCGCCGTCGGGTTCGTAGAGGCCGGCGAGGATCTTCGCCAACGTGGACTTGCCGGATCCGTTCGCTCCCACGACGGCCACCAGCTCCCCCGCACCGAGCTCCACCGACACCTCCCGCAGGGCCGGGCGGGCGGAGCCCGGGTACGAGAAGGAGATCCTCTCCGCACGCAGACGGGAGAAAGCCGGCCGCCCCTTGCTCGAAGTCACCGTTGCCGGAAGGTGCGTCGACGTCGGTTCCCGTCCCCCGTCGACATCGACGTCGCCGGAAGCTCCGGACGCCTCCCGCGTGAAGGTGCGGATGTCCTTCACGTACACGGCTGACGCACCGATGTTGTTCAGGACGTAGCCGAGCATCTGGACCCGCGTGGCCAGCATCAAGAGCGCGCCCAGAGCGGCCAGCGCCGTGGGAAGCCCGACGCCGCCGGTGCGCACCGTCCACCACATGGCGGCGATGACGGCGACGAAGACGAGGTCGCCCAGCAGGCGGGCCAGGATCTTCCGGCGCGTGTGACGGCTCTGCATCGCGGACGTGCCGGCGATCTCCTCCGCATAGCGGCTGTTCCAGCGGCCCTGGAGCATGTCCCCGAGACCGAGCGCGCGGATCTCCTTCGCCGCGTCGTGCCCCGCGAGCAGCTGCTCCAGATACTCGCGGACGCGGCGGCCCTCGGCCAGCTGGCCGTGCAGGCGGTAGTCGGCGTTGCGTTCGTCGCGGGCGGCCTTCAGCACGGGCAGCACCGACAAGGCGGTGAACGGCAGCAGCCACCAGGTCATGACGGCGAACGCCGCTCCGACGGCGACGATGCTCAACACCGCCTGAAGAGCGCCGATCAGCGCGGTGACGACCACCACCGGCTGGGACCGTGAGGCGAACACCGCCTGCTTCAGCCGATCGTGGAACTGAGGGTCCTCGAAGCGCGCGAGATCCGATCGCGCGGCACTGCGCAGCACCGCGGCCATGATGTGGCGGTCGGCCTTCACCGCGAGCACCCGTTGCCAACCGCTCGCGGCCGTACGCAGGATGCCGCCCACCGAAGCCATCGCCACCAGCCCGCAGAGGGCGAGGATGAGCCCGTCGCCCGACGAACTCCCCGCCCCGTCGAGCGAGAACGCAGCGCCCAGGGTTCCCCTCAGCACCAGCACGAGCACTGCCAGGCCCGTCGCCGTGAACAGTTGCACGGCGACGATGCCGGCGAGCCGGCGGCGGTCGGCCTGCCAGGCCATGCGCACGATGAAACCGCAGGCGCCCAACAGGTCGGCGGTGCCCACGCGTTGGTCCCCGACGCCCTTCTCGGATTCTTCGTCGCGTGCGTCCCCGGGCCACCCTCCGGTGGGCACGGCTCGGTCCTGGTCGGCTCGTGCCATCGGTCAGGTCCTCTCAGCGGTGTTCGCCTGCCGCGTCCGGTCAGGACGCACGGAGCAGGCAGCAAGCCACGCGTCGTGCTCCCGCGTCACGGTCTCCAGGCTTTCCCGGTGCCGGAAGCTGTGGCCTTCGCGAGGCAGGAGAACGAGCCGTGCCCGGCCGCCGGTTGCCACCACGGCGCGGTACAGGGCCACCGCCTGATCGGGCGGAGTCGAGGTGTTGGTGTCGTCGCAGCCGTGCACGAGCAGCACCGGCCTGTCGAGCCTGTCGGCGAAGTCGACGGCGCTGAAGGCCCGGTAGAGCTCCGGCGCCTGCCAGTAGCTGCGCCGCTCGTACTGGAACCCCTCCGGTGTGAGCGTCCGGTTGTAGCAGCCGCTGTGGGCGATCGCCCCGGCGAGAGGAGCGGTGCTGTGAGCGAGCGCGTGAAGCGCGACCGTCGCGGCGAAGCTGTGGCCGCCCACGACGACGGGCTCCTCACGCCCGTGCCGCTCACGCAGTGCGTCGACCGCGTTGTCGACGGCGTGGAGGATCTGCCGTTGCACACAGGCCACGTCGGCGTCGTCCGGCCAGCGCAGCGGCAGATCGAGCAGGGCGGCGGGTGAACGCAGGCCGGACAGTTGGGGAAAGGCGTCCGGGTGGACGGGCCGGGCGGAGCTGCGGCGGACGTGGATCCACAGCAGCTGTGCCGACGCCTCTGCCGGGTTCGCCGCACCGGTGGCATCCGTGTCGCCCGTGGAGTCGGTGTCGTCCGTGGAGTCGGTGTCGTCGTGGTGCCCGGTGACAAGCGTCAGCCGTGCGCTGTCCCCCTCGTCCGGGGCCGGCAGGCCCAGCGCGTGCGGCACTACTCCCCCGCGGCCGGAAGACTGCGCCGGACGAATGAGTGCAGGCATGGTCGCGTCCTCCCGGCGAAGGCGGTCGCCGCGCAGCACATGACGCACGAAGCGGCGCCCCCCTCGCTGTGTGACGACGGCGGGCGTGCCGTCCTCGACCGACGCCCAACTCGCTTCGAGGGGGCCGTCGTTCTCGTCGGGCGGTGGTTCGACGACGAGCCCCGCGGTCTTCCTCGCGCGGTCGAAGCGGAGAAGCGCGGCGCGTCCGTCCTGCACGCAGCCGACGAGCACGCCCTCGCCGTCGCGTTCGGCGGCACAGGCCCCGAGTCTGCCGAGCCCCGACGGCAGCGGTACCGGAAACCCACCCCCGGGTGTGCCGAATCGCAGCTCCGCGCGGTGCCGGCTGACGACGGCCGGTTCGCCTTCGACGGACACGCACCGCCACCACAGCGGCGGATCGTCTCCCTCATGGGCGATCGTGAGCTCCGCGGCTGGAGACTCCCGGGCGTCGGCGTCGTCGACGAACGAGCGCAGGCGGACCCCCGTGCCGCCCGCGACCGGCGCACTCGACGCGATCGTGTCCCCGCACTTCCCGCAGTCCTCGCAGTTCCCGCAGTCTCCGCGGCCCGTCACCCAGCGCGCGTTCGGCGGGACGCCCGTCCAGGAGCCGTCGCCCGAACTCAGCACCGCGCGCGACCAGTTGAGCCCGTCGTCGCCTGACCCCTGCGGGCGCTGCTGCATACCGGGGGCGGTGGCGTGCTCGACGAGCAGCCGCTGCCCGCTCGGCGACGCCGTCAGACTGCCCACGAGCAGCGGCGCACCGAGGGTGCACACCTCACCGGTGGCCGGAGTCAGCACGGACACCGACGCCCCGGCCAGGCGCAGGAGTTCGGCGATGCCGGGCAGGAACGCGACATGCCCCGGCCCTGTCGCCTCGTACACCACGGGACTCCACTCGTCGCCCCCGCCCGGCCGGTGTTCCGTGCCGCCGGTCGAGTCGGTGGCCGCTTCCGAGTGCGAGGCCGTGACCGGGTCAGAATCGGCGGCCCCCGTGGTCAGTAGCGCCAACTCCCTCTCCCCGCACCACGTGAGCGCCGCCTGCCCTGGTCGCCGCGAGGACAGCGACAACGCGGCCCGCACCTGTTCGTGAACGGTCAGGCGGCAGTTGACGTAGTCGGCCGTCCACGGGTGCAGGAGGTTCCCCTGCTGGACCAGCCCCGCGAGCAGGGGGAGCCGTGGATGCCAGGCGAGCCCGGCGCACAGCAGTGTCCGCAGCGGAAGCCTCCACGGCCCCCCACCGGAGGCGCCGGTGACGACGACTGCCGCGTGCCGGGCGCGAGTCGGCGCGATGCCCGTGAGATCGGGGTCGATGGTCAAGTCACGCCAGTGGACGGACGCCGGGTTGTGGTCCGCGACGGACGGGCGCCCCTCGTGGCCGAGCACGGCCCAGGCGGACAGGTCGGGCCGGAAGTGGACCGTCTCCCGCTCGTGTTCACGGGTCGGCGCCGGCAGCGGGGCCGCAAGTGCCTCAGGCGGCATGCGCGGTGTCCCGTCCGGTGATGACGATGGTGTCGATCAGGGCCTTGACCGCGCCGATCCCCGACACCGGCGTGCAGACCGGATCACCCGCCGCGTCGACCGGCATGGCGGCGGGCACCGACATGTCCTCCATCTCCGGCGGGAGTTCGCTGCCGCTGCTGACCACCGTCATGGCGATGCGGTCCTGGCGTACGGGCTCCATCGCGCCGATGAGCTGCTTGAGCGCGCGGCACGCGGGGCAGTTGTCCGACACGTACAGACGCACCGCGGCAACCGGTTCGGCGCACTGCGCGACGGCCGCCTCGGCCGCTTCCTCGGCACGCGCCTTACGCCT
>NZ_JACBXA010000092.1 GCF_013870515.1 Streptomyces albidus (ex Kaewkla and Franco 2022) | reverse complement strand
GAAGGGTTCTGCATCGGCAGACCGGCGGCTACGTCCCCGCCGTCAGTCGGCCGACGTCCCCGCAGCGACCGGCTGCTGGGCCGAGCCGCCGCCCGCCTTCGCCGGACCGGTGCCGGAGGGCGTGGAGTCGAGCGCGCGGAGGATGTTCTCGACGCTCTGCTTCGCGTCCCCGAAGAGCATGCTGCTGTTCTCGCGGAAGAACAGCGGGTTCTGAACGCCCGCGTATCCGGAGGCCATCGACCGCTTGAAGACGATGACGTTCTCCGCCTCCCAGACGTGCAGCACCGGCATGCCCGCGATCGGGCTGGTCGGGTCCTCGGCCGCCGCCGGGTTGACGGTGTCGTTGGCCCCGATCACGAGGACGACCGAGGTGCTGTCGAAGTCGTCGTTGATCTCGTCCAGTTCGAGCACGACGTCGTAGGGGACCTTCGCCTCGGCCAGCAGGACGTTCATGTGCCCCGGCAGCCGTCCCGCGACCGGGTGGATGCCGAACCGGACCTCGACGCCCCTCTCGCGCAGGACGCGGGTCAGCTCGGCCACCGGGTGCTGGGCCTGGGCGACGGCCATGCCGTAGCCCGGGGTGATGATCACCGACGTGGCCTCGCCGAGGAGTTCGGCGGCCTCGTCCGCGTTGGTCTCACGGTGCTCGCCCTGCTCGGCGTCTCCGCCGGCGGGGGCCTCGATGCCGAATCCGCCGGCGATGACCGAGATGAACGACCGGTTCATGCCCTTGCACATGATGTACGAGAGGTAGGCACCGGAGGAGCCGACCAGGGCCCCCGTGACGATGAGCAGGTTGTTGTCGAGGAGGAAGCCCGCAGCAGCGGCGGCCCAACCCGAGTAGCTGTTGAGCATCGAAACCACGACGGGCATGTCGCCGCCGCCGATCGCGGCGACGAGGTGCAGGCCGAGGGCGAGCGCCAGCACGGTGACGGCGATCATCAGACCGAGGCTGGGCGTGATGGTGAACCAGACCGTCAGTGCCACGAAGGCGGCCAGCGCACCGAGGTTGAGCGCGTTCTTGCCCGGCAGCATCAGCGGCGACGACTTGATCCGCGCCGACAGCTTGAGGAAGGCGATGACCGAACCGGTGAAGGTGACCGCGCCGATGAAGATCCCGATGAAGACCTCGGCATGGTGGATCCGCAGGAGTTCACCGGCGACGTGGGTCTGTGCGGCTCCCTTCGCCTCGACCTCGAAGTAGCTGTTCCAGCCGACGAGCACCGCCGCGACACCGACGAAGCTGTGCAGGATCGCGATGAGTTCCGGCATCTCGGTCATCGCCACGAGGCGGGCGCGCCACAGGCCGATCGCGCCGCCGAGCACCATGGCGAGCAGTATCAGGACGGTGGCGGTGGAAGAGATCTCCCCCGCGGCGAGGACGATGGTGGCGATCAGCGCCAGACCCATGCCGGCGATGCCGAAGACGACGCCGGCCCGGGAGGTCCGGTGCTGGGAGAGCCCGGCCAGGCTCAGGATGAACAGCAGAGCCGCGACGATGTCTGCGGCCTGGGCAGTGGTGGTGGCATTCATGGGGCTTCAGCCTTTCGAGAACATGCCGAGCATGCGGCGGGTCACGGAGAAGCCTCCGAAGATGTTGACGCTCGTGAGCAGGATCGCCACGAACGACAGGACCGTGACGGCAGGGCCGACATGACCGATCTGAAGCAACGCTCCGACGACGACGATCCCGGAGATCGCGTTGGTGACGGACATCAGGGGCGTGTGCAGCGCGTGGTGCACCTTGCCGATGACGTAGTAGCCGATGACGACCGCGAGCGCGAACACCGTGAAGTTCCGGGCCAGTTGTGGGGGCGAGACGGCGATGAGCAGGAACATCGCGGCCATGCCGGCGGCGATGAGGCCGTACCGCCCGGCCGCGGTGAGGCGCGGTTTCTTCGGTTCCGCCGGCTCCGGGGGCCGGGCGTCCGCGGGAGCGGCCGCCGTGCCTGCCGAGACCTGTACGGGTGGCGGCGGCCAGGTCTTCTCACCGTCGCGCACGACCGTGACGGACCGCTGCACGACGTCGTCGAAGTCCACGTGCAGCTGCCCGTCCTTCTCCGGCGTGAGCAGCTTCAGAAGGTTGACCAGGTTGTTCCCGTACAGCTGCGAGGCCTGGGCGGGAAGCCGCCCGGGAAGGTCGGTGTAGCCGATGATCGTCACGCCGTTGCCGGTGACGACCGACTTGCCCGGGACCGTCCCCTCGACGTTGCCGCCCTGTGAGGCGGCCATGTCGACGATGACGCTGCCGGGCTTCATGCCGGCGACGTCGGCGGCGGTGATCAGCCGGGGTGCTGGCTTGCCGGGGATGAGCGCCGTGGTGATGACGATGTCGACGTCGGCGGCCTGCTCGGTGTAGATCTCGGCGGCACGGCGGTCGTACGCCTCGGACGTCTGCTTGGCGTATCCGTCGGTCGAGGCCTCCTGCTCCACCTCGACGGCGAGGTACTCCCCTCCGAGCGAGCGCACCTGGTCGGCGACCTCAGGACGGGGGTCGGTGGCCCGTACCACCCCGCCGAGGCTGCTGGCGGCGCCGATCGCCGCGAGGCCCGCCACTCCCGCACCGGCCACCAGGACCTTGGCCGGGGGTACCTTGCCCGCGGCGGTGACCTGGCCGGTGAAGAACCGCCCGAAGACGTGGGCGGCCTCGACGACCGCGCGGTATCCGGCGATGTTGGCCATGGAGCTGAGCACGTCCAGCGACTGGGCGCGCGAGATCCGCGGCACCGCGTCCATGGACATCACCGTGACCGGACGCTGCGCGAGCTCGTCCAGCAGGCCGGGGTTCAGCCCGGGGCCGATCATCCCGATCAGGGTCCCGCCGTCGCGCAGCCGCCCGATCTCCTCGTGCGAGGGCTCGTTGATCTTCAGGAGGACGTCCGTCCGCCAGGCGTCGCCGATCCGCGCTCCCGCCTCGCTGTACTGCTCGTCGGAGAACCCGGAGGCCACGCCGGCCCCGGACTCGACGACGACCTCGTAGCCGAGCTTCAGGATGTTGCGGACGCTGTCCGGCGTGGCCGCCACCCGGGTCTCCCCGGGCTTCGACTCGGCAGCGACACCCACTTGCTGCGGATGTGAATCTGACATCGGTCTCCCTTTGCGGGTGTTGGCGATCTGCGGTCCGGCCGGTGATGCGCCGGCGGACGACAGCGGACGGGCTGCTCAGGGGTACTTTTCGTAAGTCGGTGTGACGGGAGGGGTCGCGAGTGTTCCCCGCGGCGCCCGGCTCGGTACGAATGACCGGCACTTCCCGTACGTACGGAACGATGATGTATCCGAGGTGCCGCTGACCAGGCGGACGGCATGCCGGTGACGGAGGTTACGGCGGCCGCCGTGGTGGTGGGAGCTGCTACGCGGTGGATCCGTGGTCCGCGGGACGGGCCCGCTCATGGGATGTGGATCAGACCCTCGCGAGAATCTGCGAAGGCTTGGCGGGTGCCGACGAGAAGTGGCCGGCACCGGCGAGCGCGAGATGCGTGGTGTCCGAGGGGGGACTTGAACCCCCACGCCCGATAAAGGGCACTAGCACCTCAAGCTAGCGCGTCTGCCATTCCGCCACCCGGACAAGGGTCATCGCCCGGCATCAGCCGCGGCGACGTGCACCACCATACCAAGCTTTCGGAGCAGCTTTCACCTCAGTAATGCCACGTGAGGGGCTGCACGCGCGCCCGGCGAGGTCTTCCCTGGCCGCCCTCTGGAGACGTGGTCCGTCATGCCGCCGCCTGTACGGGCTCGTCCTCCGGCAGAAGCCGGTAGGCAGGGAAGTTGCCGGGCAGGCGCTCACCGGACGGGCCGTCCGTGACGGCCCTGACGAGGAGCTCACCGCCGACGAAAGCACCCCGCCACGAGGCACCGAAGCCGCCGAAGAGCTCGTCACGGTCACCGCGGGAACGCGGCTCTCCGTGACCGGTCTTGAAGGCGCTGATCCGAGGTGAGAGCCGGTCGAAGACGTCACGGTCGTCCGTGGAGAGCGTGGCGACCAGGGCGCCGTCGCCGGCGTTCATCTCCGTCAGCAGTTCGGCCTCGGTGTCGACCAGGACGATGCTGTCCACCGGCCCGAACGGCATCTCGTGGTGCAGCGACGAGGACGGCGGCGGGGAGAGGAGTGCCGTCGGCGGAAGGTAGGCCGAGGTGTCCTGCCCCGGCAGGAAGTTGCCCACGTCCAGCGACCCCCGGTACAGCGGTACGGCTCCGCGGTCGACGGCGTCCCGCGTGCGGTCGGCCAGTTCCTTCGCCTTGGCCGCGCTGATCAGCGGTCCGAAGTCCAACTCCGGGTATGGGGCCTCCCCACCGGAGGTAGGGGACGGGGCCTCCCCACCGGAGGTAGGGCATGGGGCCTCCCCACCGGAGGTAGGGCATGGGGCCTCCCCACCGGAGGTAGGGGACGGGGCCTCCCCACCGGAGGTAGGGGACGGGGCCTCCCCACCGGAGGTAGGGCATGGGGCCTCCCCACCGGAGGTAGGGAATGGGGCCTCCCCACCGGAGGTAGGGGACGGGTCGTCGGCCAGTTCGACCGCCAGCGGGTGCCCGAACCGTACGGAGCCGACCGCGGGGAGGTACACGGCGAGGAAGTCGTCGAAGAGCGAGCGCTGCACGACGAAACGGGAGTAGGCGGTGCAGCGCTGCTTGGCGTACTGGAAGGTCTTGCGGATCAGGCAGGCGAGGGCTTCCCAGTCCGAGAACCCCCAGACGCCCCAGCAGTTGAGGCCTTCCTGTTGCATGATGTGGCGCCTGCCGAGGTCGGCGGCGGCGGTCGCCTCGCGTGCGCCGGAGTCCCGGCCGCCGACGAAGGACACGCAACCGATCTCCGGTGCGCGCACGAGCACTTCGGCCGGCTCGCGGCCGTCGGCGCTGACCAGGGAGAGGGGCAGTCCTTCGCGTACGGCCAGGGCGCAGGCCAGCGTCAGGCAGGCCGGCCCAGCGTCGGCCGGGGCCTTGGCGATCACCGCGTTGCCGGCGAGGGCCTGGACGAGCATGGCGTGGACGAGCACGCTCATCGGGTAGTTCCAGGCGGCCATGTTGCTGACGGGGCCCGGAAGGGACGTACGACCGTCCAGCATCGTCTCGGCGTTGTCGACGTACCAGCGCACGCCGTCGACGGCCCGGTCGACGTCGGCCTGGGCGAGCTTCCAGGGTTTGCCTATCTCCCAGACGAGCAACAGCGCGAGGAGTTCGCGGTGTTCGGCGAGGGAGTCCAGCGCGGCGGCGACGCGTGCACGGCGTTCCTGCAACGGCACGTGGCGCCATGCCCGGTGCTGGTCGAGCGAGGCGGAGACGACCTGGCGGGCGGCCGCCGCGTCGAGAACCGGCGGACCGGCGATCGCCGTCCCGTCGACGGGACTCGTGGCGGGCAGCTGTTCGCCGTCGGCATGCCAGCTTCCGCGCCACAGGTTGAGAACGCGGTCGTCCGTGAACGCCTCGGGCGCGACGTTCAGGCAGCGGCGCCAGGCGTCGCTCCAGGCGGTGCCGGGCTTGAGGGCGAGCGAGGGGGGAGTCGGGGGCGGCGGGGGCGGGTGTGCGTGGCCCATCGTTCTTCTCCGCTCTCGTTGCACTACGGGGCGGGTTGCGGAAATTGGCAGGGGTCATCCGTACCGGCCGGGGACGCTCCGACCTTATTACTGGACGGTAGCTTGTTGTCCCCGGCGGCACACCAGCCTCTGCACGGATATGTGGAACGTCACGTAAGCCGGTCGAGCACGAGGCGCGCCGTTTCGGTCGGCGTGGTGCCGACCCGTACGCCTGCGGCCTCGAGAGCTTCCTTCTTCGCACGAGCGGTGCCGGACGAGCCCGAGACGATCGCCCCGGCGTGCCCCATCGTCTTGCCCTCGGGGGCGGTGAACCCGGCCACGTACCCGATGACGGGCTTGGTCACGTTCTCCTTGATGAACGCCGCCGCACGCTCCTCGGCGTCGCCGCCGATCTCTCCGATCATCACGATCAGATCGGTCTCGGGGTCTGCCTCGAAGGCGGCGAGAGCGTCGATGTGCGTGGTGCCGATGACGGGGTCGCCGCCGATGCCCACGCACGAGGAGAAGCCGATGTCACGGAGCTCGTACATGAGTTGGTAGGTGAGGGTGCCGGACTTGGAGACGAGCCCGATGCGCCCGGGCTCGGGCGCGATGTCGGACGGGATGATGCCCGCGTTGGACAGGCCCGGGCTGATCAGCCCCGGGCAGTTGGGGCCGATGACGCGCGTGCCGCGCTCCTGTGCGTACGCCCGGAAGGCGACCGCGTCGTGCACGGGGATGCCCTCGGTGATGACGACGGCGAGCCCGATGCCGGCGTCCGCCGCTTCCTGAACCGCCGCCTTGGAGAAGGCCGGTGGGACGAAGAGCACCGAGACGTCGGCCTCCGTCGCCTCACGTGCCTCCTGCACCGATCCGAAGACCGGTATGGAGCGGCCGTCGACGTCGACTTCCTGGCCGGCCTTGCGCGGGTTCACGCCGCCCACGATGTCCGTGCCGGAGGCCAGCATCCGGCGCGTGTGCTTCATGCCTTCCGCGCCGGTCATGCCCTGGACGATGACTTTGCTTTCCTTGCTGAGGAAGATCGCCATTTGGTCTCCCGCCTCCCTATGCGGCTGTGGCTGTGGACGTGGCCAGTTCGGCGGCGCGCTGGGCGGCGCCGTCCATGGTGGTCCGCTGCTCCAGCAGCGGGTGCGGGTTCTCCTCGAGGATCGTCCGGCCGCGGACGGCGTTGTTGCCGTCGAGCCTCACGACCATGGGCTTGGTCAGCCGGATCTGCCCCAGGGCCTGGGTGATGCCCTCCGCCACGGCGTCGCAGGCGGTGATGCCGCCGAAGACGTTGACGAGGAGAGACTTCACGTCCGGGTCGCTCAGGACGACGGAGAGTCCGTCGGCCATCACCTGCGCCGAGGCCCCTCCCCCGATGTCCAGGAAGTTGGCGGGCTTGGCTCCGCACCCGTCGACGACGTCGAGGGTGGACATCACCAGCCCCGCGCCGTTCCCGATGACGCCGACCTCGCCTTCCAGCTTGACGTAGTTGAGGCCCTTTGCTGCGGCCTCCGCCTCCAGGCGGCCGTGCTCGTCACTCTCGGCGGGGCTCGAAGGGTCTCCCCAACGGGCCTGCCGGAAGCGGGCGTTGTCGTCGAGGGTCACCTTGCCGTCCAGGGCGACGATCGCGCCGTCCGCCGTACGGACAAGGGGGTTGACCTCGACGAGCAGTGCGTCCTCCGACTCCAGCACACTCCAGAGCTTGCGCAGCACCGGCGCGACGTCGGCGGGCAGCCCCGCGGCCGCCGTGATCTCGGCTGCCTTCTCGTCGGTGACTCCGGTGGACGGGTCGATCGGGATGCGGGCGACGGCCTCGGGGCGCGCCTCCGCCACCTCCTCGATCTCCATGCCGCCCTCGGCCGAGGCGATGGCGATGAAGCCGCCCGCCGCCCGGTCCAGAACGTAGGAGACGTAGAACTCCTCCTCCACCTGGACCGGCTGGGCCAGCATCACGCTGTGCACGGTGTGGCCCTTGATGTCCATGCCGAGGATCTGCCGGGCGGTGATCTCGGCCGCTGCCGCATCAGCCGCCTTCTTCACGCCGCCGGCTTTTCCCCTGCCTCCTGTCTTCACCTGCGCCTTGACCACGACGCCGTGCCGGTCGGCGCCGAGCCTCTCGGCCGCCTCGCGAGCGGCGCTGCCCGTGTCCACGACCTCCGCTTCAGGCACCAAGACGCCGTAGCGATCGAAGAGTTCCCTCGCCTGGTGTTCGTAAAGGTCCACGTGTGCTCCTCGGTCGATCTTCGAAACGATCGGTGCACGCCCCCTGGACATCGCTCACTCGATGCGGGATAACAAGGTTCATACAGTATTCGTCGACTGTATGCAATCTGCTCTGACCTTGCTTCACCCCTGACGAGAGGACTCGTGAGCCCATGCCCGACGACAGCCGGAAGTGCCTGGAAAACCGGGACCTGACATCCGGCAGACGCCTGGTCGCCAACCTGCCCTTCGTGGGGATCGTCGGCAGCAACTCCTCGATGCACCAGATCCGCCACGGCCGGAAGGCCGGGTACGGGGAGGCACGCGAGCGGATCGGCAACACCCTGGGCGACGTGCCCTACGGCCAGTTCGCGCGGATGCCCGACGGCCACGGCCAGGAAGGCCGCGAACTCTCCGAGACCGGGCCCGCGTTCGAGCGTGCCCGTGCCTCAGGCAAGCCGTCCCTGGTCGACGTGTGCGTCGACCCGGACGCGTACGCCGCCGGATCCATGAACCAGACAAAGTACAAGTGAGGTGACTGCTGTGACCGACGTGACCGGTACGACGTCAGTGACCACCGAGAAGGCGCTGGACGGAATCCGCGTACTGGACATGACCCACGTCCAGTCCGGACCCTCCGCCACCCAGCTGCTCGCCTGGCTCGGGGCGGACGTGGTCAAACTCGAGGCCACCTCCGGGGACATCACCCGCAAGCAGCTGCGGGACCTCCCCGACGTGGACTCGCTCTACTTCACGATGTTGAACTGCAACAAGCGCAGCATCACGCTCAACACGAAGAGCGACCGCGGCAAGGAGCTGCTGACGGAGCTGATCCGGCGCAGCGACGTGCTGGTGGAGAACTTCGGCCCCGGTGCGGTGGACCGGATGGGCTTCACCTGGGACCGCATCAAGCAGATCAACCCCAAGTTGATCTACGCGTCCATCAAGGGCTTCGGCGAGGGTCCGTACACCAGCTTCAAGGCGTACGAGGTCGTCGCGCAGGCCATGGGCGGCTCGATGTCGACCACCGGCTTCGAGGACGGGCCGCCGCTGGCGACCGGTTCGCAGATCGGCGACTCGGGCACCGGCGTGCACACCGTCGCCGCGATCCTCGCCGCGCTGCTGCAGCGCGAGCGTTCGGGCCGCGGCCAGCGCGTGAACGTGGCGATGCAGCACTCGGTGCTCAACCTGTGCCGGGTCAAGCTGCGTGACCAGCAGCGGCTGGCGCACGGCCCGCTCGGCGAGTACCCGAACGAGGACTTCGGCGACGAGGTGCCGCGTTCGGGCAACGCCTCCGGCGGCGGCCAGCCCGGCTGGGCGGTCAAGTGCGCGCCGGGCGGCCCCAACGACTACGTGTACGTGATCGTGCAGCCCGTGGGCTGGGAGCCGTTGACGAAGCTCATCGGCCGTCCCGAACTCGCGGACGATCCGGACTGGAGCACGCCCGAGGCGCGGCTGCCGAAGCTGAACAAGATGTTCCAGCTGATCGAGGAGTGGTCCTCGACGATGCCCAAGTGGGAGGTGCTGGGCGCCCTGAACGCCCACAACATCCCCTGCGGACCGATCCTTTCGACGAAGGAGATCGTCGAGGACGAGTCCCTGGCCGCCAACGGGATGATCGTCGAGGTCGAGCACCCCGAGCGCGGTTCCTTCACCACCGTGGGCTCCCCGATGAAGCTCTCGGACTCCCCCGTGGAGATCACCTCCTCGCCGCTCCTGGGTGAGCACAACGAAGAGGTCTACATAGGCGAGCTGGGCCTGGGCGAGGAAGAACTGGCGCTGCTCAAGACGAACGGAGTGATCTGACCGATGGCGCAGGACAAGAAAGACAACCTCGCCACCCCGGACAGGGAAGCGGTACGTGCGGTGCTGGACGCCGCTCGCGCCGAGGGCCGCACGTCGCTGACCGCCCCCGAGGGCAAGCGCGTCGCCGACGCCTACGGCATTCCCGTACCGGACGAGGGGCTGGCGGAATCCGCCGACGAGGCGGTGCAGTTGGCCGACAGGCTCGGCTTCCCGGTCGTCATGAAGATCGTCTCACCGGAGATCCTGCACAAGACCGACGCGGGCGGTGTCCGCGTGGGCCTCTCCTCCGCCTCGGAGGTGCGCAGCGCGTACTGCGAGATCGTGGGCAACGCCCGCGACTACGACGCCAAGGCGCAGATCCTCGGCGTGCAGGTGCAGCAGATGGCGAAGCCCGGGCAGGAGGTCCTGGTCGGTACCGTCACCGACCCGACCTTCGGCAAGGTCGTCGCCTTCGGGCTGGGCGGCGTGCTGGTGGAGGTCCTCAAGGACGTCACCTTCCGGCTGGCTCCGGCCTCCACCGAGGACGCCATGTCGATGCTGGACGGCATCGGGGCGGCGGAGATCCTCAAGGGCGTACGCGGCAGCAAGCCGGTCGACCGTGACGCGCTGGCACGGGTCATCGTGTCGGTCTCACAGCTCACGCACGACTTCCCCGAGCTGGCCGAGGTCGACCTCAACCCCGTCTTCGCCTCGCCCGACGGCGCGATGGCGGCCGACATCCGCATCCTGCTCACGGACGGGCAGCCCGCGGAGCGCCGGCGCTACACGCCCGAGGAGATCCGCGTCTCGATGCGACGGCTGATGAAGCCGAGTTCGGTCGCGGTGATCGGTGCCTCCAACGAGCAGG
Source organism: Streptomyces albidus (ex Kaewkla and Franco 2022) (assembly GCF_013870515.1). Taxonomy (GTDB): domain Bacteria; phylum Actinomycetota; class Actinomycetes; order Streptomycetales; family Streptomycetaceae; genus Streptomyces; species Streptomyces albidus. The sequence goes on along the minus strand of NZ_JACBXA010000092.1, from coordinate 9,176 downwards.
GCAAGATCGGCAATTCGGTGATGCGCAACCTCGTCGACGGCGGCTTCGCCGGGGAGATCCACCCCGTGAACCCCAAGGCCGACGAGATCCTCGGCCGCAAGGCCTACAAGTCGGTCACCGACATCCCGGGCGACGTGGACGTGGCGGTCTTCGCCGTGCCCGCCAAGTTCGTGCCGGACACCCTGGAGGCGGTCGGCGCCAAGGGCATCCCGAACGCCGTCCTCATCCCCTCGGGTTTCGCCGAGACCGGTGAGGTGGAGCTGCAGGACAAGATCGTCGCCATCGGCGAGAAGCACGGTGTGCGGCTGCTCGGGCCGAACATCTACGGCTACTACTCGACCTGGCACGACCTGTGCGCCACCTTCTGCACGCCCTACGACGTCAAGGGCGGTGTGGCGCTCACCTCCCAGTCGGGCGGCATCGGAATGGCCATCCTCGGCTTCGCGCGGAGCACCAACACCGGTGTCTCGGCGATCGTCGGCCTCGGCAACAAGTCCGACCTGGACGAGGACGACCTGCTCACCTACTTCGCTGACGACCCCAACACCGAATGCATCGCCATGCACCTTGAGGACCTCAAGGACGGGCGGGCGTTCGTGGAGGCCGCCAGGGAGACGGTGCCCAAGAAGCCCGTCGTCGTGCTCAAGGCCGGCCGCACCAGTGCGGGCGCCAAGGCCGCCGGCTCCCACACGGGGGCTCTGGCGGGCGACGACGCGGTCTACGACGACATCCTGCGGCAGGCCGGCGTCATCCGGGCGCCGGGCCTCAACGAGATGCTGGAGTACGCGCGGGCGCTGCCCGTGCTGCCCACGCCGCAGGGCGACAACACCGTCATCATCACCGGCGCGGGCGGCTCGGGAGTCCTGCTCTCGGACGCCATCGTCGACAACGGAATGTCTCTGATGGAGATTCCGCCGGACCTGGACGAGGCGTTCCGCGCCTTCATCCCGCCGTTCGGCGCCGCGGGCAACCCGGTGGACATCACCGGAGGCGAGCCGCCTTCCACGTACGAGTCGACCATCCGGCTCGGCCTGGAGGACCCGCGTATCCACTCATTGGTCCTCGGCTACTGGCACACGATCGTCACTCCGCCCATGGTCTTCGCGGAGCTGACGGCCAGGGTCGTCGCCGAGGCGCGGGAGAAGGGAATCGAAAAACCCGTTGTGGCCTCCCTTGCTGGCGACGTGGAGGTCGAGGAAGCATGCGCGTACCTCTTTGAGCGAGGAGTGGTCGCGTACCCGTACACGACTGAGAAGCCCGTTGCCGTACTGGGAGCCAAGTACCAGTGGGCACGGGCGGCCGGACTTCTGTAAGTCCGGGCCGCGGAGCTGCTCCGTGGTGGTGGGGCCTTGCGCCCCGCCACCGCGGCGGGGCCCGGCGGCGATCAGAAGGACTCCGCAATCCGCCTGTTCGCCGCTCGAGCAGACAACCGAACGCAGCACCGCGACACAGCACCAAAGCAAGAGATCCGTCCAGGGGGCGCTGGCCAGACTCTCTCCACGCAAGGGGTGCAGCACATGACAACAACAGAAGCACCAACGACCCTCCCGTACAGGGAGGTGACGGACAAGAACGGCCGGACCTACCGCATAGGCGAGTCCGACATCGACATCATGGGACGCCGTCGCCGGTGGATGGTCCTCCTGCCGTGGGTCGGCATGATGGGCATCTCCTCGGCGGAGTACGCGTTCGCTTCCGCGGAGGACACCCTCCATCACGCGCACGGCTGGAACAGCCTGCACATCTTCTGGATCATGGGTGTCTGGGTCTTCTTCCAGGCCGCCGTGGCCATGCCCGTCGGGCATCTGCGTGAGTCGGGCAGGTTCCCGGCACGCAAGGCGATGATGTGGGGCGCTGTCGGTACGTTCCTGGGCTATCTCTCGCTCGCATACGCGGAGAACCCGATCTGGGCCTACCTCGGCTTCGGCATGTTCAGCGGCATGGGCGCCGGCGCTGTCTACGCGACCTGCGTGAACATGGTCGGCAAGTGGTATCCGGAGAGGAAGGGCGGCAAGACCGGGTTCGTCAACGGCGGTTTCGCCTACGGCTCGGTGCCCTTCGTGTACATCTTCACCGGGTTCATGGACGTGGGGAACTTCAAGTGGGTCCTCGTGGCCGTGGGCGTCTTCCTGGCCCTCCTCGTCGCCGCTGCCGGCTTCTTCTTCAAGGACCCGCCGAAGAACTGGTGGCCGGCGCACGTCGACCCGCTGAAGGCACCGGACGACCCGCGTACCCGCCGCGCCTTGGAGAAGAACCCGCCGGCGGTCAAGCAGTACACCCCCAAGGAGGCCCTCAGGACCGGCCGCGTGCCGCTCATGTGGTTCTGCCTGCTGTGCACCTCCGGCGTGAACATCTTCGGAATCGCCTTCCAGGTGCCCTTCGGTGACGACATGGGCTTCGCCGGCGGCATCGTCGCCACCGCCATGTCGCTGAAGGCCATCGTCAACGGCACCGGCCGCGGCGTGATCGGCTGGCTGTCCGACCGGTACGGCCGCAAGGAATGCCTGATCTTCGTCTGCGTCGTGCTCGGCCTGGCGCAGTTCGGCGTCCTGCTGTCCGGACAGGCGGGGTCGATGCCGCTGTTCCTGCTCTGCTCGATGATCTCCGGTTTCGGCGGCGGAGCGATCTTCCCGCTGTTCGCGGCGCTGACCGCCGACTACTTCGGTGAGAACAACAACGCCACCAACTACGGCCTGATCTACAGCTCGAAGCTGCTGTCCGGTCTCGCAGGCGCGGGCCTCGGCTCGCTCGTGGTCGCGTCATGGGGATACGGCGGTGCGTTCGGCATCGCCGGTGGCATCTCGATGTTCGCGGGTGTCGTCGCCCTGTTCCTGCATCAGCCGGGACGGCCGAAGAAGTCGATGATCAAGCCCAACCCGCAGCCGATAGGCGGCGAGTGAGGTAACGGAGAACGACAGATCCGACAGCTGCAGGGCCACCCGCCTCCCATGGGTGGCCCTGCAGCTGTCTGTGCTCCGCCTCTCCAGTGCGTAGTGCCTAGTGCCCGCTGCCGCGCAGCGACCGCAGATGCGCGGCGGAGCGGCGGGCGGTCCTGAAGGAGTCCTCCGGCTGGTCGTGCTCGACGAGCCAGTTGTGCCTCTTGCCACCGTGGGTCCTGCCGACCTTCGTCAGGAAGCGCCGGTAGTCGATGTCTCCGTCACCGACGTCCACCATGCGGTAGCCGTCGTCGGAGGTCTCGTCGTGCTCACCGTCCTTGACGTGGAAGAGCGGGTAGCGGTGCGGCTGCTTCAGGACGTAGTCCAGCGGCTCGAAGGGCGCCGGGGTGCCGTCGGGGCGGACGCTGAAGCGGTACTGGCCGGCGTAGGCCCAGTAGATGTCCATCTCCAGGTAGACCAGTTCGGGGTCGGTCTCGGCCAGCAGCACGTCGTAGAGGCGTACGTCCGGCCGGTCCTCGGCGAAGCCGAACTCCATCTGGTGGTTGTGCTGGTAAAACTTCAGGCCGCGCTTCCTCGCCGCGGCTCCGTAGGTGTTGAAGTCCTCGGCGGCGCGCTTCCACGCGTCGACCGTCCTGCCGTAGCGGTCGGGGCTCGCGGCGGTGCCCACGTGGGGCAGCCCGAGCGCGGCCGCGTCGTCCACCACCTTCTCCAGCTGGGTGGCGAAGGTGTAGTCGTCGGGGTTGTCGGAGTGGTAGCCGACGTGGCTGCCGATGCCGCGCAGTCCGTGCTCGCGCAGCAGCTTGCGCAGCCCGGCCAGCGTGATGTCGCCGGTCCCCTGCGTGTAGCCGGCGAACTCGACCTGTTCGTAGCCGTGTCGCGCCAGCTCCTTGAAGACGGCGGCGAATCCGAGGGCCTGCACCTTGTCGCGGAGCGTGTAGAGCTGGATGCCCAGCCGGCCCTTGGGCACGAGGGGGTCGCAGCGGTCCCGGTCGGCGGCGGTGGCGGCCGCGTGCGCGGGGGCCGCGGCGCCCAGCAGTGAGGCCATGGCGGTGCCGGCGGCGACACCGAGGAAGCCGCGACGGCGCAGGCGTGTGGACAGTTCGGGGTCTTGGGGCGTACGTCTCATGTGAGCTCTCCCAGAGCGAGATCCAGTAGCAGGGCCTTGACGTCGGTGGCGGCGAGGGGACCTTCGGCGGCGCCGGGCCTGGAGCAGATGAACACCGGCCCCTGGTCCGTACGTTCGGGGAGCCGGCCGTGGCTGCCGCGCACCGGGGACGGGTCGAGCGGAACGACGGCCATGCGGTAGCGCATGCCGGTCTTCTTGCGTGCGAGCGCGGTGGCGGCGCGCAGTCGCACATACGGGTCCAGCGGGTCCATGAACAGCTCGGCCGGGTCGTATCCGGGCTTGCGGTGGATCTCGACCAGCTGGGCGAAGTCAGGGGCGTGGGAGTCCTCCAGCCAGTAGTAGTAGGTGAACCACGCGTCGGGCTGAGCGACGGCGACGAGCTCGCCGGAGCGTGGATGGTCCAGGTGGTGGTCCTTCTTGCCGCGCTCGTCGAGGAGTTCGGCGATGCCGTCGAGTCCGGCGAGCGCGTCGCGGGTGGCGGGGAGGTCGGCGGGGTCGCGTACGTAGACGTGCGCGAGCTGGTGGTCGACGACCGCGAAGGCGCGGGAGGTCGTGGGGTCCAGGTACTCCATGCCGTCCTGGGTGTGCACCTCCAGCAGCCCCGCCCGGCGCAGGGCCCGGTTGATGTCCACGGTGCGGCTCACGCGGGTGATGCCGTACTCCGAGAGCGCGACGACGGTCCGGCCTTCGGCTCGGGCGTCGGCGATCAACGGGGCGAGTTCCGCGTCGAGTTCGGCGGCGGCCCGGTGCGAGCGGGGGTCGTCCGGACCGTAGCGCTGAAGGTCGTAGTCGAGGTGGGGGACGTAGGTGAGGGCGAGGTCCGGTCTGCGGGTGCGCAGCAGGTGCCGGGTGGCGTCGATGATCCAGCGGGAGGAGACGAGGTCGGCGCCGGGGCCCCAGAAGTGGAAGAGCGGGAACGTGCCCAGGGCGTCGGTGAGTTCGTCGTGCAGCTCCGGCGGACGGGTGTAGCAGTCGGGCTCCTTGCGTCCGTCGGCGTAGTAGACGGGCCGCGGGGTCACCGTCCAGTCGGTGTCGGCGCCCATGGCGTACCACCAGCAGACGTTGGCGACGGTGTAGCCGGGATAGCGCGCCCGGGCGGCGTCCCACAGCTTCTCCCCGCCGACGAGTGCGTTGTGCTGGCGCCACAGCAGCACCTCGCCCAACTCGCGGAAATACCAGCCGTTCCCGACGATGCCGTGCTCGGCGGGAGGCACACCCGTGAGGAACGTGGACTGGGCGGCACACGTGACGGCGGGCAGCACCGTTCCCAGCGGGGTGTAGGTGCCCTCGTCCGCGAGGGCGCGAAGTCCGGGCATGTGGGCGAGCAGTTGAGGGGTGAGCCCGACGACGTCGAGCACGAGGAGTGGGTCGGGCGCCCTCTTCACGGCAGCTCCTTGAGGCCTAGGTCGATCAACATCTCGCGTGCGACGTCGAGTTCGGCCGCGATGCCGTCCGCCAGCTGTGCGCGGGTGCGCGGACGGGACCCGGCGGGGAGGGCCTGCCAGGTGTAGGTCTCCACCTCGAGATGACGGGTGAGCGGTTCCGGGACGCCCACGAGCCCGGCCAGCGTCGCGCGCAGGACGTCGAGTGTGGAGCTCAGCGGCGGGGCCGGCGATGCGTGCAGCGGTACGTGGAAGTGGGACCGCCAGGGCACGGTGACCGGCAGCGCTCCCGGCACGAGTGCGTCCGCGAGGTCGTCGGTGGCGCGTATCCCCTGTGGCGTCGAGGCTCGGGTCTGGTGCAGGAAGCGGGGTTCGGCGAAGTCGGCGAGCGCCTCCGGAACGCCCTCGCCATCGGGGTGTTCGGCGTGCAGCGCCGCGGAGAGCTGACTCTTCACGACGGGGATGCCGGCACCCGCGAGGGCGGCGAGGGCTTCCTCCGGTTCCTCGAACTGGGTGGCCAGATGACAGGTGTCCACGCACACGCCGATGCGGTGCGCGGGCGGGGCGCCGTGGCCTGTCAGCGCTTCGACGGCGTCGGCCGTGGTCTCCACGGTGCAGCCCGGCTCGGGTTCGAGGCCGATCCGGATGCTGCGGCCGGTCAGTTCCTCCAGGGCGTCCAGGCGTCCGGCGAGCGTGCCCAGCGCGTCCAGGGCCGAACGGCGGCGCTCCGGCGTGAAGTCGGTGCGCCATGCCAGCGGAAGCGTGGAGACGGTGCCTTCGACGGCGTCGTCCGGGAGCAGCGAAGTCAGCAGGCGTGCCAGGTCGGTGGTGTGGTCGAGCCGCGCGGGCTCGGTCCAGTCCGGCCTGTAGACGCGGTACTTGACGCGCTGGTCCCCGAAGCCGCGGTACGGGAAGCCGTTGAGGGTGACCACCTCCAGTCCGCGGCGGTCGAGTTCGGCCCGCAGCGTCCGTACGGCGGAGGGGTCGGCCGTGAGGGTGCGGGCGGCGTCCCGGGCCAGCCACATGCCGATGCCGAGGCGGTCGCGGTGCAGGCGGCGGCGTACCGGTTCGGCGTGGTCGCGAAGCTGGCTGAGCACGCCGGCTAGGTCCTCGGCGGCGTGCACGTTGGTGCAGTACGCGAGGTGGACGGTGGAGCCGTCGGGGTGTCTGAAGCGCATGGCAGCGAACCTCCCCTCATTCCCCGCCGCGCAGAATGGAGTTGCCCTCGTGCGTGACGGCCGCCGGATCAGGTGCGAGGTCGAGTTCGAGGCGTCCGCTCTGCCCGTAGAAGGCGACGGGGTTGCGCCACAGCACCTGGTCGATCTCGTCGTCGGTGAAGCCGGCGTCGAGCATGGCGTCGCCGACGGCGCGTGTCTTGAGGGGGTCGCTGCGGCCCCAGTCGGCGGCGGAGTTGACCAGGACGCGCGCGGTGCCGTGCAGGCGCAGCAGCCGGACCATGCGGTGCTCGTCCATCTTGGTGTCGGGGTAGATGGAGAAGCCGAGCCAGCAGCCGCTGTCGGCGGCCTCGTCGACGGTGGCCTCGTTGAGGTGGTCGAGCACGACCCGCTCCGGCGGCAGTCCGGACTCGCGCAGTACGTCGAGCGTGCGGGTGAGCCCTGCGGCCTTGTCCCGGTGGGGGGTGTGGACCAGCGCGGGAAGGCCGTGGTCGGCGGCGAGTTGGAGCTGCGCGGCCAGCGCCGTGTCCTCGGCGGGCGTCATCGAGTCGTAGCCGATCTCGCCCACGGCGACGACTCCGTCCTTGACGAGATAGCGGGGCAGTTCGTCGAGTACGGGCAGGCAGCGCGGGTCGCCCGCCTCCTTGGGGTTGAGGGCGATGGTGCAGTGATGGGCGATGCCGTGCTGTGCCGCGCGGAAGGGCTCCCATCCCAGGAGGGAGTCGAAGTAGTCGTAGAAGGAGCCGGGAGAGGTGCGGGGCTGGCCGAGCCAGAAGGAGGGTTCGACGAGGGCGCGTACGCCCGCTTCGTACATGGCGGCGTAGTCGTCGGTGGTCCGCGAAGTCATGTGGATGTGCGGGTCGAAGATGCGCATCAGAACTCCTCGGGCGGGTGAGCGGGGGCAGACTCCAGGGCCAGTTCCAGGACGTGGTGCAGGTCTTCCGGGACGGAGCGGCCCGCGGCGGTGCGTTCGTGAGCGAAGTCGCGGAGCATGCGGGCCAGTTCGGCGTCTCCGCGGGCACGGCGGGCCAGGTCGTTAACGGACCGGACGGGGACGCCGGTGAAGAGGCACTTCAGTACGGCGTGCCGCCAGCCGTGCCGGTCGAGGTGTGCCGCGGCGTAGCGACCCACGGCGGCGCGGATGAGGGTGGTGTCGTTGGCACGCAGCGCGTCCTCGACCAGCGGGACGGCGTCGGGGGTCTTCCCGACGGCCATGTGCGGCAACGCGCGGAGCACGGCAGCACGTTCCGCGGCGGTGCCCTGGTGGTAGAGGCGGGTCAGGGTCACCGTGTCCGGGCCCGCCGAGTGGAGCAGCAGCACGCGGGCGTCGAGTGCCGCTGCGCGCCCGCACTGCCGGCCCGCGGAGGCGAAGTGCAGCTCCCACGTGGACTTCTGGGGCTGCGCTTCCGCTTCGGCCAGTGCCTGGCGCAGCCATTCGCGGGCGGGGGCGTCGAGTTGCTGCTCCAGTCTCGGCGCGATGTCCCCGACGGCTTCCTGGTCCGGGTCGCGAGGATTCAGCACGGCGCGCCTCCAGGGGATGTGCTTCCAGTACCGCTGCCGTGGGCCCGGTCGCTCCCTTCCGCGTCGCGCAGGAAGCGGATGGCGTCCTGCGCGCGGGAGGGGCCCGCGTGCGAGTCGCGGGGAAGCTCGACGGTGACGAGCCCGGCGTAGCCGGTCCCCCGCAGCGCGGCCAGCACCGGTGCGACCTCCAACTCGCCCTCGCCGAAGGGCAGATGCTCGTGCACACCACGTCTCATGTCCTCGATCTGTACATGCCGCAGCCACGGGCCGGCGGATTCCACGCACGCCTGCGGCGACCGGGGCTCCAGGCACAGGCAGTGCCCGACGTCCAAGGTCAGTCCGAGCCCTTCGGGTTCGCCGAGGGTGGTGCGCAGCCGGTGGAAGGCGGCCAGGTCGTCGAGGAGGTGACCGGGTTCGGGCTCTACGGCCAGCGGGACGCCGGTGGCGTTCGCGGCCGAGAGCAGCGCGTCGACACCGTCGGCGAAGCGGGGCCAGGCCGTGTGCTTGTCGGTTCCCTCCGGCAGGACGCCGCTGAAGAAGTGCGTGGCGTGCGCGCCCAGATCGGCCGCGACGCGCACGGCCTTCAGCAGCAGGTCCAGGCGTCTCGCACGGGCGTCCGGGTCGGGATCGAGCAGGGTGGGGTGGTGCTTGCGCCGGGGATCGAGCACGTAGCGTGCGCCGGTCTCGACGGTGACGCTGAGGCCGTACCGCTCAAGTGCCTTCCGCACGGCGGCTGTTCGCCGCGGCAGGCCGGGGGCGAGCGGGTCGAGGTGCATGTGGTCGAGGGTGAGCCCGACCCCGTCGTAGCCGAGGTCCGCGAGGACGCCCAGGGCGTCCTCCAGGCGCAGGTCTGCCAGGCCGTTGGTGCCGTAGGCGTAGCGCAGGGGGGCGTGGCCGGTCATGTGGGGCTGACCTTCCGTGAAAGCCGTCGGGCGAGGGGGAGCAGTGCGAGCAGCGCGGAGGCGGCGGCGGGCCGTCCCGCGCGCGCGGCCAGAGCGGCCTGGAGCGGAATGGTGGCGCGGATGCCGCCTCCGACGGCGCGCTGGAGAAGCGGGGGTGAGGGGTTGAGCGCGGC
>NZ_JACBXA010000091.1 GCF_013870515.1 Streptomyces albidus (ex Kaewkla and Franco 2022) | reverse complement strand
GTCAGGCCCCGAGCCCGCGATGCCGTGCAGGTCGAGGTCGTGCTCGCGGGCGAGGCGTCGCACCAGCGGTGAGATGACGGCTGCCGGGCCCCCGTGCTCCGGCCGTGCCGTTACCGGGGGACAGACGGAAGCCGTCGACGGGACGCGACCTGCGGCGCCTCCCCGTGGAGGCTCCGGTGCCATAGCCGACGAGCACGTTGCCGGAGCTCTCGGTGGCGGCGGCCTCCGCCGGGGCGGACGCCCCGACCGGAGACTCGTGTGCGGGTGCCGGCCGGGCCGGATCGTCGGCGGCTCCGACGGCCACCGTCAGCAGCGGAGTGCCCACCGGGATCTCGGCGCCCTCCTCCCCGAAGCGCGCCGTGACCACACCGCCGTAGGGACAGGGAACATCCACCAGCGCCTTGGCCGTCTCGACCTCGATGACGGGCTGGTCCACGGCCACCACGTCGCCGACGGCGACCATCCACCGCACGACCGTGGCCTCCGTCAGCCCTTCTCCCAGGTCGGGAAGGAGGAACTCCCGTACGGACGCCATCAGCGCACCTCTCCCCGGTCCGAGCGCCACTCGCTCTCCCACTGGAGCCGCGAGACCGCGTCGAGCACGCGGTCCACGTCGGGAAGATGATGCCTCTCCAGCATGGGCGGCGGATAGGGGATGTCGAAGCCCGATACGCGCAGCACCGGCGCTTCCAGGTGGTGGAAGCAGCGCTCGCTCACGCGGGCCGCCAGCTCGGCGCCCGGGCCGGCGAATCCCGTCGACTCGTGGACGACGACGGCACGGCCCGTACGCCGCACGGACGCCACGACGGTCTCCTCGTCGAAGGGCACCAGCGACCGCAGATCGACGACCTCGAGGTCCCAGCCCTCGTCCCTCGCCGCCGCCTCGGCCGCCTCCAGGCAGACGGGCAGGGAGGGGCCGTAGGTGATGAGCGTCGCCGAGGTGCCGGGACGCCGGACGAGGGCGCGGCCGACCTCCGGTACGGCTTCGGGCCGGTCGGCGGACCAGTCGTCCTTGCCCCAGTACAGCCGCTTGGGTTCGAGGAAGATGACCGGGTCGTCGCTCGCGATGGAGTGGCGCAGGAGCCCGTAGGCGTCCGCGACGGTGGCCGGGGTGACGACGTGGAGGCCGGGCGTCGCCATGTAGTACGCCTCGGAGGAGTCGCTGTGGTGCTCGACGCCGCCGATGCCGCCGCCGTAGGGCACCCGCACCGTGATCGGCATGGGCAGTGCGCCCCGTGTGCGGTTCCGCATCCGGGAGATGTGCGAGATCAGCTGCTCGAAGCCCGGGTAGGCGAAGGCGTCGAACTGCATCTCCACGACGGGCCGCAGCCCGTACATCGCCATGCCGACGGCCGTGCCGAGGATGCCGGCCTCGGCCAGCGGAGTGTCGGTGACGCGCTTCTCCCCGAATTCCGCGGCCAGCCCGTCCGTCACGCGGAAGACACCGCCGAGCGCGCCGACGTCCTCACCGAAGATGTGGACGTCCGCGTCCTCGGCGAGCGCGTCCCGCAGGGCGCGGTTCAGGGCCTGCGCCATGGTGGCGGGCTTGCGGGCCGTGCCGCGCGGCGGCTGTGCCCCGGCCTCGCCGGTGCCCACAGACGTGCCCGTTGCCGTACTCATCAGGCGTCCTCCCCCGTCTTCCCGTCCTGGCGCACGTGCTCCGCCTCGGAGGCCGCCAGCTCGGCGCGCAGCTGATCGGCCTGCTGCTGCAGCTGCGTGGTCCGCTTTGCGAAGACGTGGTCGAAGAGGTCCGCCGGATTCAGGTCCGGGTCCTGGTTCATGCGCTCACGGAGACCGCGAGCCATGTGCTCCGCCGCCTCGGCCGCCTCACGCACTCCTGCGTCGTCCAGCAGCTTCCGCGTGCGCAGCTCGCGCTCCATCAGGTTGACCGGGTCGTGCTCGCGCCAGGCGGTGACCTCTGCGGCGTCGCGGTAGCGCGTGGCGTCGTCGGCGTTGGTGTGGGCCTCCACGCGGTACGTCACGGCCTCGATGAGGCTGGGGCCCTCGCCCCGCCGGGCGCGTTCGACCGAGTCGGTCAGGACATGGTGCATCGCCGCGGCGTCGTTGCCGTCCACGAGCCGCCCCGGCATGCCGTAGCCCACGGCCTTGTGGGCGAGGGTCGGTGCGGCGGTCTGCTTCGCCAGCGGTACGGAGATCGCGAAGCCGTTGTTCTGCACGAGGAAGACGACCGGGGCCTGCCATACGGCGGCGAAGTTGAGGGCCTCGTGGAAGTCGCCCTCGCTCGTGCCGCCGTCCCCGACCATGGCCAGCGCCACCACGTCGTCGCCCTTGAGCCGGGCGGCGTGCGCCAGCCCGACCGCGTGCGGCAGCTGTGTGGCGAGCGGGGTGCTCAGGGGGGCGACCCGCGTCTCCCGGGGGTCGTAGCCGCTGTGCCAGTCGCCGCGGAGGAGCGAGAGCACCGCCACCGGGTCGAGGCCGCGGGCGACGGCGGCGAGCGTGTCGCGGTAGCTGGGGAAGAGCCAGTCCTGCTCGCGCAGGGCGAGGGCGGCCGCGACCTCGGCGGCCTCCTGGCCCGTCGACGACGGGTACACCGCGAGGCGGCCCTGCTTGGTCAGTGCCGTCGCCTGCTCGTTGAAACGCCGCCCGCGCACGAGCTGCCCGTACAGCTCCCGGAGCAGATCGTCGTCCAGCTCGGCTCCGGTGCCCAGCAGCCGGTACGGCTCCCGGTCCGGCAGCAGCGGGGCGGCGTCCCGGCGGGGGCGCCAGGCGGGGGGTGGTGCGAGATGGTAGGCACCGGACTGCTCAAGGACCGTCATGAACGAGCACCTCCTCGTGAGGGGGCTGCGGTGGGCACGGAAGCGGGTGGCTCCCCTACCGATTGTTCGGTCGACGGCACATTTTGGCTACAGGCGGCCTCGGTCTGTGGACAACTTGAGCGTTCGTGCGTTCGATGAATGCAGGACGTCCAACGAGGGGAGGCTGCCGGGCATGCCGGACGGACAGATTGCCAATTCGTCCAGCGGTCCCGACGACCCCGGCGTCCACGGGGGTCTGGACGCGAGGCCGCAGGCCCGTGCCCTCGATCCCGTCGACAGGGACATCCTGCGCCTTCTGCGTGCGGACGGCAGGATGTCGGTACGGGCGCTGGCCGACCAGGTCCACATCTCCCGGGCCAACGCCTATGCGCGCATCAACCGCCTGATGGACGACGGAGTGATACGCGGCTTCAGCGCCCGTATCGACGAGGAGCGGGCCGGTCAGGGGGCATCGGCCTACGTCACGCTCAAGATCGTGCAGGACTCCTGGCGCAGTGTCCGGGAGCAGCTGCTCCAGCTGCCCGGTGCCGCGCACATGGCCCTGGTCAGCGGTGACTTCGACGTACTGCTGCTGGTGCACACGGCGGACAACCGGTCGCTCCGAGATCTGGTGCTCACGAGGATCCAGTCGATCCCCGAGGTGATCAGCACCAGGACGCTGCTGGTCTTCGAGGAGACCGACCTCGAACCGGAGATCTGACGGACGTCCCGGGAGGACGGGCACCCCACCGTTGGTCACGTGAGTGAACGCATGTCCTCTATTGTCTTCATCCATGAACGAGTGACACACTCGTGCAGGCCTTGACGAAGGCCGGGAGGGCAGCAGCCCCCCGCGCGACCCGCACGACCCACACGAGGGGAACGTCATTCCGTGTCCGCGACGACGAATGCGACGCCGGACGGCCCCGCTCTGCGCGTCCTCGTCACCGACGAGATCATCAGCCGGTTCGAGCCGGAGCTCACGTCGGGCGGACGGAACGGCCACCTCTGGACGATGGCCGCCGGCAAGCCGGACGCGGAGATCCTCGCTGCACTGCCGGAGAGCGACGTGCTCGTCTGCTCCGGAATGAGCACCGCCATGGCCGAGGCCGGGGCGGGCCTCCGCCTCGTGCACGTCACCGGGGCCGGGTGCGACGGCATCCCGTTCGACTCGCTGGCACCGGGCGTCGCGGTCGCCAACACCTCCCACCACGGGCGTTCCGTGGCCGAGCACGTACTGATGTGCATGATGATGCTCTCGCGCCGCGTGCAGAGCGCGGACCGTGAGCTGCGGTCGGGCCTCTGGCGGACGGTACGCACCGATCCCCGGCTCGACTTCGGCGCGACCCTGGAGGGACGGACCGTCGGACTGATCGGCTTCGGCGAGATCGGACTCCGAACGGCACGCCTCGTCTCCGCCATGGGGATGCGTGTGCGGGCGGTGCGCCGCAACCCCGCTGCCGCCGTCCCCGACGACGTCGAACTGGACCAAGTCGGTGGTGTCGACGAACTCCCCCTGCTGCTGGCCGAGTCCGACGTGGTGGTCGTCACCGCACCGCTGACCGAGGAGACCCGCGGCCTGCTGGGCGCCGAGGCGTTCGAGGCGATGAAGCCCGGCGCGATCCTGGTCAACGTGGCGCGCGGCCCCGTCGTCGACGAAGAGGCCGTCTTCACCGCCCTGAGCAGCGGTGCGATCGCGGGTGCCGCGCTCGACGTCTGGTGGGACGCCGCCGGGGAGCCGGGCCGGGCGATCCCCTCGCGGTTCCCGTTCGAGCAACTGGACAACGTCGTCCTGACGCCGCATCACTCGGGACACACCCGCAACACCTTCGAGGCGCGAGCACGCGACATCGCGGGCAACGTCGGCCGGCTGGCGAGCGGGCGGCCCCTCACCAACCAGGTGCGCCCCGCCGCCAGGTGAGGCGCGGGGCGCCGGCGCCCTCAGAGCAGCTGCTGCACGACGAGCAGCACCGCACCGAACGCCGAGACGGTGATCGCCGTCAACCGGAGTCGCTCACGGTTCAGCCGTCGGTTGACGAACCGCGACAGCACGCACCCGGTGAGTGCGGCAGGCGTCAGAGCCGCGAAAGTCCCGACCGTGGAGCCGTCGACACCGCCGCTCAGCGCCAGGGCGATCACCGAGAAGGCCGATCCCACGAGGAAGAACGCGCTCATGGTCGAGCGCAGCTGCGGCGCCGGAGAGCGCTGCCAGACCAGCGCCATCGGCGCTCCGCCTATGGAGGTCGCCGTTCCCATGAGCCCGGAGGCGGCACCCGCCGAGACCAGCGTCAGCGGCCGAGGCCTCGGCGCCCACCCGGCCACCGTGAAGACGATCCCGCCGATAACCACCCCGGCGATCAGCAGCGACAGCAAGCCGGACGGCATCGACGCGACGAGGACGGCTCCCACCACGGAGCCCGGCACCCGGCCGAGGAGCGCCCAGCCGGTGCCGGTCAGGTCCAGATGCGTACGTTCGACGACGGTGATCAGCAACGTGACCACCATCGCGAGCATGATGATCGTGCCCGGGACCAGCGTGGGGTCGATGAGGGCGATCACCGGCGCCGCCAGCATTCCGATGCCGAATCCGATCGACGCCTGGAGACAGGAGGCGGCGGTGATCGTCACGGCGACGATCGTGAAGTCCGCCCAGCTCACGGACTCACCGTGAGCTGCGCTCCCTCCGTCGTGTGCTCCAGCGGGAAGTGGCATGCTGCGCCGTGCCGGGGGCCTGTGGCCTCCGGCAGCCCCTCCTGGTCGACTCCAGGCTGCGCGTGCGGGGTTCGTTCCGCGCACAGGTCCTGCGCCTTCCAGCACCGTGTCCGGAAGTGGCAGCCGGAGGGCGGATCCACGGGTGAGGGGATCTCTCCCTGGAGCAGGATGCGCGTTCCGGTGCGCTCGCGGGAGACGTCCAGCACCGGGGCCGCCGACGTCAGTGCGGCGGTGTACGGATGGAGGGGCCGGTCCAGTACGTCTTCGGTCCTCCCGGTCTCCACGATCCGCCCCAGGTACATGACCGCGACCCGGTCCGCGATGTGCCGTACGACGGACAGGTCGTGCGAGATGAAGAGGTACGACACCTCGAGCTGCTTCTGCAGATCGTCGAGCAGATTGACCACCTGTGCCTGGACCGACAGGTCGAGCGCGGAGACGGGTTCGTCGCAGACGATCACATCGGGGTTCAGCGCCAGGGCGCGTGCAATGCCGATGCGCTGCCGCTGACCGCCGGAGAACTCCTGCGGATGCCGGTCCGCGTCGGACGCACGCAGACCGACCAGGTCGAGCAGTTCCCTTGCGCGGGCCGCACGTTCACGGGCGCTCGGGTACAGGCTCCTGTGCGTCGCCCAGGGCTCGCTGATGATCTCGCCCGCCGTCATACGGGCGTTGAGGGAGGCGAACGGGTCCTGGAAGACCATCTGTATCCGCCGCCGCCAGTGCAGCAGCTCCTTGCCCTTCAGCCGGAACGGGTCCACACCGTCGAAGCGGACACGCCCCTCGTCAGGCTGCTCCAGCATCAACAGGGTCCGCGCAAGGGTGGACTTGCCGCAGCCCGACTCCCCGACGAGCCCCAGCGTCTCCCCACGCCCCAGAGTCAGGCCGACCGAGTCGAGCGCCCGGAGCCGGCCGCTGCCCGAGGGGCCCTTGGAGATGTGGAAGGTCTTGGTCAGGCCCGAGACCTCCAGCAGCGGATCAGCCATGGCGGAGCTCCTTCGAGAAGTGGCACGCCGACGTACGGCCCTCGCCGACGGCCTCGGGGGCAGGCCGCTGCGTACGGCAGATGTCCTGCACCATCGGGCAACGTGCCTGGTAGACACAGCCTTCGGGGATCGAGTGGAGGTCCGGGGGCGCGCCGGGTATCGAGGGGAGCCGGTCACCGCGCCCGGCGGCGGGGACGGACTCCAGCAGGCCGCGGGTGTACGGGTGGAGGGGCTCCCGGAAGACTTCCCGGACCAGCCCGGTCTCGACGACGCGGCCCGCGTACATGACCGCCACCCGGTCCGCCTGCTCCGCCACGAGGGCGAGATCGTGCGTGATCAGCACGACGGCCATGCTGTGCTCGGCCCGCAGGTCTCGGAGCAGCTCCATGATCTGGGCCTGGACGGTGACGTCGAGTGCGGTCGTGGGTTCGTCCGCGATCAGCACCTTCGGGCCGAGCGCGACCGCCATCGCGATCAGCAGCCGCTGGCGCATGCCGCCGGAGAACTGGTGCGGGTGGTGGTCGATCCGGCTCTCGGGCTCGGGAATGCCCACACGCCGCATGAGGTCCAGGGCGCGTTCCCGTGCCTGCCGTGCGGACAGACCCCGGTGGATGCGGAACGGCTCGGCGAGCTGCGTGCCCACCGTGTAGACGGGGTTCAGTGCGGTCAGCGCGTCCTGGAAGACGATCGCGAGCTCCGGCCCGGCGAGCTTGCGCCGCTCGGAGGGCGTCAGGCCGAGCATCTCCACGTCACCGAGCCGCACTTCACCGCCGACGACCCGGGCGACCGGATCGAGCAGACCGGCGACGGCCTGCGCGGTGATGCTCTTGCCGCAGCCGGACTCACCGAGGAGCGCGAGCGTCTCACCCGAAGGTGCCGAGAACCCCACGTCGTCGACCGCGAGCACGGGTCCCGCCGCCGTGTCGATGCGCACGCTCAGCCCGGCGACCGCCAGCGCCACTTCGGGCTCGGTCCGGCCGGCCTGCTCCACGGGGCCGGTGCTCGTCGTCCCGGCGCTCATCGCGCCACCTCCTGCCCGGCCCTGCGGACCGATCGGCGCTGCCGGCGCGGCAGGCTCAGCCGCCACCGCTGGGCCGGGTCGGTGGCGATACGGAACCAGGCCGCCAGTACGGACGCCGACACCGTCGTGATCACGATTGCGAGACCCGGGAAGATCGACATCCACCACGAGGTCTGGAGGTACTGGCGCCCCTGAGCCGTCATCAGCCCCCAGCTGATGTCGGGCGGCTGGATGCCGATGCCCAGGAAGCTCAGCGAGGACTCCGACAGCATGACGAAGCAGAAGTCGGCGGTCGCGACGGTCAGCAGGGTGGGCAGGACCGTCGGCAGGACGTGTCTGCGTATGACGGCGCCGCTGCGCGTACCGAACGTGCGCGCCGCGTCGACGAACAGCCGGCTCTGGAGCTCCGCGGACTCGGCGCGCGCCGTGCGCAGGTAGATCGGGATACGGGCGATGGCGAGGATCGCGACGATGTTGGCGGCGCTCGGCGAGAAGACGTAGAGGACGACGACCGCGAGCAGCAGCGACGGGAAGCTGAGGATGACGTCGGCCGTCCGCATCGACAGCGTCTCGCGCCAGCCGCGGTGGTAGCCGGCCCACATGCCCCAGACGGAGCCGATGAGCAGCGAGACCAGGACGGCCGGCACCGCGACGGAGACCGTCGTCCGGGTGGCGACGGCGAGCCGGGCCAGCATGGAACGGCCCAGCGAGTCGCTGCCCAGGATGTAGGCCCAGCCCTCGTCCGACTGGAACGGCGCGGTGTTGACCGCGTCGAGGTTCTGCTTCGTGGCGAGGTCGCCGACGAGCAGCGGGCCGAGGAGGGCGGTCAACGCGACCAGCAGCAGTGTGCAGGCCGCGAGGGTCGCGACACGGTCGCGCAGCAGAAGCCGCCACATGCCCGTACGGGCCGCTCCGTGTGCCTGCCGTGGTGCTGCTTCGCGCTCCGGTCCGGCGTCGGCGGCCGGTGACTGTTCGGGTATCGCCTCGGGCGCCGGCTCGCCGGCCGGAGGCGCGCCCTGCCTGTCGTGCGCCATGGGGGACATCAGGCCTCCGGTCGTCAGGTCTTCGCGGCCTGCCGGACGCGTGCGTCGAGCAGCGCGTAGCAGACGTCGATGAGGATGTTCAGGACGAAGATGGCAACGGCCGTCACGAGGACGGCGGCCTGCAGCACCGCGAAGTCACGTTGCAGGATCGAGTCGATCATGAGCTTGCCGATGCCCGGCCATCCGAAGATCGTCTCGACCACGACGGCTCCGTTGACGAGGCCTACGGTGAGGTCGCCGGCGACCGTGAGCGCGGGTGCGGCGGCGTTGCGCAGCGCGTGGTGCGTGACGATGCGGTAGTCGTCGGCCCCTTTGCTGCGGGCGAGTTTGACGTAGGGGGACGAGAGCGCGGAGACCATCGCCCCGCGCACCACCTGCACCAGGACACCGAAGGGCCGAACGACCAGCGTGGCGATCGGCAGGATCCAGATGCCGTGGCCGGTGACGCCGGAGGTCGGCAGCCAGCCGAGCGTCACCGCGAAGATCCAGATGCCGACGATGGCGAACCAGAAGTCGGGAACGCTGGCCGCGATCATCGACATCGTGCTGCACACCCGGTCGGCGAGGCCGTTGGGCTTGAACGCCGCCCAGCTGCCGACGACCGCGGCACCGAGCACCGCGATCAGCATGGTGAACCCGGCGAGCTGGAGCGTGGCGGGAAAGGCGTCCAGGGCCATCCGTCCGGCGGACTGGCCCGTACGGAGCGACTCACCGAAGTCGAGCCGCAGTACGCCGCCGAGGTAGTCGGCCATCTGGGAGAGGACCGGCTGGTCGAGGCCGTTGCGCTCGGCGAAGTCCTGCCGCATCTGCTCCGTCGCGTTGAGGGGCAGATAGAGGCTTGCCGGGTTCCCGGTCAGCCGCGCGAGGCAGAACACTCCGAGCACCACGACTGCCAGCGGTATGACGCTGGAGAGGGTGCGGCGCCGCAGGAACGTGATCACCAGGTCCTCCTCTCAGCCCGCGGGGCGTATGTCAGCGAGCCGCAGCTCGTCGTTGGTGGCCGAGTTCGGCCTGTAGGACACGTTCGGGGAGAGCGCGACGACGCCGCGCATGTGGGCGATGTGAGCGAACTGCGTGATGTCGCCGTTCTGCTGCTTCAGCAGTTCCTCGTACGCCTTCTGCCGCTGCTTGCCCGACTTGCGGCCCGCCTCCTCGATGACCTTGTCGAAGCCCTTGGTGCCCATCACGCTCTGGGCGCCCTTCGACGTCATGTACTGGTCCACGGTGAAGGCCGCGTCGCCCGCCTGGTTGCCGTGCTGGATGAGGAGCGCGACCGGGCCGGCATCCGGCACGAACGGCCGCAGCTGGTATTCGAGATGGGCCGATTCGTCGACCATCTTGAGCTTGATGTTGAGTCCGGCCTGCGTCAGCTGCTCCTGGAGCACCTCGGCGGTCTCCGAGACGCGGGGGAAGAGTTCGTGGCGGCCGACCATCAGGATCTGCTTGCCGGTGGGCACGCCGTCCGCCTTGGCCGCCTTCACCAGGGCCCTGGCCTTCTTCAGGTCGTGGGGCCACGGCTTGATGGAGGGGTTGTGGCCCAGCACGCCGGACGGCACCAGCTGCCCGGCGGGCTTGCCGAGGCCGCTGAAGAGGGACTTGACGATGCCCCGCTTGTCCAGCGCGTAGTTGACGGCCTGCCGGACGCGCGGGTCGTCGAGCGGCGGTTCCTCGCCGGTGAGCCGCAGCGCCGTCGTCTCGTTGTTCGGATGGTTGACGCCGCGGTCGCCCGCCCCGTCGAGCGGCCCGAGCTTGAGCGCGACGTCCGCCTCGTCGCTGGTGACCATGGCCGCGCGTACGGTGCCCTCCGCGCGCCACTGGTAGGTGACGTTCTCGTACGAAGGCGCCTTGCCCCAGTAGCGCTTGTTGCGGTCGAGCCGCAGCTTCAGGCCGGTGTCCCAGCGCCCGATCTCGTACGGGCCGGTTCCGACGGGCTGCCGCACCTTCTTCGCCGTGCCGGTCGAGGTCGGGACGATCTCGACGAACGACAGCCTCAGCGGGAGGATCGGGTCGGGTTCCTTGCTCTCGACGGTCAGCGTCCGCTCGTCGACCGCCTCGACGTCGAGCGGGTCCTCTCCGAAGACGTAGCCGTCGACGTTGCAGCCGAGGTCTGAGTTGACGGCCCGCTCGATGGAGTAGGCGGCGTCACGGGCGTTGAAGGCCGTCCCGTCCTGGAAGCGGACGCCCTCGCGCATGGTGAAGGTCCACCGGGTGTCCGAGGTGCGCTTCCACCCCGTGGAAAGCAGCGGGGAGAGGTCGCCGGACTTGGGGTCCCGTTCGATCAGCGGCTGCGTGATGTTGGAGCGGACGACCACGCCCGTGGAGGTGAGGGAGGACTCGCACGGTTCGAGTGTGGGCGGCTCTTCCGGAAGTACGATGCGCAGCCCGGAGCCGCTTCCGCCCAGCGAGTCGCTGTTCGCGACGGTGCACGAGCTGACCAGGACGGCGAACCCCGCCGCGAGGGCCGCGACGGCGGTGCGTCGCCGGGCCACGCGGAACCGGCCGATCATCCTGTTTCGCCGGGTCGCCCGCGACTGCGAGGGCTGGGACATCAGGTTCCTCCAGGGCCGGCGCGCACGAGTCGGCGGCGAGGATTCAGTGGCGCGTCCATATATGAGAACGCAGTCCATGTTGGTGGACACAAGGTAGAAGTGCGAGACCAGACCGTCAAGAGATGCGTCGTCGTGGTCGTGAAGCCGGGTGCGCGGTGGCGCGGTCCCGCAGGATCGTTCACGTCCTCGAACGAACACCGGCCCGCTTCCCCTGCCGGACGCCGTAGCGGCACGCACGTGAAGGCGGGGGCCTGCCAGGGACGTTGACGCTCTTGCGGCCGACGCCTCCGCGTAATTACTCTCCAGTAATTTCTCTCAGTGGACAGCCGGCGCGAAAGGTCCCTCATGGCGGCGACAGCAGCGTTCCCGACCGACCCGGCCAGGTCCTGGTGGGGTTGGGGGCTGACGGAGCAGGCTCTCCCCGACTCCGAGTGCACGGCGCTCGGCGCCCTGCTCCCCGGTCTGCCGTCCCGGCCGATGCCGGTGCCGGAGATCGGCGGCGTTGAACTGCCCGAGCCCCGGATCTCACCGCCCGCCTCACTGGCCCACCGGGTCTCGGCCACGCCGCCCCACCGCGCGAGTCACACCTACGGCAAGGCGTACCGCGACGTCGTACGGGCGCTGCACGGCGACCTCTCGGCCGCTCCCGACCTCGTGGCGTTCCCGCACACGGAGACAGAGCTCGTGGACCTGCTCGACTGGGCCGGCTCGCACGACGTCGCCGTGATCCCTTACGGGGGCGGCAGTTCGGTGGTCGGCGGGGTCGAGTACCGCAGCGGAGCCCACGCCGGGGTGCTCTCGCTCGACCTCTCGGCGATGGACCGCGTCCTCGAGGTCGACACCACCAGCAGGGCGGCCCGCATCCAGGCCGGAGTGTTCGGGCCCGCGCTGGAGGCCCAGCTCCGCGGCATGCCAGGCGGCCTGACGCTGCGCCACTTCCCGCAGAGCTTCGAGTTCTCCACCCTCGGCGGCTGGCTGGCCACCCGTGCCGGCGGCCACTACGCGACGCTCTACCCGCACATCGACGACCTCGTCGAATCGATGCGCGTGGTGACCCCTGCCGGGACCGCCGAGTCCTGGCGTCTGCCGGGCTCCGGCGCCGGTCCGTCCCCCGACCGTCTCTTCCTGGGCTCCGAGGGGACGCTCGGCGTGATCACCGAAGCGTGGATGCGGCTGCAGGACCGCCCCGCCCACAAGGCTTCCGCCTCTTTCTTCTTCAGTGACGTCGCCGACGCCATGGAAGCCGTCAGGGCGATCTCGCAGTCAGGGCTGCACCCGGCCAACTGCAGGCTGCTCGACGCCGGCGAGGCCGCTCTGTCCGGCGTCGCCCACGACGGGGAGAGCGTGCTGGTGCTCGGCGTGGAGTCGGCGCACCAGCCGGTGGGCGGCCGGCTCGCGGAGCTGGTCACGCTCGCCGCCGACCACGGTGGACGCGAACGCGAGCCGGAGGGAGGGGGCGGGGACTCGGCCGTCAGCGCCTGGCGGTCGGCCTTCCTGCGGATGCCCTACATGCGGGACGGGCTGGCGCGGATGAGCGCGATCACCGAGACCTTCGAGACCGCGTGCACCTGGGACCGGGTGGCCGGGCTCTACCAGGCCGTCCGCGCGGAAGTGGGTGCCGCGGCCGAGAAGATCACCGGGCACCCCGCTCTGGTCAACTGCCGCTTCACGCACGTGTATCCGGACGGTCCCGCCCCGTACTTCACGGTGATCGCCGCCGGTCGCCATGGACAGGAGGTGGCCATGTGGGACGAGATCAAGACCGCGGCGATGGAGACACTCACCCGGCACGGCGCCACCATCACCCACCATCACGCCGTCGGCAGGGACCACCGGCCCGGGTACGACCGGCAGCGCCCCGAACCCTTCGCGCTCGCCCTGCGGGCCGCAAAGGACGCCCTGGACCCGCACGGAATCCTCAACCCCGGTGTCCTCATCGACCCCCGGCCCGCCGCCGGGTGAACCTCCGGCCGCGTGGGGCGGGAGGCGCGATCAGTTGCGCAGACCGGCGAACGCGGTGCGTACGACCGCCTCGCCGACCTCGTCGCTCGTGGTCGACCCGCTCCGGCCCGCACGCCCGGGCCTGTACCACTCCACGACGGAGTTGATCATCCCGAAGAGCAGCCGGGTCGCCAGCCGGACGTCGACGTCGGCTCGCAGGTCGCCGTCCGCCACGGCCTGCTTCAGCAGCTCCGAGACCCGCTGGTCGAACTCGCGGCGGCGTGCCATGGCCCAGCGCTCGGTGTCCGTGTTTCCGCGTACGCGCAGCAGCAGCGTCACGTAGGGGAGCTCCGTCATGAGCACCTCGACCGTGCGGCGCGTGACGTGTTCCAGCCGGTCGATCGCGCGGCCCTCGCGCGACCGCGGCTCGTCGAGGACGCCGAAGAGCCCGTTCAGGGCGCGGCTTATGGCCCGGCGCAGGAGCTCTTCCTTGCCGCGTACGTGGTGGTAGATGGAGGACTTGGAGATCCCCGCGGCCCGGGACAGGTGCTCCATGGAGGTGCCGTCGTAGCCGCGCTCGATGAACACCTCCACCGCGACCTTGAGCAGCGAATCGGGTGTGTAGGTGTCGCGCTTGGCCGGCATGCCGCCGATGCTATCCACGTCGTCCACAGGCTCCTCGCCCCCCTTGCACCGACCGATCGTTCGGTAGCAGTATCTACCTGTCACTGCAGGACCGACAGCCCTGACAGGACCCGGAAGTCCCAGCCACCCAGCCACCCGGCTCGATGAGGAGTTGGTCGTTCGTGACCGCACCTGTGACCACATCTGTGTCCACGTCTGTGGAGGGCGGAAGCAATGAGCTCTCCGCGGCCCAGCTGATCGAGCGGCACCGAGCCACGCTCGACCGCGCGCTGGAAGTGATCCGCAGCAGGGAGTACTGGTCGCCGCACCCCGAGCACCCCAAGGCGTACGGCGAGGAGTCGGGTGCGGCCGGTTCGCTGAGCGCCGGCCAGGGCCAGGCCGCCTTCGACGCGCTGCGCGGCAGCCGGTTCGAGATCGACGGGCAGCCCGGCCAGTCGGGCCCGGAGGGCGGCTGGGCCGCCACCGAGGTCTCGCCCTACGGGCTGGAGATGGGCATCGAGTACCCCCGCCCGGACCTCGACGTGCTGCTGCCCGCGATGCGCGAGGCGATGCCCGCATGGCGTGAGGCCGGTCCGGAGGTGCGCGCGGCTGTGTGTCTGGAGATCCTGGCCCGCATCAGCGCCCGTACGCACGAGTTCGCGCACGCCGTGATGCACACCAGCGGCCAGGCGTTCATGATGGCGTTCCAGGCGGGCGGGCCGCACGCTCAGGACCGCGGCATGGAGGCCGTCGCCTACGCCTACGAGGAGCAGGTCCGCACACCGGGCTCGGCCGAGTGGTCGAAGCCGCAGGGCAAGCGCGACCCTCTCAACCTCAGCAAGCACTTCACGCCGGTCGGCCGCGGCATCTCGCTGCTCATCGGATGCAACACCTTCCCGACCTGGAACGGATACCCCGGGTTCTTCGCCTCCCTCGCCACCGGCAACCCCGTGCTGGTCAAGCCGCACCCGCGCGCCGTGCTGCCGCTGGCCCTGACCGTCCGCGTCGCCCGGGAGGTGCTGGCAGAGGCCGGGTTCGAGTCGAATCTGGTCGCGCTGGCCGCCGAGCGGGACGGCGAGGGCATCGCCAAGGAACTGGCCGTGCGGCCGGAGATCCGCATCATCGACTACACCGGCTCCACCGCCTTCGGAGACTGGCTGGAGAGCAACGCCCACCAGGCCCGCGTCTTCACGGAGAAGGCCGGGGTCAACACGGTGATCATCGACTCCACCGACGACTACAAGGGCATGCTGGGCAACCTCGCCTTCTCCCTGTCGCTCTACAGCGGTCAGATGTGCACCACCCCGCAGAACCTGCTCATCCCGCGCGGCGGCATCACGACGGACGCGGGGGAGAAGTCCTACGACGAGGTGGCCGCCGATCTGGCCACCGCGGTCGGGAAGCTGCTCGGCGACGACGCCCGTGCCAACGCCCTTCTCGGTGCGATCGTCAACCAACAGGTGCGTGAGCGCGTCGAGTCGGCGGCCTCCCTGGGTGAAGTCGCCCTGCCCTCACGCTCGGTCGAGCACCCCGACTTCCCCGGCGCGACCGTGCGTACGCCCGTCATCGTCAAGCTGGAGTCCGCCGAGCCCGAAGCGGAGTCCGTCTGCTTCTCGGAGTTCTTCGGGCCCGTCTCCTTCGCCGTCGCCGTCGACTCCGCGGCTGACGCGGTCGCCGTGCTGCG
This sequence comes from Streptomyces albidus (ex Kaewkla and Franco 2022), assembly GCF_013870515.1. GTDB lineage: Bacteria > Actinomycetota > Actinomycetes > Streptomycetales > Streptomycetaceae > Streptomyces > Streptomyces albidus. Next base: position 4,287 of record NZ_JACBXA010000091.1, on the reverse strand, counting down.
GCGTACGGTCCGGGAGAAGGGCGCGATGACCGTCGGCGCGTACACGACGTCGCCCGAGGTCGAGCGCCTCATCGAGGACGCCTGCCTCGACGAGTGCGCGCAGCTCTCGCTCAATCTCACCGGCGGGGTGTACGTCAACCAGACCGCCGCCTTCTCCGACTTCCACGGATCCGGCGGCAACCCCGCGGCCAACTCGGCCCTGTGCGACGGCGCGTTCGTCTCCGACCGCTTCCGCACCGTGCAGGTGCGGCGCCCCGCGTAGGGGCGACGAGCCACCAGGAGTACGGGCACCTGCACGCAAGAGCAAAGGCGGCCGTCCACGTGATCACGTGGACGGCCGCCTTGTGTTCCGGAGCCGGGTCGCTCGACTGCCTGCCAGGGGCGGGCAGTCGAGGCGGCCGGGCCGGTCAGTCCTCGGGCTTGCCGGTGGAGACGGTCAGCTCGATCTCGTCCTTCTTGGGGTCGAAGGGGTCGATCCCCTCGGGGTCCTGCTCCAGGACCATGTTCTTGCCCCAGATGTTCTCGTCCTTGTAGGAGACGTCACCGAGCTTCCAGCCCGCCTCGCGGATGCACTTCTTCACCGACGCGAGATTGCGGTAGGTGAAGTCCGGGAGGGTCTTCTTTCCCTTCTCGGAGTAGCTGTCGGAGGCGTTCGTGCACCTGGTGGTCTCGATCGTCTTCGACTTGTCCTCGGGCTTGATCTCGTCGTCGTCCCCGCCTCCGGCGTCGCTCGGTTCCGCGGAGGGCTCGTCGTCGGGCGCGGTAGCGGTGACCGTGGCGGAAGGCGAGCTGTCGGCCTCGGGTGAATCCTCCCCGCCGCCGTTCACGACGAGCGCGATGATCACGGCCGTCACCACGACTATCGCCCCGACCACCGAGCCGATGATCGCCCCGGTGTTGCTCTTGCGCCCGCCGCCGCCCCCGGGGGGCGTGGGGCTGAGCGTGTACGGCGGCGGGGTGTGCGCACCCTGCTGCGCCGCGTACGGCGAGCCCGCCGCGTACTGACCCATCGGGTTCTGGCTGGGCGGCGGAGGCGTCGAGGGCCCGAACCCGCCGTACTGCTGCGGTGCGTAGGGCTGCTGCACGCCGGGCGGCGGCGGGGTGCCCGCGTCGTTGACCGGCGGGAAGACCGCCTGGCCGACGCCCGCACCGCTCGGTGCCGCGGGACCGGCACTGATGATGAGCGGAGCCGCGCCCGAGGCCGCCCCGGTGCCGCCGACGCGGGTGCACTCGTCGTGCATCGTCTCGGCGGACGGGAAGCGCTCGTTGGGGTTCTTCCGCAGCGTCCGCGCCACCAGCGCGTCCACGGCGGGCGGCACCGACTGGTTGATCGACGACGGGGTGGGCGGCTCCTCCTGCACATGCGCGTACGCGATGGCGAGGGGGGAGTCGGCGTCGAAGGGAAGCCGTCCGGTGAGCAGCTCGAAGAGCATGATGCCCACCGAGTACAGGTCGGAACGGGCGTCCACGCCGCGCCCCAGCGCCTGCTCCGGCGAGAGGTACTGCGGGGTGCCGACGACCATGCCGGTCTGTGTCATCGACGTCACACCGGACTGCATGGCCCGCGCGATGCCGAAGTCCATGACCTTGACCACACCGCGCTTGGTCATCATCACGTTGCCGGGCTTGATGTCCCGGTGGACGAGGCCCATCTCGTGGCTGACCTCGAGCGCCGCCAGCACGTCGCCGGTGATCTTCAGCGCCTTCTCGGTCGGCATCGCGCCGAACCGCGCGATGTCCTCGTCGAGCACGTTGCGCAGGGGCTTGCCCTCGACGTACTCCATGACGATGTACGGCACGAGCGCACCGTCGATCTCGTCCTCGCCGGAGTCGAAGACGGAGACGATGTTGGTGTGCGAGAGCTTGGCGACGGACTGGGCCTCGCGCCGGAAGCGTTCGCGGAAGGACTGCTCACGACCGAGCTCCGTGTGGAGCGTCTTGACCGCGACCTGTCGGTCGAGCACGGAGTCGTAGGCGAGGTACACGGAGGCCATGCCGCCCGCCCCGAGCAGGCTCTGCAACTGGAAACGTCCGTTGCCGACGGTACGTCCCAAGTACTGCGCGGCTGCCTGTGCGCCGTCGTCACTCATCTGACTGCTCCCCCTCGGCGGCACGCCCCCGCGCAGTTGTTTCAGGGCAATATTCCAGCCCCGGAGATCTCATGCTCCTGATACAGGCCCAAGTCTGCCGGAGGGCTTCTCCACGTCAAGCTCAGTGCCCGTTCCGTAACCGGATGCGCAACCTGTGCCCACATCTGTGGCAGCTTCGGTGCCTCCTGCCCCTAGGCCCTGTCTGACGAATCTCGCCTTGCTCGCGACGACGGGCACGCACATCCTCCCCCGCTTCGCGGGAGGTGCCCCCGAGTTGTCGGATCGACCGAGTAGCCCACTACGAGGGCGATCCTCCGCCTTGCGGCTGCACGCACCGTCCGCCGCGAGCACCGCCTGCGGCGGACGGCGCCATTTGTCAGACAGGCCCTTGCCCCGACATCGCCTCTCAGACGGCGTCGCGCTGCGGGTTCCGGGCTCTCCCAAGGGCTGTGCGCACGCCGCCTGCGAACTTGCCAGCCGGGCACCGCAGCCGCTTGGATGGCTCTTCCCGTCCCATCCATGTAACTCCCCCGAGCCTGTAGCCTCCAAAGCGGAGCGGGGCGTATCCCGGCCCAGCCGGGTCGGCCGAGTGCCAGGGGAGTACGCACCCGCGCGACCCACGGCATTTTCGATCCACGGCGAGGACAGATGGCACAGACGCAGGCCGGCGGGGGTCCCCCGGACCCCGACGCCATGGGCGGCTCGATGGCCGACTCGTCGGAGCTGTGGGGCAACAGCGGCCTCGTCGGTGACGGCCGCTACCGCCTCTCGCACCGTCTCGGCCGGGGCGGTATGGCCGAGGTCCTGGCGGCTGAGGACCTGCGCCTGGGGCGTACGGTCGCGGTCAAGCTGCTCCGTTCCGATCTCGCCGAGGACCCGGTCTCCAAGGCCCGCTTCACGCGTGAGGCGCAGTCCGTCGCCGGTCTCAACCACCACTCCGTCGTCGCCGTGTACGACTCCGGCGAGGAGACGATCGGCGGCAGGGTCACGCCGTACATCGTGATGGAGCTGGTCGAGGGCCGGACGATCCGTGACCTCCTGCTGAACGCCGAAGCCCCGCCGCCGGACCAGGCGTTGATCATCGTCTCCGGTGTCCTGGAGGCCCTGGCCTACAGCCACCAGCACGGCATCGTGCACCGCGACATCAAGCCCGCCAACGTCATCATCACCAACAGCGGCGCGGTGAAGGTGATGGACTTCGGCATCGCCCGCGCCCTGCACGGCGCCTCCAACACCATGACCCAGACCGGCATGGTGATGGGCACGCCGCAGTACCTCTCCCCCGAGCAGGCCCTCGGCAAGACGGTCGACATCCGCTCGGACCTGTACGCCACGGGCTGCCTCCTCTACGAACTGCTCACCCTCAGGCCGCCGTTCACGGGCGAGACCCCGCTCTCGGTCGTCTACCAGCACGTGCAGGACGAGGCGTCACTGCCCTCCGAGGTCTCCGACGTCGTGCCGCCCGAGCTGGACGGCCTGGTGATGCGGGCGCTGGCGAAGGATCCGGACGACCGTTTCCAGAGCGCCGAGGAGATGCGCGGCCTCGCCCAGTACGCGCTGCAGATGCTGCACGAGCAGGGCGGCCACACCGGCGGCATCTGGAACACCGGCCCGATCGCGCACGCCGGCGGCGCCACCCCGGCGATGGGCATCCCCGGCGCCGACGCCCGCCAGCACCCCGCACACGGTGACACCTCCCAGCTCGCTCCGCCGCTGCTGATGGGCCGGCCCGACCGGGACGACGGCGGGTTCGTGGGCGGACAGCGCGGCGACGGCAGGCGCGGCGGTGGCGGCGTCAAGTACGCGATCCTCGCCTTCCTCGCGGTGATCGCTGTCGCGATGGGCATCTACTACGCGGCCACGTACAAGTCGGACGACGGCAACAACGACGTGAAGCCGGACACGTCCACCTCCGCGCCCAAGGAGGACAAGACGACGGACGAGCCGACCGAGACGCCCAGCGAGACGGAGGAGGAGCCGGGCACGAGCACCGGCGACACCGGTGACGTCACGCCCTCGGAGACTCCGTCGCAGACGCCGAGCGAGACCGAGACCACCCCGACGGAGGATCCGACCGACAGCCCGACGGAGACCGGTTCCGGCGGACGTGGCGGCAACAACTCCAACGGTGGTTCCGGCGGTCCCACCAACACTCCGTCCGAGTCGGAGAGCGAAGACGGCGGCGAGCAGGGCGGCG
>NZ_JACBXA010000090.1 GCF_013870515.1 Streptomyces albidus (ex Kaewkla and Franco 2022) | reverse complement strand
TTAAGTACCCCTCGCATGAGCCGGGCCACAAATCACTTCCCCTCGCTTCGCGGGGGCTCCTGTCGAGCCTGCCGGGAGCGGGCGTGCTCCTGGTCCGCTTCCTCGCGGTACGGCGTTCAGCCCGCCCGGAGGTCGAGTTCGAAGAGCATGTCCGTGCCGAGGGGGAAGAAACGAGTGCGGGGCCGCAGGGCCTCCCCCATCCGTACGGGGCCGGGGAACCGCAGCCCAGGTACTCCATCCCCCAGCAGAAGCGGCGCGACCGTGACGTAGAGCCGGTGGAGCACGTCCGCCCGCAGGAACCCCGATACGGTCGCTCCCCCGCCCTCCACAAGCACCCGGCCCATGCCGCGGCTCGCGAGCGCCTCGAGCACTAGCCGCGGCTCGAACCCGCTCTCGCCCCGCGGGAGTCGAACGACCTCGACGCCGTCCTGGCCGGCTGTGCCGGTGTCCGTGTCCTCGCCCACGATCCGCAGCGTCCGGGCCTCGCCGTCGGTGAAGACGTGGGTCCCACGGGACTGCTCCCAGGCGCGTCCCCGCGGATCGAGCACCACGCGCACCGGGTTGACGCCCGGGCAGGCGCGCACCGTCAGCCGCGGATCGTCGGCGATGGTCGTGCCGGCACCGACGAGGACCGCGTCCGACAGGGCGCGCAGCCGGTGCAGATGGAGGCGGTCCTCCTCGCCGGTGACGTAGTTGGCGTGACCCGTTCTCGTCGCGATGAAGCCGTCGATGCTCTGGCCGAGCTGGGCGTACGCGCAGCCCGGGCCGGTGAGGCAGAGCGGGGTGTAGAGGGCGGCGAGGCGGAGCGCCTCGGGTGAGGCCTCCTCGTGCCACTGCCACACGCCGTCGTCGCCCTGCACGAGGCCTGCTCCTGCTGCTTCTTCGGCGCTGCGTACGTGCAGCAGCCGCTCCCAGGCTTCCTGGGCTCCCAGGCTCACTCCCGCCCCAGGAGTCGCAGGTGCTCCTCGAAGGAGTCCGCCAGCGCGGCGAGGACGTCCTCCCCCTTGCGTGCGGTGCCCAGCGACGGCCGGCCGACGACGCCCGACTCGGTGTAAGGGCCGAGCCCGAGGGTGTGCAGGTGCCTGCGGTCGTCCGACAGCCAGTCCGCCGACTCGAATCCCTCCCGTACGACATCGGGACGCGTGTGCAGGAGGATCGAGGTCTCCAGCTCACCGGCGTGCATGTCGCTGCGCGCCGGAGTCTCCACGCCGGCCTTGGCGGACGCCTCCTCCCAGTCGGCGGAGGTGGGGAAGAGCGCCATGCGCTGTCCGTCGGCGGTGGCTTCCTGCACGACGTTGCGCAGCACGTAGTTGCCGCCGTGGCCGTTGACGAGGACGAGACCGGTGACTCCGGAGCGCCGGAGCGAGGCCGCGATGTCCCGGATGACCGCCACGAGGGTACTCGATGTGATGCTGACCGTTCCGGGCCAGGCGGAGTGCTCCTGCGAGCAGGAGAAGGTGAGCGGCGGAAGCGGCTGCACCGGGTGGGCGGCGGCGATACGGTCCACGACGGCGCAGGCGACGAGCGTGTCCGTGGCCAGCGGCATGTACGAGCCGTGCTGCTCGTAGCTGCCGACGGGCAGGACAGCCACGGTGGCCTTGCGCTCCGCCACGTCCCTGGTCGTCTCCGTCGGCAGCGCGTGGGAGGCGATGCTGTCCATGGAAGTGATGCTCCTCGAGTGCGGTGCGGGCACGATCACGCTTCCACAGAATCACCACACCCACCAGTCCCCCACGATCCGGGGGAGCCACGGGACTCCCCCGGATCCGTCTCCGCCGGTCGCAGCGGAGAGTTCTACAGCTCCACTGCCACGGGGCCGCGCCTGCTCATCAACCGCACGTGTTCGGGGCCCAGTTCGGCGACGGTGGTGACGCCGAGCAGCTTCATCGTGCGCTCGATCTCCGCGGAGAGGATCTCCACGGCACGAGTGACTCCCGCCTCGCCGCCGGCCATCAGCCCGTACAGGTAGGCGCGTCCGACAAGTGCGAAGTCCGCTCCGAGTGCGAGCGCGGCGACGATGTCCCCGCCGTTCATGATCCCGGTGTCCAGCATGACGGTGCCCCGGTCGCCTACGGCGTCGACGACGCGGGGCAGCAGGTGCAGCGGCACCGGTGCGCGGTCGAGCTGGCGGCCGCCGTGGTTGGAGACGATCACGCCGTTCGCGCCGCGCGCCATCACGTCTTCGGCGTCCTGGACGGTCTGGATCCCCTTCACCAGGATCGGGCCGTCCCATATCTCACGCAGCCACTCCAGGTCCTCGAAGGTGACCGTGGGGTCGTACAGCTTGCTGACGAGATCGGTGAGCGCGCCCTGGCCGTCCTTGTCGAAGGCGAAGGTGTACGGCTCGGTCGTCAGGAAGTTCAGCCACCACTCCCAGCGGTAGGAGGCGTCGATGAACGTCTTGAGCGTCAGCTGCGGCGGGATGGTCATGCCGTTGCGCAGGTCGCGCAGACGGTTGCCGTTCACGGGCACGTCGACGGTGACGAGGAGCGCTTCGTAGCCCGCCGCCTTGGCGTTGGCGACCAGTTCGCGGGAGAGCGCGCGGTCCTTCCAGAGGTAGAGCTGGAACCACTTGCGCGCCGAGGGTGCGCACTCGGCGACCTGCTCGATCGACGTCGTGCCCACGGTGGAGAGGGCGTAGGGGATCTGGGCGCGTTCCGCGGCCGCCACCACGGCGCGCTCGCCGGCGGAGTGCATCATGCGCGTGAAGCCGGTGGGCGCCATGCCGAACGGCAGCGCCGAGGGGGCTCCGAGCACCGTGGTGGAGGTGTCGGCCTCCGCGACGTTCCGCAGGACGCCCGGCCGGAACTCCAGGTCCTCGAAGGCCTCCCGCGCGCGGCTCACGCCGACTTCACCGTCGGCGGCGCCGTCCGTGTAGTCGAACGGGCCGGAGGGCGTGCGGCGTCGGGCGATGTCGCGCAGGTCCCAGATCGTGTGTGCGTTCGCCAGCCTCCGCGCGGTGGCGTCCTTCTGCCTCGGCTTCATCTTCAGCAGCGGGGCGATGTCCTTCGGTCGCGGAAACCGTCGTTCGAGTGCGGTCATGGTGGGATGCTCCCGGTGGCTCTGGGTCGTGCGGGTGTGCTGTTCGTGCAGGTGCCGGTGGGCTGTCGTGAGCTGACGTCGGCTGCAGGTGGGCTATCGCGTCGCCTCCAGGGCGGCGGGGACTCCCCCGGCCTCCAGCGCGGCGAGCAGTTCACCGACGGCGTCCGCGAACTCGCCGTGGTCGGCGAGCTCCCGGCCGAGTACCGCCTCATCCACGAGGCATGTCCTCACCACGTCCCGTGCCCGTCCCGCGGGGCTGCCGGCGCCGGCAGCGCGGTCACCAAGAGCGCGCAGCCGCTCGGCACCGGGATCGGGAGGCATGTCGGCGAGGCCGTCGCCCGCGGGCAGGAGCGTGCAGCGCAGCCACGCTGCGACCGTCAGCGCGAGCAGGGTGGGGACCGTGCCGCGCCGTAGGTGCCACAGGGCTGCGTCGGGCACGCGCTGGGCGAGCTTGAGCGAGCCGTCGCTGCCCACCTGTGCGGTGCGGTGCGCCAGCCGCCGGTTGGCGAAGCGGTCGTCCAACTGGCTGCGGTAGGCGCTGACGTCGAAGCCGTCGGGGAGATCGAGGGTCGGCACGTATTCGTCGCCGAGCCGGGAGACGGCGCCGGCGATCCCCTCGTCCGCCGCGGCATCGGCGATCAGGGCACGCCCCGTCAGCAGTCCGAGGTAGGCCAGCAGTGAGTGACTGCCGTTGAGGAGGCGGACCTTGACCGTCTCGTAGGCGTGCACCTGATCGGTCAGCACGGCTCCCGCCTCCTCCCATGCCGGACGCCCGGCGGCGAAGGCGTCACGCAACACCCACATGGAGAAGGGCTCCGCCGGCACCGGTTCGTCGTCGGCGACGCCCGATTCCGCGGCCAGCCTGCGGTGTTCGTCGGTCGTGGCGGGGACGATGCGGTCGACCATCGTGTCGGGGCAGCTGACCGCGCCGTCGAGGAAGGCGCGCAGCTCCGCACCGTCCCGCGGCGGCATGGCAGCGGCGAAGTCACGCAACAGCCCGGCGAGAGTGGTGCCGTTGGCGGTGATGTTGTCGCAGCTGAGGACGGTGACCGGGGTACCGGAGGAGCGGGCGCGCAGCAGCAGTCCCGCTGCCAGGCGTCCGATGGTGCTGCGCGGCGCGCCCCCTTCCAGGTCGTGGCGGATGCCCGGTGCGTCGAGGTCGAGTCGACGGGCCCCGGCGCTGATGTCGTATCCCTTCTCGGTGACGGTCAGGGAGACGATGCGGGTGCCGGGGTCGGCGATCTCCTCCACGACGCGCCGGGGTTCGTCCGCCGCCACGAACGCGTCGGTGACGCTTGCCACTTGGCGCACGGCGGTGCGCTCCGGACCGAGGCTGAGGACGCTGTAGCGCATCTCCTGACGGCGCAGCGCCTCCACGACGCCGCGGGTGTTCCCGGCGACGCCCGTGATCTCCCACGGTTCGCCGGCGCGTCCTGCGTCCTCGGTGTAGACGGCCTGGTGGGCTCGGTGGAAGTTGCCGAGCCCCAGGTGCAGGATGCGGCGGCGGCCGCGGTCTGCGTTCAAGAACGCTCCTCGGCAAGGGACTTGGACGGTGCCGCGCCCCCGCCGTGCTGCTCGTCCTCCTGCTCCACGTAGCCGTACACCTCGGGCAGCACGTAGGTGGCCGCGAGATAGCCGGTCAGCGACAGCACCGAGACGATGACCGTGGCCAGCGGAACTCCCAGGCTCTCGAACATGATCGGGAAGAAGAAGATCGTCACGAACGCGGCGAGCTTCACGAAGATGTACCCGAAGCCGGATGCCGTCGCCTTGTACCGGCTGGGCGCGACCATCGAGGCGATGGTCATGCCGTTGGACGCCGCCCAGTAGTGCCCCCACATCAGGCCTGCGGCGGCGAAGGGGACCAGCCACTTCCACTCCAGTTGGAGGAAGAGCGCGGCCAGCAGCAGCGAGACGAAGGCGCTGCCGAAGCCCCACCTGGCGATGCCGCGGTGCCCAAGGCGCGGCGTCAGCACGGGTGCCACGAAGCCGCTGACGGTGGCGACGACGTAGATGGCGCCGGTGATGAAGTTGGTGGCGCCGATCCCGGAGACGCCGGTGAGCACCAGGATCACCGGCAGGTAGAAGGCGAACGCGGCGAACTCGGCTCCCTGCATGGCGTTGGAGATCCACGCGAAGATGCTGGCCCGCCTTCGCACCGGGTCCCTCCAGATGCCCGTGAGGAAGTCGCGGGTGCGGGGCCGCTTCAGCTGGAAATCCTCGTCGGGGAGCATCGACAGGTCGTCGCCGAACATCTTCTGCGCCACGGCCTTGGCCTGCTTGAACTTGCCGCGCTGGATGAGCCACAGAGCGGTGTCGGGCACGTCCAGCCGGCCGATCAGCAGTGCGAGCGCGGGCACTGCACCCAGGCCGAGGCCGATGCGCCACAGCAGGCTGTGGTCCATGCCGCTGAGGTAGAGCACGGTGACGACCGCGATCGCGGCGATCTCACCCAGGCCGAACATGCCCTGCCAGCGGTTGCCCATCACCTCGCGCTTGCCCTTGGGCATCGTCTCCATGATGTACGCGTAGCCGGTGGAGATGTCGCTGCCGAGCGGGAAGCCCAACAGGAAGCGGACCAGCACCAGTTCCCACATGCTCGTGACGAACGACTGGGCCAGCGCGAGCACCACGAAGAGCGCCATCGTGGTGATGAAGACCTTCCGGCGGCCGAACCTGTCGGCGAACCAGCCCCCGCACACGGCGCCGATCAGCGCCCCCAGCTGCACCGCGCCGGAGGCCAGGCCGAGCATGCCGGCGCTGGGGTGGAAGTCGTCCTTGACGAACAGCAGGAGGAAGGAGATCGCGTACAGGTCCCAGGCCTCGATCAGGATCGTCGAGATCATCAGCCAGCCGGTACGGCGTCCCGCGTCGGTGCCGTGCTTGGTGAGGACGTGTCTGGCCGCGACATCCGAGAGGTGTCGTACGTCTGCCTGGGCAGTCACAAGGCCTCCTCACACATGCGGCACCGGTTTACGATTCCGGCTCACGGAACGAGATTCCGTAATCTAGAATCCAGCGCAACTTATCTGGAGACTCGTTGGTGGTGTCAATGACTTCTGCAACTCCGCCTTCCGTCAAAGAGGGTGACGGGTCAGGTCCCCGGCGGTTGTTGCGCCTGGTGGACGCGCTCTGCTCGGTACAGGGGCCGGCCCCGCTCGCCGAACTCGCCGTCTGCGCCCGCCTGTCGAAGCCCACGGCTCACCGGCTCCTGCGTGTGCTGACCGACGAGGGCTGGGCCGTCGCGCACGAGGGCGGCCGGTACGGCATCGGCCCCGCGGTGCGGGCCATGGGCGCCGCCGTCGCCGGCTCGGCCGGCCGCGACAGCGTCGAGCGAGTGATCGTGGAGCTCCAGAAGGAAGTCAGACAGACCGTCCACGTGGGCGTACGCAGCGGTGACCGGATCATCTACACGCACAAGGTCGAGGGCGACCAGCCTTTCGCCATGGCCTCGCGGATCGGCATGCATCAGCCGCTGCACTCGACGGCGATCGGCAAGTGCGTCCTCGCCGACCTGGACGAGGAGGCGTTGTCAGCGGTCCTGGAGCGCACCGGCATGGAGAGACGTACGGGCGCCACGATCACCACCCTTCCGGCGATCGCGCGCGAGCTGGCGCGAGTGCGCGAAGAGGGCTACGCCATGGACGAGGAGGAGAACGAGGCCAACGTCCGGTGCATCGCCGCTCCCGTCCGCGCGGGCGAGCACCGGGTGATCGGCGCGGTCAGCATCTCGACCGTGACCTTCGTGGTGGCGCGGGAGGAAGTGCTGGCGCTGCGTGAGGCGTTGGCCGAGACCGCCAGAAGGCTGGAGCCGCTCTTCGGCCGCTGACGCCGCGGGTACACCTTCGGACCTCGGCCCCGGCGCGTGCCTGGGCGTACGGAACCGGCTTTCCGCGGAGGCCCCATGAGCACGACGCCCGACACGGAGAAGGCGGTCTGGCGGGAGCGCGGAGCGCCGCTGGTGGCCCCGCCCCGCAGCGGCCCCCTGAGCGGAATGCGGGTGGCGGTCAAGGACGTGTACGCCGTCGCCGGGCAACGGATCGGGGCCGGCAATCCGGCCTGGCTCGCCGAGGCCGAGCCGGAGACCGCGCACGCCTGGGCGGTGAACGCTCTTCTGGACGCGGGCGCCGAGGTGACCGGCATCGCGCAGACGGACGAACTCACCTACAGCCTCGACGGGACGAACGCCCACTACGGCACGCCTCCCAACCCCGCCGCCCCGGGCCACATCCCCGGCGGCTCCTCCAGCGGACCGGCCTCCGCGGTCGCCCTGGGGGAGGCGGACGCCGGCCTGGGCAGCGACACCGCGGGCTCGATCCGGGTGCCGTCGTCGTACTGCGGGCTCTACGGGCTGCGCCCCACGCACGGCGCGGTGCCCGTCGACGGCATGGTCCCCCTGGCTCCCGGCTTCGACACCGTGGCCTGGCTGGCGCGGGACGCCGCGACTCTGGCGCGAGTGGGGGACGTGCTCCTTCCCGACCGCGGAGGCAGCGGGGCTCAGGGCCCCTTCCGCAGAGCGCTGGTGGCAGAGGAACTCCTGGCGCTCACCGCACCCGGGGTGCGTGAGGCGTTCAGCGTGGCGGCGCGGGACGTGGCCGGACGTCTCGGCCTGCGCATCGAGGAGTGCCCGCCGCTGGGCGGCGATCCGGCCTCGCGCGCGGCGGCCTTCTCCACCGCGCAGGCCGCACAGGTGTGGGAGTGCGACGGGGCATGGGTGAGCGCGCACCCCGGTGATCTCGGGCCGGGGATCGCCGACCGTTTCGCGAGGGCGTCCACGGTCTCCGAGGAGGACAGGGCGGCGGCCGAGGAGGTGGTCGGACAGACCGCGCGCAACCTCCGCACTGCCCTCGGGGAGGACGCAGTGCTCCTGCTGCCGGCGGCTTACGGACCGGCCCCGCCCGCCGGTGCGGCCACCGCGGAGCGGGACGCCGTGAGGAAGAAGACCATCCAGCTGACGTGCCTCGCGGGCAGCGCCGGACTGCCCGCTCTCGTGCTTCCCCGCATGACGGTCGACGGGCTGCCCGTGGGGCTGTGCGTCATCGCCGCCGGGGGCGCCGACCGCGCGCTGCTGGAACTGGGCCTCACGAGCAGCGAGGCGGAGTGAGGACGCGCGGATGTGCGAGCGGAGCAGCCGCCGGCAGGCCTTTCCCCGGCAGGCCGGTCGTCAGCTGGACGTGCCCGCCGCCGACGCCTCCATCGCCTCCTGGCGCAGCTCGATCTTGCGGACCTTGCCGCTGACCGTCATCGGGAACTCGGTCATCACGCGCACGTACCGCGGAACCTTGAAGTGCGCGAGCCGCCCGTCGCAGAACGAGGTGATCTCCTCGCGCGTGGGAGGGTCGCCGGGGTCGACGGGGATGATGCAGGCCATGATCTCTTCGCCGTACCGCTCGTCGGGCACGCCGACGACCTGCACGTCCGAGACCTTGGCGTGGGTGTAGAGGAACTCCTCGATCTCGCGCGGATAGACGTTCTCACCACCGCGGATGATCATGTCCTTGATGCGGCCCGTGATGGCGAGGTAGCCGTCCTCCCGCATCACCGCGAGGTCGCCCGTGTGCATCCACCGGCTCGCGTCGATGACCTCCGCGGTCCGCTCCGGCTCCTCCCAGTAGCCGAGCATCACCGAATAGCCGCGCGTGCACAGCTCGCCCGGCTCCCCGCGCGGCAGGGTCACGCCGCTGGCGGGGTCGACGACCTTGACCTCCAGGTGCGGAAGGACCCTGCCGACCGTCCCGGTGCGCCGTTCCACGTCGTCGTCGGTACGGGTCTGCGTGGAGACCGGTGACGTCTCGGTCATGCCGTAGCAGATCGCCACCTCCTCCATGTGCATCTCGGCGACGACCCGCTTCATGACCTCCACCGGGCACGGCGATCCGGCCATGATCCCGGTGCGCAGGGAGGTCAGGTCGTAGGAGCCGAAGTCGGGCAGCCCCAGCTCGGCGATGAACATCGTGGGCACCCCGTACAGGGAGGTGCAGCGCTCGTCCTGGACCGCCTGAAGGGAGGCGGCGGGCTCGAAGGAGGGCGCCGGGATGACGACGCAGGCACCGTGGCTGGTGGCCGCGAGGTTGCCCATCACCATGCCGAAGCAGTGGTAGAAGGGCACGGGCAGGCAGATCCGGTCGTGCTGGCTGTAGCCCAGCAACTCCCCCACGAAATAACCGTTGTTGAGGATGTTGTGGTGCGAGAGCGTCGCGCCCTTGGGAAAGCCCGTCGTGCCCGAGGTGTACTGGATGTTGACGGGGTCGTCACAGCTCAAGAGGGCTTCGGCGGCCTTGAGTTGCTCGTCGGTGATCTCCGCGCCGGCGTTCCTCAGCACTTCCCAGTACGGCGTGCCGATGTGCACCGTCTCCAGCAGCTGCGGGCACTCGCCCGTGACCTCCCGCGCCATCGCGCGGTAGTCGCTGGACTTGTACTCGGTGGAGGCGATGAGCATCCGCACGCCCGACTGCCGCAGTACATAGGCGAGTTCGTGCGTACGGTACGAGGGGTTGATGTTGACCATGACGGCACCGATGCGTGCCGTCGCGTACTGGACCAGCAGCCACTCCGGGCAGTTGACGGCCCAGATCCCGACGCGGTCGCCCTTGCGGATTCCGCGCGCCATCAGGGCGCGCGCGATCCGGTCGACGTCCGTGACGAACTGCGCGTAAGTCCAGCGCCTGCCCGACGCGAGGTCGACGAGCGCCTCCCGGTCGGGGTGGGCGGCCGCGGTCCGGTTGAGGTTCATGCCGATCGTCTCGCCCAGCAGCGGGGTCGTCCCGGTCCCGCTGGTGTACGAGAGTTCGATGGATTCTCCGGTCACCGGGGCCTCCTCGTCCGTGAGCTGTGGCCCTAGCATCGTGGGTGAGTGATCTGTGCCTCACCACCCCCGGACGGGGGTGATGTCGCACGGGGACCCGAGTGGGAGGTCGACATGACGGATCCGATCGAGGCCGGAGCGGTGCGGGCTGCACTCTGCCGCCTGCGACGGACGTCCAGTGTGCCCGTGGCCTTCGCCGGGATGACAGGGGAGGGACGAGGTTTCCGCATCTCCGAGATGACCGGCACCAGGACGCACGCGCTGCGAGGCCTCGCGATCGCGCCCGGAAACGGGCTGGGCGGCAAGGCGGTCACGCTGGCCAGGCCCGCCTCGGTCACCGACTACCGCTCCTCGCGCGTCATCAGCCACGAGTACGACGCGGCGGTGGCCACCGAAGGTCTGCGTTCCGTGCTGGCGGTGCCGGTGGTGGTACGCCGACGGGTACGCGGCGTGCTGTACGCGGCGCTCCGCGAGTCACTGGCGCTGGGTGACCGCGCGTTGGACACCGCTGCGGACGCCGTGCGGGAACTGGAGCAGACACTCGCCGTACGGGAGGAGGGGCAACGCCTGGCGGCCGTACAGCAGTTGCCGGCCGCCGACCCCCGCACCTGGGAGGAGATCCGGGCGGCACACGCCGATCTGCGCACGCTCGCGCAACGCGTTCCGGACGGAGAATTGCGACAGGAACTCCTGGGCGCCTGCGGCCGGTTGGCCACCGCGTGCCGGCCGGAGCAGCAGGCCGACGGACAGCCGGGTGCTGTCGCTCTCACCCCCCGCGAGACCGACGTGGTCTCCTGCGTCGCGGGAGGCGGGACGAACGCGGCCGTCGCGGCCCGCACGGGCCTGCAGCCCGAGACGGTCAAGGCCTATCTGCGGTCCGCCATGCGGAAGTTGGGCACCCACACCCGGATGGAGACTGTCGTGGAGGCCCGTCGGCTGGGGCTCATTCCCTGACCCGGGCGCTCGGCCACGTCCCTGAAGTACCGCCGTGGCGTGCCCCCGACGCCGCCGGCCCGGCCGTCAGCCCCGGCAGCGGCGCCGGTAGTAGGCCCAGGTGACGACGGCGAGCAGCGGCGCCCACAGCAGCAGCGGCATATAGCAGACGACCAGCACCAACTGCCAGAAGCCGCCCGCGAAGTCGAACCCGGCCACGTCGGGGAAGCCCCGGAACGCATAGGCCCAGATGGCCTGCAGCGCCACGGCCCCGGCCGCGGCGGGAACGACTGCCGCCATCGGATGCACCCGGCGCCCGCCCAGCAGGGGAATCCACCGCGGCACGCGCTCACCCCACGGGCGGACGAGGCCGAGGGTCAGCAGCGCCAGAAGCTCGCAGACGATACTCAGTGCGGCGATGGAGACCGCCTCCCCTCCCTCCACGTGGGCGGGAGTTCCGTCGATCACCAGGCCCATCGAGAATCCGAGTGCCAGCCCGACGCGCCACAGCCCCGAGGGCAGCGTCGCCAGGGGCACGAGGTGCGCGGCGACGACGGCCCACCGGGGCGCGGCTCTGCCGTCCCGGCTCGTCCGGTCTTCCGCTTCGTCGATCTTCGTCGTCTGTGTCACCACTTCAGAATCGGCGGGAAGCCGCCGCGTTCCGTCCCGCTGCGGAACGAACCCGCTCCCCCTGCGGGCGGTGCTCCGGTGCGGGCGCTCGTCCCCAGGAGGTAGGCCGCGGAGCGCGATCAGGAGTGGTTGCCGCGATCGTCCTCAGGTGCGAGGCGGGTGAGCACCGCTCTGCCGCGCGGCGAGAGGCGGTAGCCCGTCTCCAGGCTCTCGGTGAGTCCGAGCTCCTTGAGCTTGCGCACGTCGGCCTTGAACGGCAGTCGTTCCCGTCCGACGAGCGGGGCGAGGTCGGCGGCCCGTACGGCGGGATTCTCCGCGATCAGCGTCAGCATCCGAGTGGTCCACGGTCCCCGCCTGCTGCGGGCATCGATACGGGACAGACGGCCGGTGATCTCCTCCAGCTCCCCCGCACCCAGCTCGTCCTCCTCACGGAGCCGCACCCGCGGGTCCGTGCCGTGGTAGCGGAGGCCGATGCGGTGGATCCGCCTTTCCTCGCCCTGCTTCAGCGCGGCGAGCAGGCGCTCCCGGCTGCCGAATCCGGCACGGTGGGCGTCGTCCTCGGTGACGTCCTCCTCCGCGACGACCTCGACCTCGCCGACCGCGAGGACACCGACCGCGGTCCGCAGGAGAGCGCCGGAGGTGACCTGTGGCCGCCTCCAGTTCCGGAAGGCCAGGTCCACCTCCCCCGAGACGATCCGGTCCAGCACCTCACGCGTGAAGATCAACTTCCGCTCCCTCGGAACACCCGGCCGGTCCCGGCCTCACGCCACGACCGCGTGCAGGACGAGGATGGCCAGATCGTCCTCCACCGGCTCCGGACCGAAGTCGTGCGCCGCCTGACGCACCCGCTCCGCGACGCCCATCGCCCCCATCCCCACGCACAGCGCCAGGATCTCCGCGAGACCGTCGTCGTCATCCAGCTGGCGCTGCCCGCTTCTGCGCTCGGTCACCCCGTCGGTCACGCAGAGCAGCGACTCACCGGGGCCGAGGAAGAAGGGGAACGACGTGAACTCGCTGCCCTCGTCGATGCCCAGCAGCATCTGTGACTCCACGACGGCCGTCACCTCGCCGTCGGCCGACAGCTTCAGCGGCGGGGGATGGCCCGCGCTGGCGATGGTGCAGCGGGCGCCGCCCCTCTTCAAGTCGGGTTCCAGTTCCCCGTAGACCAGGCTCAGGAAGCGCGGCTGGGCACTCTCTCCCCCGACGGCGACGGCCTCCGCGCCCTCCTCCGCCATGGCGGCGTTCAGCCGGCTGAGGACCGACTCGACACCGTTGCCCTCACGGGCCAGCAGCCGCACCAGGTGGCGGGTCAGCCCGGTGACGGACATGGCTTCGGGGTCCTTGCCCTGCACGTCGCCGAGCAGGAAGCACCACCGGTCGTTCCCCATGGGGAAGAGGTCGTAGAAGTCCCCGCCGACGGTCTGCCCCCTGCCGTGCGGCTCGTAGACGATCGCCGACTCGACGCCGGGAGGGCTGGCGAGCGACGGGGGAAGCTGTCTGCGCTGAAGGGCACGGCTGATGCTCGTCTGACGCGTGTACTGCCGCGCGGTGACGACGGCCTGTGCGACCCGGCGCGCGACGTCCTCCACGGTCCGCGCGACGGAGTCGGTCGTCTCCGGCGGCCCGGCACGGCCGATGATCAGCGAGCCCACGCAGGAGCCGCCCGAGACCAGGGAGAAGGCCAGCGCGGAACCGCCCGCTCCGGCTGCGTCCGCACCACCGGGCCACGGCCAGGGGATGCCCACCGTCCGCAGCGAGGGTGCCGGCGGATCCGACTCCAGAGCGAAGCGGAGGGCGTCGACCCGCCGCTCGTCCCCGTGCCATACGCGGGAGAGCCGCATCCCCCCGCCTTCGGTGGTCAGCCATACGGCGCACCACTCGGCGAGACGGGGCACCAGCAGCTGACCTGCGAGGGCGGCGACCATGTCCTCGTCGAGCTGTCCGGAGAGCAGCTCGCTGGCCTCCGCCAGGAAGGCGCCGCCGCGGTCGGCCCACTCGGCCACGCGCCTCCGGTCGGCCACCTCGGAGACCGAGTGGATCTCCGCCGCGTCCAGCTCGCGGTTCAGGCTCTCGCTGAGTGATCCGGCGGTTCTGCGGCCGCTCTCGGAGAGGGTCAGACGGAACCAGACGACCTTCTCCGTACGCCGGTAGGTCACCCCCCACGACTCGGCGAGCGATCCCACGATCTGGAGGCCGAGACCGCGTCCGCCGCGGCGCCCCGGGATCTCGCCGGGGACCCGGTGCGCGGGCTGCCGGTCGGCCACCTCGACCAGCACGCCCATGACCTCGCCCCTGCCGCTTCCGGAGGTGTCCCCCAGCCCGGTCGAGGCGTCCGCGGAGGGCTCTGCCGTCTCCACCCCGCAGGCGATCTCGATCTCGGTGCCGGCATGCATGAGTGCGTTGGTGACGAGTTCACTCGCGAGGAGAACGGCGTCGTCGATGAGGCTGTCGGTCTTCTCCCGTGCAGCGGCCGAGGCGAAGGGGCCTGCGGCGATCCGCTCCGCGAACGCCTCGCGTACGAGGGTGCGCGCCCGGGACGGCGCCAGCTGGCTGGCGGGCAGTCCCGTCCGCGTAACCGGGTCGCTGAGGCCGGAGAACGGCAGTCGCACAGGTCTCTCCTGACTCGGATGAGATGGCCCGAAAGCCATTACAATAGGATAAAGGCCGTACCTCCAGGATGCTGGGAATGGAGTGCCATGGACGACCCGGATGGGCAGTCGGTGCGCTCGGCGGAACTGCGCCCGCTGCTGGGAGCCCTGAGAGCCATGTCCGACGGAGACTTCTCCGTACGGGCGGAGGCCGGGGCCGAAGGGGTCTTGGGCGAGATGGCGGGCGTCTTCAACCAGATCGCGGCCCGGAACGAGCACCTGTCCTCGGAGCTGAGGCGGGTGCGCAACGAGGTGGCCAAACAGGGCCAGCTCGATGAGCGCATAACCGCGAGCCCGGGCCAGGGGGCCTGGGCCAACACCGTGGAAGACGCCAATCAGCTCGTGGACGCGCTGGCGACTCCGGTGACGAGAGCGACCCAGGTGCTGGAAGCGGTCGCCGACGGCGACCTGACCCAGCACGTGGAGCTGCACGACGGAAGGCGCCGCCTCCACGGGGACCTGGGACGCATGGGCCGTGGGCTGAACCGGCTGGTGGACCAGCTCTCCATGTTCACCGGCGAGGTGACACGGGTCGCCCGCGAAGTGGGCACCGAGGGTCAGCTCGGCGGACGGGCGGACGTCGGGGACCTCTCCGGCGACTGGCGCCGCGTCACCGAGGCCATCAACACCATGGCGGAGCGGCTCACCGGGCAGGTGCGCGACATCGCCACCGTGACGACGGCCGTCGCGCGCGGTGACCTCACCCAGAAGGTGACCGCCGAGACCGCCGGTGAGCTCCTGGAGCTGAAGCTCACCGTGAACACGATGGTGGACCAGCTCTCCGTGTTCGCCGACGAAGTCACCCGCGTCGCACGCGAAGTCGGCACCGAAGGCAGTCTGGGCGGACAGGCCGAGGTCAGAGGTCTGTCCGGGGTATGGCGGAACCTGACCGACAACGTCAACCTCATGGCCTCCAACCTCACCGAGCAGGTCCGTAACATCGCGCAGGTCTCGACCGCCGTCGCGCGCGGCGACCTCAGCCAGAAGATCACCGTGGACGCCAAGGGCGAGATCCTCCAGCTGATGGGGACCGTGAACTCCACGGTCGACCAGCTCTCCGCGTTCGCCGACGAAGTCACCCGCGTCGCACGCGAAGTCGGCACCGAAGGAAACCTCGGCGGACAGGCCGAGGTCAGAGACGTCTCGGGCGTCTGGCGGGACCTCACCGACAACGTCAACCTCATGGCCTCGAACCTGACTTCGCAGGTCCGCAGCATCGCCCAGGTCGCCACGGCCGTGGCAGGCGGCGACCTCAGCCAGAAGATCACTGTGGACGCCAAGGGCGAGATCCTCCAGCTGAAGACCACGCTGAACACGATGGTGGACCAGCTCTCCGCGTTCGCCGACGAAGTCACCCGCGTCGCACGCGAAGTCGGCACCGAAGGAAACCTGGGCAGGCAGGCACAGGTGCGAGACGTCTCGGGCGTCTGGAAGGACCTCACCGACAGCGTCAACGTCATGGCGCTGAACCTGACTTCACAGGTCCGCAACATCGCCCAGGTGACCACCGCCGTCGCCAACGGCGACCTCTCGAAGAAGATCGACGTCGACGCACGCGGCGAGATCCTGGAGCTCAAGGACACCGTCAACACGATGGTCCACCAGCTCCGGGCGTTCTCCGACGAGGTCACGCGCGTCTCCCGTGAGGTCGGCACGGAGGGCAACCTCGGCGGCCGGGCGCAGGTGCACGGCGTGTCCGGGGTCTGGAAGGACCTCACCGACAACGTCAACTTCATGGCGACGAACCTGACTTCACAGGTCCGCAACATCGCCCAGGTCGCCACCGCCGTCGCCAACGGCGACCTCTCGAAGAAGATCGACGTCGACGCACGCGGCGAGTTCCTCGAGCTGAAGACCACCCTGAACACGATGGTCGACACCCTCTCCTCCTTCTCCTCCGAGGTGACACGTGTGGCCCGAGAGGTGGGCAGCGAGGGGCAGTTGGGCGGGCAGGCCCGGGTCGAAGGCGTCTACGGCACCTGGAAGGGCCTGACGACGAGCGTCAACGAACTCGCGCTGAACCTCACCACGCAGGTCCGCGCGATCGCGGAGGTCGCCAGCGCGGTCACCCAGGGCGACATGTCCCGCACCATCTCCGTCGACGCACGCGGCGAGGTCGCCGAGCTCAAGGACAACGTCAACGTCATGGTGGCGAACCTCCGCGAGACCACCCGTACAAAGGACTGGCTGGAGTCCAACCTGACCCGTATCGCAGGCCTGATGCAGGGCCACCGCGATCTGGTGGACGTCGCCGACCTGATCCTGCGGGAGCTGACGCCGCTGGTGAACGCGCAGGCCGGAGCGTTCTTCCTGGTCGCGCCGGGAGCGACGCCCGGCGAGGAGCTGGAGTTCATCGCCGGATACGGAACCAGCGGGCACGAGAAGGACGCTCAGGCCGACACCCCGCTGCGGGGCCTGATCGCGCAGGCCGTCTCAGAGAAGAAGCGCATCCTCATCGAGGACGCGCCTCCGGACTACGTGAGGGTGGAATCCGGGCTGGGCTCCGCGCCGGCGGCGAACATCCTGATCCTTCCGATCCTCTTCGAGGACCGCGCCCTCGGTGTGATCGAGGTGGCCTCGTTCAGCAAGTTCAACGAGATCTACCTGACGTTCATCGACCAGTTCGTGCACACCATCGGCGTCTCGATCAACACCATCCTCGCCAACGCCCGTACCGAGGTCCTGCTCTCCGAATCCCAGCGGCTCACCACGGAGCTGCGCCAGCGCTCGGACGAACTGCAGCGCACCAACGCGGAGTTGGAGGAGAAGGCGGCGCTCCTGGCCACCTCCTCCCAGTACAAGTCGGAGTTCCTGGCGAACATGTCGCACGAGCTGCGCACTCCGCTGAACTCGCTGCTGATCCTTGCCAGGCTCCTCTCCGACAACCCCGACGAGCGGCTCTCCGAGCAGGAGGTCGACTTCGCCAACACGATCTACCGCTCGGGCTCGGACCTGCTGCAGCTGATCAACGACATCCTGGACCTGTCGAAGGTCGAGGCGGGCCGGATGGACGTGCGGCCCAAGAAGCTGCCGCTGACCAAGCTCCTCGACTACGTGCACGCCACGTTCCGCCCGCTGACGATCGACCGCGGACTGGCCTTCGAGATCGCCGTCGGCGAGAACGTGCCGCGCGAGTTGTTCTCGGACGAGCAGCGCCTCCAGCAGATCCTGCGGAACCTGCTCTCCAACGCGGTGAAGTTCACCGCGTCCGGCGGCATCGAGCTGCGCGTCGAGCCCATCACTTCGAGGGAGTTCGCGGAGGAGACGCTGCGGGACGCCGACGCCGTTCTCGCCTTCTCGGTGAAGGACACCGGCAGCGGCATCCCGCCGGACAAGCTGGCTGTCATCTTCGAGGCGTTCCAGCAGTCCGACGGCACGACGAACCGCAGGTACGGCGGCACGGGTCTGGGCCTGTCCATCAGCCGGGAGATCGCCGGGCTGCTCGGCGGGCGCATCGATGTCGCCAGCGAGGAGGGCGTGGGATCGCGGTTCACGCTGTACGTGCCGGCGATGTACCCCGGCAGCACTCCCACCCCTAACCCGGTGTCCGCCTCCGCGAATCAGGCGCCCGTGACCATGGGAGACCCGGCCGCCGGCAGCATCGCTGCGACACCGCGGCCCGCAGCCCTGACGAACGGCGCGACGGGCCCGCCCCCTCCCCCCGACCGCCCGGGGGCCGCTGCAGGAAAGGGGGCCACCGCGCGCACCCCTGCCGCGTGGCCGGAGTCCGACAAGGCCGGAGCGCGGAAATCCGCACAGGCCGAGCCGTCCCGCAGCGTGGAGACCATCGGTCCCGAGCGGTACACGCCCGTGGGGCACCGCACGACGGCCGAAGAAGGCCACGACGACACCTGGCCCGAGACGACGCAGCTCAAGCGGTGGCTGAGCGGACCGGCAGGTCAAGTGCTGGCCGGGAGCAACGTGTTGATCGTCGACGACGACATCCGGAACGTCTTCGCACTCACCCACGTGCTGGGCCGGGTCGGGATCTCCGTGAAGTACGCCGAGAACGGGCGCGAGGGCCTGGACGTACTCGAGCGCTCCCCCGAGGTGGCCTTGGTCCTGATGGACATCATGATGCCGGAGATGAACGGCTACGAGGCCATACGCAGCATCCGCAGCACACCGCGGATGGCAGGACTGCCCGTCATCGCGCTCACCGCCAAGGCGATGTCGGGTGACAGCCAGAAGGCACTCGACAGCGGTGCCGACGTCTACGTGGCCAAGCCTGTGGACGTGGACGAGCTCCTGGGCGCGATGTACAACCTGCTCAGCGGGCAGAACGGCCACAAGGAGGCTCCGACGGCCCCGCCCACCGGGGACGAGGAGGCACCGCCGCCGACGTCGACGGCCACGCCCGGCACGGAGGACCCGCACGACTCCGCCTCACCGGACGGCAGCGGACCGCAGGAGCCAGCCACGGACCATCCCGGTGACGACGACGCCGATCCGCCCGGGCGGACGGCATGACGGCGCCGGCTCCGGACAGGTCGAGCATCCTGATCGTCGACGACATGGACGAGAACCTTGTCGCCCTGGAGGCCGTGCTCGGGCCCCTGGACCAGCAGTTGGTGACCGCACGCTCCGGTGAGGAAGCGCTCAAGGCGATGCTGCGCCAGGACTTCGCGGTCGTGCTCCTCGATGTGCTGATGCCCGGCATGGACGGCTTCGAGACCGCCAGCAACATCAAGCGTCTCGACCAGACCAAGGACGTGCCGATCATCCTGCTGACGGGCACCGACGTCGACGCGGACTACGCCTACCGCGGATACGCCCTGGGCGCCGCCGACTTCCTCTCCAAGCCCATCGACCCGTGGGTGCTGCGTACCAAGGTCAACGTCTTTCTCGACCTGGACCGCAAGAACCGCCAACTCGCCGTGCAGGCCGAACAGTTGCGCCGCCTGCTGGTGGCTGAGCAGACTCCCGGCAGGGCCGGCGGCGGCACGGCGGCCGTGGGCCCCCTGGAGGGGCATGGACCGGATTCCACCGGGACGCCGGGCTCCATGGGAGCCGGGACCGGGGGCGCCGAACGGCTCGCGGAGATCACCGAGAAGCTCGTCCAGATCGAACTGATGCTGCGCGACCCGGAGGCGAACGAGTCCCCCGTTCTGGCCGACCGCATCGCGGAGTTGGAGCGTGAGGTCCGCACCATGGGAGCGAACGGGGCCGGCTAGCGGCCACGCCCGCCCCAGGGTGCATCTCGCCTGTCAGCGGTGATCCTCGACTGTCCGGTCCTCGGGACCGGCACCGGTACTCGGTTCAACACCGGTTCTCGGATGAGCACCGGTTCCCGGTTGTCAGCGGTCCACTTCAGCGGTCGTTCAGGTACACGTCCGTCGACACGCTGCCCATGTCCCGGCCGACGCGCGCACGGCGCCGCCCCTCACGGATCCCCGTGCGGGCCGCCGACTCGATGCGAATGCCGTCGGCACTCAACTCGCCGCGACGGCGCTCCCTGCGGACCAGCACCGCCGTCAGCCATCCGATGACCGCCGCGATCACAGCCGCAAGCGCCAGAATCAGAATCATCAGTCCCCCTTTGTTCCCCTGAGGACCAGTGTCCGGCGATGCGCCGACCGGCGCCAGAGCGCCTGCGTTCAGCCCCTCTCGACGACGCCCTCGGGCAGCCCGGTGACCTGCGGGGTCCCTTCACCGTCCACCCGTACGGAGAACTCCGCCTCCCCCAGACGCAGGCCGCTCGCCTCCAACGGCCGGTAACCGGCGGCCATTTCGGGCCGCACGGTGATCCGG
>NZ_JACBXA010000009.1 GCF_013870515.1 Streptomyces albidus (ex Kaewkla and Franco 2022) | reverse complement strand
GGACCCCGTAGTCCGAGTCACGAACCGCTCCGCCGCGGCCTCGCCGCCCGCCCCGACCTGGTCAAGCCCAACGCCGGCGAACTCGCGGGGATCACCGGCACCACCGAACCTCTGCGCGCGGCGCGCGCGGCGCAGCGGCGGGGAGCCCATTCGGTCGCCGTCTCGATGGGCAGCGAGGGGATGCTGCTCGTCACCCCCGAAGGCACCTGGCAGGCGGCGCCGCCCGCGCCCATCGCCGGCAATCCCACCGGAGCGGGCGACTCCGCCGTGGCCGGGCTGCTGTCCGGAATGGTCGAGGGACTGCCGTGGCCGGACCGGCTGGCGCGGGCGGTCGCGCTGTCGGCGGCGACCGTACGGGCGCCGACCGCCGGTGAGTTCGACGAAGAGGTCCGCGCGGACCTGCTGCCGCGCGTGAAGGTCACCGAGTACGACGAGCCCGAAGCGGACTGAGAGGCACGTCCGTCGGCGGAGGGGGCGAAGCGGCCCGCCCCCTCGCGGTCACACGGTCAACGCTTGAGCTTGCCCGCCTTCAGCCAGACCTGGTCGAGGTTGAAGTCGCACTTGTTCCCCTGCTCGCAGGAGATCTTGAAGGTGTTCTGTCCCTGCTTGAGGTCGACCCAGGCGTAGGTCTCCGTCCAGCCCTTCGCCCAGTCGCCTTCCTCGGCATCCCCGAAGTTGGACATGTTGAGCGGCTGCTGACGGGGCTGGCCGTTGATCGTGAGCGTCGAGTCGGCGTCATGGCCGGGCACGCCGTACCGCACGAAGAAGGTGTAGATGCCGGCCTTCGGCACGTCGTCGACGGTCCACGTCGCCGAGGCACCGCCGTTGTTCATGCCCGCGACGTAAGAGCCGTTGCTGCCCTGGGCGTTGGGCACGTCGCTCGCGAGCGAGGCCCCGCCGGCCAGCGCGAGGCTGGCGGCGTCCTGCTTCGAGGCGACGGTCTTCCCCTTGCGCGGCTTGCCGGGCTTGTTCTGGTCCTTGCCCTTGCCCGCACCGGCCCCGGCAGAGCTGCCCGCCCTGCTGCCCGGGTCGTCGCTGTTGAAGTAGATGGCGGCACCGATGCCGATGACGACGGCTGCCACGACAGCTATCGCCCCGACGAGCAGACCGTTGCGGTTGCGTCCCCCGGAGCCGCGGCCTCCGCCATAGGTGTCGTCGAACCCGTCGCTGTGGTGCTGGGCGGCCGCGCGGCCGCCGGGCATCGTCTCGGGCGCGGCGTAGTGCGCGTTGGGCTGCTGCTGTCCGTAGGTGGTCTGCTGAGTGCGCTGGGCGCCGTACTGACTGCCGTACTGGCTGCCGTACTGGCGCTCACCGACCGCGCGGACCTGGTTGTACGAGCGTCGGGGAGTCCCGGTTTGTGGCGCCGGAGACCCCTCGCCGCCCTGCTGGCGGTACAGGTAGGCAAACGGGTCGTCGCCCTCCGGCGTGGCGCCGGTGCCGTCGTTCTCGGCGGTCATCCCCTGTCACTCCCTACTGCGTCAGGTATCCGGCCGAGCCTACCTCTCCCGGGTGAGGCCCACGCCAACAGCGGGATGATCAGAGGGAGGCCGTGACGTGAAACTTCTTACCGCCTCCGCGCCGCCCGTTCCCCCACGCCTGCGGGCCTCCGCGCCTATCCGGCGCGACGCTGGCCCTTCGAGCGGGAGCGCTTCTCGACGTACATCCGCTGGTCGGCCGATTGGAGCACTTCTTCGGCGGTCATCCCGCATCCCGCCCAGCCGATGCCGAAGCTGGCGCCGACGCGCACGGCACGGCCGTCCACGCGGATCGGCGGAATGATGGCGTTGCGCAGCCGGACCGCGAGGTCCTGCGCCTCGGGCGGGCCGACCCCGTCGGTGAGCACCACGAACTCGTCGCCGCCCATACGGGCCACGGTGTCGTTGTCGCGCACACCGGCCGAGAGCCGGCGGGCGACCTCGACGAGAACCGCGTCGCCGCAGTTGTGTCCGAACCGGTCGTTGATCGACTTGAAGCCGTCCAGGTCGCAGAAGAGGACGGCGAGACCCTTCTCACCCGGAGCCGCGCCGGTGGGCGGCACCGCGTGCGTGTGATGCGGGTCGTACATGCCCGTGGACGAGAGCACACCCGAGCCCGCGTCCTCGAAGCTGAGGCCGGGGGCCAGCCCGTTCTCGCGTCCGTTGATGTCGGTATGGGCCACGCCCGAGATGGCGGGACCGGGGCGTGCGCAGAGCCGCCCGCCGAGACGGGCGCGCAGCTCGGCGCTGTTGGGCAGCCCCGTGAGGGAGTCGTGGCTGGCGCGGTGGGCGAGCTGCAGCTCGTGCCGCTTGCGCTCTTCGATGTCCTCGACGTGCGTGAGCAGGAAGCGGGGGCCGTCGGCGGTGTCGGCCACCACGGAGTTGCGCAGGGAGACCCACACGTACGAGCCGTCCCGGCGGGCCAGCCGCAGCTCGGCCCGCCCGCCCTCCGCGGAGGTGCGCAGCAGCTTGCCGATGTCCTCGGGGTGGACGATGTCGGAGAAGGAGTAGCGCCGCATGGCCGAGGCCGGACGGCCCAGCAGCCTGCACAGCGCGTCGTTGATCCGGATCAGGCGGCCGTGCTGGTCGCCGCCCATCTCGGCGACGGCCATCCCGCTGGGCGCGTACTCGAACGCCTGCCGGAAGCTCTCCTCGCTCGCACGCAGCGCCGACTGCTCCCGCTCGAGACGCACCAGCGCGCGCTGCATGTTGGAGCGCAGGCGTGCGTTGCTCAGAGCGATGGCCGCCTGTGAGGAGTACAGCTGAAGTGCTTCACGCCCCCATGCGCCGGGGCGCCGCCCGTTGCGCGGCTTGTCGACGGTGAGCACGCCGAGCAGTTCGCTGTCGGAGGCGTACAGCGGGGCGAAGAGCCGGTCCATCGGGTGCCAGTCCTCGGGCTGCTGCGGCGCCGGACCGGTGGTGTGCCACTGAGGGACGTCGTCGTCGTCGAGGACCCAGCCCTCGGTGTAGGGGATGAAGCGCAGGTTGCCCCACTGCTCCCCCATCGACAGCCGCCGGTCCCACGAGGCCCGCGAGCCCACACGCCCCGCCATCATCGCTTCGGCGCCCTGGCTGCCGGCGACGGCGGCGACGACCAGGTCGCCTTCGGGACGTACGAGGTTGACCGCGGCGATCTCGAAGCCGAGCCCTTCGACGACGCCGTCGGCGACCGTCTGCAGGGTGTCGGCGAGGCTGCGCGCAGTGCTCAGCTGCGCCACGACGATGTGCAGCTGCCGCAGGCTGGCAAGGCGGACATAGGGCTCCGACTCGGTTTCCATCGCCCTCCCCCTGAGCCTCGTCCGTCAACTCCAGGTGTTCGCGGGACGTCATTGTCCGACTGCCACGGCCACTGAATCACAGCGAGCTGTTCTCCAGGTACACAGGGTCAACAATTAGTGCCCGCTGTGACTCAAGTCACAACTGTACGCAGCCCGTTGACTCCTCTCCGTAGGAGCCTGTCACACCCGGGGCCACCGGTCGAAGCAAACCGACTGAACGACCGGTCATGAGACCGTACGGCGTTACCGGAGCGTAGAGCGCCGAATGCGCCCTCTTTCGCGCCCCCAACTCCCTTTCAGCGCACACCTTGAGGGCCGGGAGACGCATCCCACATGTCGTCGCTCACACCAGCCCCTGGTCACGACCTCGCCACCGCACATCCGCAGAAGCGGCACGAGCGGAATACACGATGGTCACGTGTCGGCTCCTTCTCGGGCTTTCTCGCGCCTTCCCCCGGATGGGCCTCTGGTCCTGGTCCCAGGGCCCGATGCACGGTGCACGGAGCAGCGGTTAGCGTTCTTGACGTGTCCCACGCAGTGCAGCAGCAGACGAGCCCGAGCCCCTCGGGCGACGAACCGATGCCCCATGCTGATGGGGTGAGCGAGGACGAGTTCCGGGCGGCCATGGCGCGGCTGGCGGCAGGTGTGGTGCTGGTGACGGCGTACGACCCCGACGACGGCCCCGAGGGCGCCGACGTCGGGATGACCGCCACGGCCTTCATGTCCGTCTCGCTGGAGCCGCCGCTGGCCATGGTCAGCGTCCGCGACGGCTCCCGGATGGACGAACTGCTGGAGCGGGAGCCCCTGTGGGCGGCCTCCCTGCTCACCGAGAAGCAGCGCCAGACGGCCGGCCGCTTCGCCATGAAGGGCAGGCTCAGCGACAGACTCCTCTTCCGGGAGCTCCCGCACATCCGCGGCGAGGCCTCCGGCGCGCCCCTGGTCGACGGGGCGCTGGCCACGATCGAGTGCAGCACGGAGCAGCGCGTACGGGCCGGCGATCACACGCTGGTCATCGGACGGGTCCTCGCAGCGGGCCTGCCGCACGCCCCCGACAACGGGCCGCTCGTCTACTTCCGCGGGCGCTACCACTCGCTGTCCAAGGGCGGGTCCTGACGGATCGCGGGCCGAGGGGCGGCGCGGCCCGGCCGCGGGCCCGGGCGGTTGCGTGAACGGCGCGGGCCGGCCCCGATGCGCCCCTCGGCGACCCGCTTCAAGACCAGTCGCGGCCCGACCGTCCCCGCTTGAGATCGCCCCGCTGCTGCTTCTTCCGCAGCCGCCGCTCGTTGACCCCGCGCGGAACCTTCTTCTTCCGGCGAGCGCGCGGCGGCGGCGCCGTGGCCTCCGCCAGCAGCGCGGCCATGCGCTCGCCTGCCGCCTCGCGGTTCCGCCACTGCGAGCGGTGCTCACTCGCCCGTACGACGACGACTCCGCCGGCTACGAGCCGTCCCGTGCCGGCAAGCCGCTCCAGCGCCCGCTCCTTCCAGACCTCGGGCAGCGCCGTCGTGGCCGCCAGGTCGAACCGCAGCTCCACCTGTGTGTCGCTCGTGTTGACGTGCTGCCCGCCCGGCCCCGACGAACGCGTGAAACGCCACACCAGCTCGGCCTCAGGCAGGGAGACGGAGCCACGTATGACGTATGGAGGGGACATACGGTCAATGGTGGCGCCTTCCCGGCGCCGCCGTCACCGCGTTTTCCGCCCTACGGCGCCCCGGAGAAGCAAGAACGTCGAGAATGCTGGAACCCGTCCCTCCATCAGGTGCGTTGTGCAGGGTGAGAAACAGACCACGAACGGCCTCACCGAAAGAAGGGCATCCCCATGGCTGTAAGCCTGTCCAAGGGCGGCAACGTCTCCCTCACCAAGGAGGCACCGGGCTTGACCGCCATCACGGTCGGCCTCGGCTGGGACGTCCGCACCACCACGGGCACGGACTTCGACCTGGACGCGAGTGCCATCGCCGTGAACCCGACCGGCAAGGTCTACTCCGACCAGCACTTCGTCTTCTTCAACAACAAGGCGACCCCCGACCAGAGCATCGTCCACACCGGCGACAACGTCACCGGTGAGGGCGAGGGCGACGACGAGCAGATCAACGTCAACCTCGCGGGTCTCCCCGGCGACGTCGACAAGATCGTCTTCCCGGTCTCCATCTACGACGCCGAGACCCGCAGCCAGAACTTCGGCCAGGTGCGCAACGCCTTCATCCGCATCGTCAACCAGGCGAACCAGACGGAGATCGCGCGCTACGACCTGAGCGAGGACGCGGCCACCGAGACGGCCATGGTCTTCGGCGAGCTGTACCGCAACGGCGCAGAGTGGAAGTTCCGCGCGGTCGGCCAGGGCTACGCCTCCGGCCTCGTGGGCATCGCTCAGGACTTCGGCGTCAACGTCTGACCCACGCGCTCACACGGCAACGGGCGGTGCCCCCTCGGCGGGGCACCGCCCGTTCCGCATCCTCCGTCCCGGCTGCCGCACCCCACGGGGCTCCCCACCTCACCCACGGCCCGCCGTGACACGATCGGCCCCGTGCTCGACATCGGTTACTCG
Organism: Streptomyces albidus (ex Kaewkla and Franco 2022); assembly: GCF_013870515.1. Taxonomy (GTDB): domain Bacteria; phylum Actinomycetota; class Actinomycetes; order Streptomycetales; family Streptomycetaceae; genus Streptomyces; species Streptomyces albidus. The sequence goes on along the minus strand of NZ_JACBXA010000009.1, from coordinate 54,520 downwards.
CTCTCCCGCCGCTTCCCGGATCCGCCGCAGACGGACTACCGGACGGCAGACGTACGGGCGCTGCGGCACGACCTGTTCAGCGGCGACGTCTATCTCGCGGACACCGCTGAGGACCGCGAACTGTCCACGGCGTGGGGCTGGTTGCCCGTGCTCGACTTCGCCTGGGCCCTGTGCGACATCGTCGAGCAGCTCGACACCGACCCGCGCGGCAGCCGGGCCGCCGGACCGCAGCGCGCCGAAGTGGACTTCACCGAGAGCACGGAACGGCTGCGCTTCGAGCGCCGCTTCGGCTGGGTCGACGTCACGGCGGACTGGAACGCCGCCGACGAGGCTCCTCTGACGTTCCAGCACACCGAACTGCGCCGCGAGGCACGCGACTTCCTCCACGACCTCCTCGCGGATCTGACGGACATGCACGAGGGGCTGGAGGACAACCCCGCCCTGTGGACGCTGCGGGCGCGCTTCCCCCGCGTGTGACGCGAGCCGCCCCGAGGCTCATCGGCCCCACGCCGGACGGCCGTCGTGAAGCTGCGCCGGCCGCACCTCGGCGTCAGGACCCGACCCGTACGCCGATCTCCGCCGCGAACGCCGTGGCCAGATCCATCAGTTGGGACGAGCTGATCACGGCACCCGCCAGCCGCCCCACGCCCGCCGTGATCTCCAGCTCTGCCGCCTCACGCAGATCCACGTCCTTCAACGTCGCCTGGGTGAAGTCCGCGCCGCGCAGCACACATCCGGGAAAGGCGACGCGTTCCAGCTTGGCTCCCCCGAAGTCCGGCTCGACCAGGACGCAGTTCTCGAAGGTGACGTCCATCAGCGTCGCCTGGCGCAGGTTCAGGAAGTCGATCTTCCCGCCGCGCACGAGCACCCGGGACATCCGCGAACCGTGTATCTGCCCGCCGCCCAGCCTGGCGTCCAGCACCTCCACGTCGCGCAGCTCGGCTCCCGCCAGATCCGTACCCACGCCCGTGACGCCGTCCAGCACGCTGTCGAGCAGGCGCACCCGCTCCCAGCGCGCCTCGTCGAGCGAGCAGCGATACAGGCCGCAGTCCAGGAACGTGGCCCCGGCGCCGTCCGTGCCGCCCAGGTCCAGATCCTCGAAACCCACCCCGTCGTAGTCCCCGTCCGGGCTCAGGCCGCCCCCGTCCGCCGCGTACGGGCGCAGCTGAGGGAGCGACACCTGCGGCCGCTGCGGCGCCTTCACCGCCGTGCTCTTCTTCGCCATCGCCACATCGTGCACCCCGCCACTGACAAGTGATGCGAGGGCGAGTGGGAGCACTCAGCGCGCGGGCGCGGGTGCTGCCCGTACGTAGGACGTGGTCGTCGTCACCTCGCGGAATCCCAGGCGGCGCAGGATGGGAGCACTCTCATCGGTGGCGTCCACATGGAGGTGCGGCACGCCCTGCTCGACGGCGAGCGCGGCGCGACGTGCGACCAGCGCCCGGTAGATGCCCTGCCCTCGCCATCCGCGCAGCGTCGACCCTCCCGAAAGGGTGGCGAAGTCGGTTCCGGGCCTGAAGAGGATCCATCCGGCACAGATCACCTCGCCCTGGGCCTCGGCCACCAGGACGGCCGTCTCTCCGGGTGCGGCTTCGAGCCTCGCGGTCAGGGCGTCGCCGAGCCAGCTCTCGTTGCGTCCCCAGACTGTGGATTCCATCGCGGCGATGCGCCGCAGGTCCTCCCGCGACCGGACCCGGCGCACCACGACGCCCTCCGGCACCAGCGGCGCCCCGGCGCTCTCCGGCGCCGACCCGATCAGTACGGACTTCCGCCGCTGCGGTGCGAATCCCGCGGCGCGCAGACGGGGGCGCAGGTCGGCCGGTCCGTCGTGGCCGTGGGTCCGCCACTCGACGGCCTCTCCTCGGGCGGCGAAGTAGTCGCGCTGAGCCGCGATGAGACGGTCCAGCTCGACGCCCCGCAGTCCGGTGTCGGGCAGAACGGTGACGACGTGGCCCCGCGCTTCGCCGACGATGCGCACCACCGGCCCGTCCTGTTCGTGGACGACCCCCGCCGGCAGGGTGCGCAACGTCCCGCGCATCTGTGCGTCGTAGAGCGCACGTAAGTGGTCGGTGTCCGTCACGACAAACACCCTACGGACGAGTAGCGGCGGTCGCCGCTGAATCAGCAGGTCCGGCGGTGACCGCCTGCGCCGGCTACGGAAGGCGCGGAGATTCAGCTCATGACCTGCCGTACTCGGTCGCCATCGACCCGGCGAAGTCGTACATGATCACGGGCTCGTCCCCCACGACCCAGGCGTCGTGCCCGGGGGAGCAGACGAAGACGTCGCCCGGCCCGACCTCGCTCTCCGTGCCGTCGTCCATCCTCACGCGCATGCGCCCCTGCGCCATGAACCCGTTGTGATGGACCTCGCAGCTGGCGGTGCCCGCTATCGGACCTACCGACTCCGTCCAGTGCCAGCCGGGCTCGAAGGTGGCAACGGCGAAGTCCAGCCCGCTCAGATGCAGCGCTTCGATGTGTCCCCGGGGAAAGTCCCGCCGTTCGTCGGCCTTGTCGATCGTCTTGACTTCCATCATGACGAAATTCCTCCAATCGCCCCCCTGCCCCTTCCATGGTGCGACTGCGGAGGCACAAGCGACGAACGGTCCGATAAGGGACTTCTCGCGGGCCGCCCCTGAGCGGGCCGAGGTCTCGGCCAGGACCGGCGGACAGACCGGTGGCCCCCGGAAGCGAGTTCCGGGGGCCACCGATGAATCCGAAGCGTGCGATGCGGTGCGGAAGGACGTGATCAGCCGGTGGCGAGCACCTTGAGACGGCTGTACGCACCGTTGAAGCGGTTGTGGTCACCGACGGTGGGCCCCGTCGAGGTGTACTGCCAGAAGGTGTGAAAAGGCCATCCGCCCGGCAGCGAGCCGACGGAGGTGCCCCAGCTGGGGATCCACAGGGGGTTGGTCTTGCTGAACTTCGTCGAGTTGCCGGTGCACTTCTTCCACCAGGTGGCGGAGGTGTAGATGACGGCGTCCCGGCCGGTGCGGGTGCGGTAGGTCTTGGTGAAGTCGCTGATCCAGTTGACCATCGCCGCCGTGGACTTGCCGTAGCAGGCGGCACCGTACGGGTTGTACTCCACGTCCAGAGCGCCCGGCAGGGTCTTGCCGTCCCGCGACCAGCCGCCTCCGTGCGAGGCGAAGTAGTTGGCCTGGGCGGCGCCGCTGGAGTTGGACGGCAGCGCGAAGTGGTAGGAGCCCCGGATCATGCCCGACTTGTACGAGCCGTTGTACTGCTGAGCGAAGTTGGGGTTCTTGTAGCTCGTGCCCTCCGTGGCCTTGACGTAGGCGAAGCGCGCGCCGCTCTTGTACAGCGAGGCCCAGGGCACGTTGCCGTTGTGGCTGGAGACGTCCACACCTTCGACGGATGCGGCGAGCGTCCTCGTCGACGACTCGTCGGCCGGTGGGCTGATCCCTTCGTTGATGCTGATGGTCGAGCCCATCCAGTCCTTGTCCGGGTGGGCCAGTCGCTCCCCCTCGCCTCCCGCTTCGGCCGTTCCGGGCAGTACGAGCAGGAGGGCGAGAGCGGTGAGGAGTACGGCGGGGGTCCCCACCGTGCCGGTGCGGGTACGGCGCGACGGGCCGGACCTGGGCAGTGGCATGCGTGCCTCCGTAGATGTCGATGAGTCGCGCAGCAGCAGCCTCGAATGTAACGGCACATAAACGTATTAATCGGACGCCTCGCCGTACCCCAAGGGCCACGCGCAGGAACGCCCGCAGGGGCCCGGAGAGGCGGTGACGGGCCCGCTTCCCGTCACCGCGTCCGGAATCCCGAGGGGCAGCGCGTGCACGCGATCGACATCCCCGGGCCACCACTGAGGCGCGGCCCGGGAAGGACGGCTACCAGTTCTGGACGGAGTTGCGGAGGATCTCCGCGATCTCCTCCTCCCCGACCGGGCGGGGGCAGGTGGTCAGCAGGCGCTGCTGCTTCATCGTGCCCGGCACCAGATCCGGCACGTCGCTCTCGTCGTAGCCGACGGCGCCGATGCCGTTCGGGATGCCGATCTCACGCATCAGGTCGATGAGCACCTGCGGCAGCTGCTCGGCCGGATCGGACAGCTTCTCCTTGTCCGGCGCCAGCAACTCCGCGGCGCGCAGATGCCGTTCGGGGGCCGCCTGGAAGCTGAACCGGAACGCCTCGGGAGCCGTCAGCGAAACGGACTGACCGTGCGGCACCATCGGCTCGTCCTGGGGATACCCGGCCGGCCGGTAGTCCTTCACCATCCCCGCGATGGGGTAGCCGTTGGCGTGCGGAATGTGCACCCCCGAGTTGCCGAAGCCCATCCCGGCGAAGGTGGCCGCCATCATCATGTCCGTACGGGCCTGCACGTCCTCCCTCCCGTCGTGCACCGCCCGGCGGAACGACGTCGCGATCAGGGACATGGCCTTCTCGCACCACAGGTCGGAGACCGGGTTGGAGCCGCAGTAGGTGACCCGCTCCTCGGGCTTGCGGCGGGCGGACTCCGCGTACCACCTGGCGGTGTAGGACTCGAGCGCGTGGCAGACGATGTCCATGCCCGCCGACGCGGTCACCTCCGGCGGCAGGGTCATCGTCAGCAGCGGGTCGACCACGGCGAGGGTGGGACGGAGCCGCCAGTGGCTGATCCCCGTCTTGACCTTCATCGACAGGATGTCCAGCACGCACATCGCCGTGCTCTCCGCGCCCGTGCCCGCGGTCGTCGGCACGGCGATCAGCGGCTTGAGCTGCGGCGGCGGCACCTTCGCCCTGCCGATGGGCTTGTTGACGTAGTCCATCAGCTCGCCGGGGGCCGATGTCAGCAGGTTGACGGCCTTGGCGGTGTCGATGGCCGATCCTCCGCCGACCGCGATGAAGCCGTCCCACGGGCCGTGGCCCTCGGCGTACTCGATGGCGGCGGCGAAACTCGCGTCGTTCGGCTCGACGTGGACACCGTCGTAGACGGCCGCGGTGACGCCGTAGCGCTTGAGGTTGTCCACGATGCGCTGCGGAACGCCGAGGGCACCGACTCCGGGGTCGGTCAGGACGAGGACGCGCTGAGCTCCGTACTGCGTCATCTCGAAGCCGATCTCGTCGGATGCGCCGGCCCCGAACTTGAGCGGGGGCGCACCCCAGGTGAAGATCGTCTCCTCGGTCGGATCGATGTCGTTGCCAGAGTTCATCGGAATTGCGCCTCCACGTTCGCAGTTGAGGTCGGCATCGGCCCCGGTGACCAAGCATGCATGTCCCGGCCGAGGCGTGCGGAACTGCCGGATCCGGTTACGGCCGCATCCGGAGACCATAGGTGCGCCCCCGCTTCGCCGACAGGCCACCCGGAGCCGGACCGTGCACGGCGCGGGTCCGGTGCGCTGCTCGACCCTCACGCACGGAAGCCGGAGTCGCACACCCGGCGCACGACCACATGGGCTTCCCCTCCCGGCGTGGCAAGGTGGACGCATGTGCGGCAGATACGCCTCGACTCGCAGCCCGGAGGACCTGGTCGACCTCTTCCATGTCGACCAGTGGAACCCGGAGCAGGTACTGGCACCGAACTACAACGTCGCCCCGACCGACGAGGTGTGGGCGGTCCTGGAAGCGGCCGACCGTGAGACCGGGGCGGTGGAGCGTCAACTGCGGCCGCTGCGCTGGGGGCTGGTGCCGTTCTGGGCGAAGAGCCCGAACGTCGGCGCCAAGATGATCAACGCCCGGGTGGAGACCGTCCACGAGAAGCCGGCCTACCGCCGCGCGTTCGCCAAGCGCCGCTGCCTGCTGCCGGCCGACGGCTTCTACGAATGGCAGACCGTGCCGGCGACGGGGACGCGGAAGGCCTACAAGCAGCCGTACTTCATCAGCCCCGAGGACGGGCAGATGATGGCGCTGGCCGGGCTGTACGAGATCTGGCGGGATCCCGAGCGCGACAAGGACGACCCCGCAGCATGGTGGACGACCTGCACCGTCATCACCACGGAGGCCACGGACGCGGCCGGGAGGGTCCATCCCCGCATGCCGCTGGCCCTCGACCCCGCCGACCAGGCCTCCTGGCTCGACCCCGCACACGAGAATCCCGACGAGCTCCGCGCACTCCTGACCTCCCCCGCAGGGGGCCATCTGGACGCGCGCGCGGTCTCCACCGCCGTCAACAACGTGCGCAACAACGGCCCGCACCTTCTCGACCCGGCGGAAACCGGCAGCTCCGGCAGCTGAACCCCGCCTCTACGTTCCCTGGTCCGGATCCTCCTGCGCCCCGTCCTCCGGCACATCCGTGCGCAGCCGCGCGGCCCGCGTCCGGAGGTAGTGCCTCTCGGGGACGCTGAGCGTGCGCTGCGCCGCCAACCGGTAGGCGTCCCGGGCGGCTTCGGCGTCCCCCGCTCTCTCCAGCAGATGGGCCCGTACGGCATCGATGCGGTGATGTCCCTCCAACCGCGCCTCGAGCCCGGCGACTTCGGCGAGCCCGGCCTGCGGCCCGTGCACCATCGCCACGGCCACGGCCCTCCCGAGTCCGGCCATGGGGTCGGGCTCGATACGCAGGAGGACGTCGTACAGGGCGAGGATCTGCGGCCAGTCGGTGTCCTCGACGCGGGCGGCCTCGTCGTGCAGGGCCGCGATCGCCGCCTGCAACTGGTAGGCCCCCGCCTGCCCTTGGGACAGCGCCTCCTCCACCAGGGTGGTGCCCTCGGCGATCGCTTCCCGGTCCCAGAGGGTGCGGTCCTGCTCGTCGAGCGGAATCAGCTCCCCGTACGGTCCGGTGCGCGCCTCACTGCGTGCCTCCGTGAGAAGCATCAACGCCAACAGCCCGGTCACCGCTCCCTCTTGGGGCAGCAGTCTGCGTACGGCCCTGGTCAGCCGGATCGCCTCACGTGCCAGGTCACCGCGGTGCAGATGGCGGCCGGAGGTGGCCGTGTAGCCCTCGTTGAAGATCAGGTAGAGCACCTGGAGCACGGCGCCGAGGCGCTGGTCGCGGTCGTCGCGCCCCGGCTGCCGGAAGGGCGTGTCCTTCATCTTCTGCTTGGCCCGGCTGATCCTCTGCGCCATCGTCGCCTCCGGCACCATGTGCGCGCGGGCGATCTCGGCGGTGGTCAGCCCGCCGACGGCGCGCAAGGTGAGTGCGATCTGCGCGGCGGGGGTGAGCCCGGGATGGCAGCACAGGAAGAGCAGCGTGAGCGTGTCGTCCTCGGACGGTGCGCGGCTCTCGCCGGGCGGCGGCGCCGTGAAGGCGTCCCGCGGGGTGAGCGCTGTGGCCGTCTCCTCGCGTCGGCGCCGCGCCTCGTCGCTGCGAAGCTGGTCCGTCAGCCGGCGCGAGGCGACCTTGATGAGCCAGCCGCGGGGGTTGTCCGGCAGGCCGCGCTCAGGCCACTGCTGGGCAGCGGCGAGCAGCGCCTCCTGTACGGAGTCCTCAGCCTCGCCGAAGTGCCCGTACCGGCGTACCAGCGCGCCGAGGACCTGCGGCGCGTGCAGGCGCAGCAGGTCCTCGACCTCTGTCGTGCGGCTCAACTACCGCCTCCGTCCGCTTCACCGATGGGACGGATCACCACGCCGCTGTCCTCGGAGCCCGCGGGCACCGGGCACTGGGCGACGCGCGCCGCGATCTCTGTGACCCGCTCCAGGCTCGCGCACTCCAGCACCCAGAAACCGGCGAGCAGCTCCTTGGTCTCGCTGTACGGACCGTCCGTGATCACCGGCCGGCCGTCCTTGCCGGCGCTCACCAGACGGGTCTGGGCGGGCTCGGTCAGGCCGTGGGCCTCCAGGAGCTCACCGGACTCGGCGAGGTCGTTGTTGATCTCGCCCATGAAGGCGAACATCGTCTGCAGGTCCTTCTCGCTCCAGACGGGGTGCCCGGGCGACTCCTTGCCGTTCATCGAGTCGTAGTGCGCCTGCGACCCCTGCACCATCACCAGATACTTCATGACTTCGCTCCTTAAGTCCGCAGCAGCCCCTTCTGGGCAACTCTCACAGGGAACGTCGGAGCAGAGGACGTGTTCTCGACACTCCCCGGGAGAATTTCATCCGGGAACGCGCTTCGGGTCCGTGGACGCCGGGTTCGGCGGGTGTGCGGCGGTGCATTCGGCCCAAGCGGGGCGCCCGTAAAACCCATGGCATCGCCGGCCGGGACGCTCGTACCGTCCCCCGATGACGTATCTCAGTGCCCTCGGCTATCTGCTCGGCATCGAGGGCGTGGCGCTGCTGCGGGGCTACAGGGAGGGAAGCGCCGACCGCGCCTTCGTCGAGGCCCGCATCGCCGAGATCCGCGCCCTGCTGGGCAGCACCGACCTCTCGCCGAGCGCGGATGTGACGGCTGCACCCGGGGCGATCACCACCGCCGAGGTGTACAGGGACTGGGCCCCGCACTACGACGCGCCCGGCAACCAGATGATCGACGTCGAGCAGCCGCTCGTTCATCGCATCCTCGACGGCCTGCCGAAAGGCACCGCGCTGGACGCGGCCTGCGGCACCGGCCGGCACACCGCCTTTCTGAACCGACTCGGTCACCGCGTGATCGGCGTCGACCGCTCACCGGAGATGCTCGCCCGAGCACGTAGGCGCCTCCCCGACGTCGACCTCCGGGAAGCAGACCTGCACGAACTGCCGCTCCCCGACGACGCGGTCGACACCGTCGTGTGCGCGTTGGCCTTGTCGCACGTGCCCCAACTCTCCCCGGTGCTGGCGGAGTTCGCGCGCGTACTGCGACCGGGCGGACATCTGGTGATCTCGGACGCACACCTGATGACGTCCTACCTCGCGCCCCTCATGGCCCGCTCGGGACCTGACGGTCGCACCGCGATCCTCGACGAGCACCATCGCCCTCTCAGCGACTATCTGGCCGCCGCGATCCCGCTCGGCTTCCAGGTCCGCCACTGCGAGGAACCCCGCAGGCCTCGGCGCTCCCTCGACCCCGCGTCCGCCCCGGACCCGCTGCCGGCGCACGTCTCCTGGGATCTCCTGCACCGGGTTCCCGAAGCAACCGCCGCGGCTCTGGACGATTCACCGATCGCAGTCGTCTGGCACTTCCAACTCGAGGAGTCGCGGTAGGCGGGCGCCCGGTACCGATCCGGCTTGCCGGTCGGCAACTACACTCAGGACGTTCGAAGTTCAGTCGCCGGCGAGCGACGACACCTTGCTGCGTTCGCTGTTGAGCTCGTCGTGCCGCTCATCCTGGCGTTCGTCCTGGCGTTCGTCGTGACCGTCCTTGTGCGCCTCCGTGGGCTCCGAATCGCGCGGGCGAGCAGCGCGCCGGAGGCGTCGGGGCACGAGTCGTCGGGCCCAGCGTGGCGCGAAGCGGGGCAGCAGCAGGAGGACGAGGCCCAGCAAGCTGAAGAGCACGATGGCCGCTATGACCCAGACGCTTCTGTTGTCCACGGAGAAGGCGATCGTTCCGAAGGCGATGAGTGCCGACCAGAAATACATGATGAGGACGGCGCGGCGGTGCGAGTGCCCGATGTCCAGCAACCGGTGATGCAGATGTCCGCGGTCCGCGGAAAAGGGTGACTGCCCGTTCCACACGCGGCGCACGATCGCCAGAAGGAGATCCGCGACAGGGAGGGCGATGACGGTCAGCGGCAGCAGCAGCGGAATGTAGACCGGCATCATCGCGTGCGTAGCTTCGCGGGTGCTCCCCGTCCTTTCGCCCAGGAGATCCACGTCCACCTGACCGGTGACCGACACCGCGCTCGCAGCGATCACCAGGCCGATGAGCATCGACCCCGAATCACCCATGAAGATCCGCGCCGGATGGATGTTGTGCGGAAGGAACCCCACGCACATGCCGATCAGTACAGCGGCGAACAGCGTTGCGGGAGCGGCCTCTTCGATGCCGTAGCCGTACCACATGCGGTATGCGTGCAAGAAGAAAGCCGCTGCGGCGATACACGTCATGCCGGCGGCGAGCCCGTCCAGGCCGTCGACGAAATTGACGGCATTGATCGTGACGGCGACCACGATCACGGTGAGAAGCATTCCCTGCCAGTCGGCCAGGTGGACCGGACCGATCCCCGGAATCGGCAGCCACAGAATCGTCAGTCCCTGCAGCACCATCACACCGGCAGCGATCACTTGACCGCCGAGCTTGAGCAGCGCGCTGACGCCCCACTTGTCGTCCAGCACACCGAGGAGCCAGATCAAAGAGGCGCCGGAGAGGAGCGCGAACGGTTCGCTCGTCGCGTCGAACACCTCGCGGAGGTTCGTCAGCCGGCTGGCTGTCAGCAGTCCCGCACACAGCCCTCCGAACATCGCGATGCCGCCGAGCCGGGGAGTCGGTTCACGATGCACGTCACGCGCGCGAATCTTCGGCACGGCGCCGATGATGACGGCGAACTTACGTACCGGGCCCGTGAGCAGGTATGTGACCGCAGCCGTGACACACAGCGTCAGTAGATATTCGCGCACAGGTGGTCCCATTGGTCGTCGCCAGTCATGGCAGTCACACAGCAATGTGTCTCGCCATTGCATCATGACGCGAAGAGGAGCCTCGTCCGTCGCAAGTCCTCAAGATCCAACAAAGCCTGCTTTTCGGTGCGTTACGGATCAACCGACATCGTCCGCACACGCCTGGGTCTATGCCCGGCGATACTCGCGGGCTTGGGCGGAGGACGAGCACCCCGTCGCCCGGGGGCAATTGGGCGGGCAATCGGGCATCGTCCGTTGTTCACTACCGGCCCGTCCAAGCAGGACCACGGACTCGGGGAGAGCAGTACGGTGTCGCAATGATGCGATTGCTGACCGGGACTCCGGCGTCCTCTGTGGACCGCGACCGGGCAACCATCAATATCGCGGCGATTGTTCTGACAGGGCTGCTCATGTGCATTTCGGTCGCTGCCCTCGCCATCCCGCTCTTCGCGCTGCTCTCGGGTGACGGCGGGCAATTGACCGCGGTGGAGATCGTCTACGGAGCATGCGGCGTGATCTCCATGCTGATCATCGCCTTACTCGTCGTCCGCTCCCGTCACATGCGCCGCTGACCAAGGCACGACCCGGCGGAGGGCGCGCGTCGGGGCAAAGCAGCCGCGGCCGACGCCGAGCGCCCGGCCTGCCGGAAGCCGAGAAGCCCGGCACGTCCGCCCCCGAACGGGTGCGCCTCCCCGTCGCCGGGCCCCCGACACAGGTGCCCGACGCCGGTGTTCCAGGTGGCGCGGACCGCCGTGCCAGGTGACCGTTGACACACGAAGCGCACAGGTCACGCGGGTCCGGAGGAGAACTGCGCCATGCCCGGGAACCTCGAGAACAAGGGGCAGCTCGACGGCCACGATCCGCAGGCTGTGAAGCGCCACCAGGCGATGTTCCGGGCCATCAGGCGACGCTTGCACCCCGCATGGCGTCGCAGCGACATCACCGTGACCGACGAGCGGTCGGTCAAGCGTGCCGTCCGGGCCGCGGCCCTCGGCAACGCCATGGAGTGGTACGACTTCGGGGTCTACGCCTACCTGGCCGTCACCATCGGCGACGTCTTCTTCTCCGGCCTCAACGGAGGCGCACGCACGCTCGCGTCCCTCGGCACGTTCGCCGTGACCTTCGCAGTCCGGCCGCTCGGCGGCCTGTTCTTCGGGCCGCTGGGCGACCGCATCGGCCGGAAGAAGGTCCTCGCGACGACGATGCTCCTGATGGCCTCGGCGACCTTCTGCGTCGGCCTCATCCCGAGCTACGCCACGATCGGCGTCGTCTCTCCCATCCTGCTGATCCTCTTCCGGCTGCTGCAGGGCTTCTCCACCGGAGGTGAGTACGGCGGTGCCTCGACCTTCATCGCCGAGTACGCATCCGACCGGAAGCGCGGATTCTTCGGCAGCTTCCTGGAGCTCGGCACCCTCATCGGATACGCCGCCGCAGCCTCCATCGCCGCCGCTCTGCAGGCCACTCTGAGCGACGGCGATCTCATCTCCTGGGGATGGCGCATCCCGTTCCTGATCGGCGGCCCGCTGGGCGTCGTCGGCCTCTATCTGCGGCTCAAGCTGGACGAGACGCCCGCCTTCCGCCGTCTGGCGAGCGAGTCCGGCGGGATGACCGAGAACGACGACGGGCTCACTTCGCAGCCGCATCTCTCCGAGCACAGTCACAAGAAGGAGTTCGCGACGATCTTCAAGGCCCAGTGGCGCGTACTGATGCTGTGCATCGCGCTGGTCGCCGCGTACAACGTGACCGACTACATGCTGCTGTCCTACATGCCCACCTATCTCAGCAGCACCCTCGACTACCCGGCGAGTCACGGCACCTTCATTCTCGTGGGGACGATGGTGCTGATGATCTGTGTGATCAACCGGGTGGGGCGGCTCAACGACCGGTACGGGCGCAAGCCGCTGCTGATGACCGGGATGCTGGGCTTCCTCGTCCTGACCCTGCCGGCCTTCCTGCTGCTGAAGCAGGGCAGCCTCATCGCGGTGATCGGCGGCATGCTGCTGCTGGGCTTCTCGCTGGTGTGCCTGCTGGGGACCATGTCCGCCACGCTGCCCGCGCTCTTCGCCACCGACGTGCGCTACGGCTCGCTCGCCATCGGCTACAACATCTCCGTCGCGATCTTCGGCGGCACCACGCCCCTGATCATGGACGGGCTGGTGACGCTCACACACAACCAGCTCATGCCGGCCTTCTACACGACGCTCTTCGCGCTGGTCGGCGTGGTGTCCGTGCTGCTCTTGAAGGAGACCGCGCAGCAGCCGCTGAAGGGCTCGCCCCCGTCGGTGGCGACGGCGGCGGAGGCGAAGGAGCTGGCCCGCCAGTCCCAGGGCGGCAACCGGCCCGCGTTCTGACGCCCCTCCCCGAACGGAGCAGCTCCCGCCGTCTTCGCAGCCGACCACCGCGAGAGCCCGACGAGAATGTCCCGACGGGCGGCAGCGGGAGGCGCCTGCCGTCCGGCCGGTCGGCTCACAGCCTCCCGAACACCACTCCTCGCCAGGTCCACCCCGCCGTGAGAACCGTGTTCCGCAGCGGGTCCTTCAGGTCCGAACTGTCGAAGCTGAACGTCTCGGTCACCTCGAGACCGCCCTCGGCGCCCCGTCCCAGCGTCCATTCCTTGGAGACCGTCTTCACCGGCCCGCGTCCGTACTCCTGCGATACCGGCACTCCCCCGACCCACTTGATCTTCCACTGCTCGTCCAGAGCACGGATCTCGTGGTCCCCCGGCATGATGCGCATCCGGATCCGGATGCGGCGACCGAGTTGAGTGCTGGCGAAGAAGGTCCGCCAGGCCGGCTCCGTCAGCCGCCATTCGGCCACCAGGTCGGCACCCTCCTCGGCTCCGTCCCGCACGACGTAGGGGACGTCCGGACTGTTCAGACCAAGAAGCGCAGCCCGGACCTCCTCCGCTGAGCCCGGGCGCGACGCCGCTGCCGGGTCGCTTCGTGCCGTTCAACTTGTCGAAGAGGCCCATCGATTCAGTTCACCGGTCCTTCGCCGTGGCCACAAGATCTACCGCGCCGGTTCGACGCCCCCAGAGCGTGACAGGCCTTCTCTCCCTCGCGCTCTCCCCCGTGACGCGGGCGCCCGTTCCCCGTCCCCGGTGACAAGCGAGCCCCGCTGACCTCGGGGTTGTACGGAGCCGCAGACCGGGCCCTGATCGAGTCCCGACCGTGACGGCATCGCGACAGGCATCCAGCAACCCCGGCACAGCTCCACCCGTCCAACCGGCAACAGCGACAACCAGCACTGCCACAGGGGGAGCCTCATGAACGATCCAGCACCGCCCACGACGCGAAACCGCCGCAGCCTCGGCCGGCATCCACGCCGTTCGGTCGCGCTGCTCGCAGCAGGGGTGCTCGCCGCGGCGCTGGCCGTCGGGGGCTGCAGCGGCTCCAGCGGGGACTCCGGGAGCGCCGCGGACGAGCGTCAGTACGCGACCGAGGCACCGTCGAACGGCGACGCCGGAGCCGCCGAGACGGCCGACCCCGCCCAGGGATCGACAGCCGACAACCGCCCCGGCGGCCAGGACAGTTCGGCTGGGCAGAAGCCGCCGAAGATCGCATCGGAGAACGTCGTCCGCAAGGCCAGGCTCACCGTCCGGGTCAAGGACGTGTCGTCCGCCCTCGACGACACCCGGACCGTGGTGGAGACCGCCGGCGGCTACGTCGGGGACGAGACCACCGACCGCGACGGCTATGGCCACGAGCGGTCGCACCTGGTGCTCCGGGTGCCGCAGGAGGAGTACGCGGACGTCCTGAAGGAGCTGTCGGGCAGCGGAAAACTCATCGAACGGAAGGTGTCGGCCGACGACGTCACCGACCAGGTGGTGGACGTCGAGAGCCGGATCGACTCCCAGAAGGCAAGCGTCAAACGCGTGCGGGACCTGATGGACAAGGCCACGGAGCTCTCCGACGTCGTCTCGCTGGAGGGCGAGCTGAGCACCCGTCAAGCAGAGCTGGAGGCACTTCAGGCGCGGCAGGCGTCGCTGAAGGACCGTACGAGCCTGGCCACGATCACGCTCGTGCTCTCGGAGACCGAGGTGGAGGAGAAGAAGGACGAGGAGACGGGGTTCACGGACGCGCTGGACGGCGGCTGGGAGGCGTTCGTCACGACGATGCGCTGGGTCGCGGTGGTCATCGGAGCCGCGCTGCCCTTCCTGGCCGCTCTGGCGCTGCTGCTGGTGGTCTGGCGGCTCGTACGTGACCGGTTGCCGCAGCGCGTACGCCGCTCTCCGCGGTCCCCGGTCGTTCCGGCCGGTGCTGCGGGAAGCCGTCCGAAGGTCAAGGAGGAGGCGCCGGAGCGCGACTGAGCAACCACCAACTGACCCCGAACGGGAAGGGGGAGCTTCGCGGCGACACCGAACTCCCCACCTCCCCCACGGCGTTGCTTCAGGCCGCGCACCCTGGACGTGAGCGGCGAGCCCTGCGAGAGCCGGTGCACCGGACCGGGTCCCATCGGTCCCGTCTCCTCGACAGAGGAGGCGGGACCGGTGTGTTGCCGGGGGATGCAGGCAGCATCGATGCGTTCGCCTGCGCGCGTGCGGGAGCTCAGCGGGTGGCGAGGAGGCCGTCCACGAGGGCCCGGAGGCCGTCAAGGTAGGTGTCGTCCACGGTCAACGAGGCCCAGCGGTCGGCGACTTGTGCCAGGCGGGGAAGCTCGTCCGGATCGATCTCGGTGAACACCCGCTCCCTGTACGTCGCACGGTCGTCGTCCGTACGCCGCCGGGCCGCCGCTGCCCGGACCACCATCTCTCCGGCGGTGTAGTACCAGATCGCGCGGTAGCCGTGCACGGCCCTCTCCGGAGTCAGCCCGCACTCGGTCAGGCCGTCGACGATCTGCTCCACGAACCACAGCGCGGACGTGGACATCAGGTCGTCGGCGGTCAGCACCTCCACGATCCAGGGGCAGTCGGCCAGCGCCTCATGGATCGCGGAGGCTGAGACGACGATCCGTTCGCGGGGGTCGGCGGGCAGTTCGGGCCGGCGCAGCGTCCGTGCGGCGTAGTCGTCCAACAGCAGGACGAGCAGTTCCTCCTTGTTGCGCACGTGGTGGTAGAGCGCCATCGGCGTGCTGCCGATCGCCGCGGCCAGCCGCCGCATGGTCAGCCGGTCCACGCCGTCCTCGGCCACGATCCGGCGGGCCGTTGCGACCACCTGCTCCCGGGAGATTCGGGGCGGTCGGCCCAGGGTCTTGCGCGGTACGGACGGTTGCGGCATGCCGTCATCATCCCTCAGCGGTCGACAGCGACGGCCCTCCGGGGCTATTTTTCTTACGTGTATAAAAACTTGAGAGAGAGACCTGCCGTCGTACTGGCGGCAGCTGCCGTCACCCAGTTCGTCCTCGCCCTGGACATGTCGGTTGTCAACGTCGCACTGCCCGCCGTCCGCGCCGCCCTGGGGTTCGCACCGCTCGACCTGTCCTGGGTCGTGCATGTCTACGCGCTCACGTTCGGCGGATTCCTGCTACTGGGCGGCCGCGCCTGCGACCTGTACGGCAGGCGTCGGCTGATCGTCCTGGGGCTTGCCGTCTTCGGGCTGTGCTCACTGGCCGGCGGACTCGCCCAGGCGCCCTGGCAGTTGATCGCCGCCCGGGCCGGACAGGGCCTGGGCGCCGCCGCGGCCGCCCCTGCCGCACTGTCGCTGCTCACCACCACGTTCGGCGAAGGCCCCCGGCGGGTGCGCGCTCTCGGGGTGTGGAGTGCGGTGAACGCTGCGGGCGGAGCGCTGGGCGTCCTGGCGGGCGGGCTGCTGACCGAGTACGCAGGCTGGCGGTGGGTGATGCTGATCAACCTGCCCGTCGTGGCGGCCGCGCTCGCGCTGGTGTACGCGGGGGTGCCCGCCGGGGAACGGCCCGCCCGGCGCGAGCGGTTGGACGCGCCGGGTGCCGTCCTGGCGACAGGCGGAGTCGGGCTGCTGGTCTTCGGCGTCGTCCGCACCGACGTTCTCGGCTGGGACACAGCGGCCACCTACGGGACCCTCGCCGCCGCGGCCGTGCTGCTGACCGCCTTCGTACTCGTCGAATCGAGGGCCGGAGCACCACTGCTCCGGCTCGGCATGCTGCGCAGCCGCTGGGTGGCCGGCGCGAACGCGCTGGTGTTCCTGGCCGCGGCCGGGCAGTTCACCGCGTTCTACTTCGTGTCCCTGTACATGCAGCAGGTCCTGGGCATGGGCGCCGCAGCGACCGGTGCCGCATTCCTGCCCGTCTCGGTGGGCTTGGTCGCGGGCACCGCCGTCGCGACCCGCGTCACCGCGAGCCGCGGCCCCCGTGCCTCCCTGATTCCCGGCGCCCTGCTGGCCACCGCGGGACTGGCCTGGTTCGCCTTCATCAGCCCCGACGGCGGCTTCGTCACCGACGTGCTCGGCCCGTCCGCCGTCACCAGCGTCGGCCTCGGCCTGGTCCTGGCCCCGGTCATCGCCGTCGGGACCACGGGCGTCGCACGCGGCGAGGCCGGCATGGCCTCCGGCCTGCTGAACAGCTCCCGCCAACTGGGCGGCTGCATCGGCCTGGCCACTCTGGCCACCATCTCCGCGCACCGCACCGGTACGGCCACCGATGCCGCATCCCTGAACGAGGGCTACGCGTTGGGCCTATCTCTCACCGCCTCCCTCTTCCTGCTCGCGGCAGTCATGGCGGTCTGCGTGCTGCCGCGCGGACGGACGGCCGACACCGCCACGCCGTCCCCCGCATCCGCATCCGCATCCGCAGAGAACCGCCTGGAAGGAACACCGTCATGACACCCACTCAGGTCGACCTGTTCGCCTCGGCACTGCACTTCCACCAAGACGGTGAAGTACGAGCCGACGAACGGCAGATGACCGGCAGCGCATCGGGCGCCTGGCAGATCGGGGTCTTCCACGTGGAGACCGACGCCGATGTCCACGCCGACCACTGGGAGATGCATCCGCACGCCGAGGAGGCGGTGTGCTGCCTCACCGGTGGCGTGCGCCTCTACCTCCGCCCGGTGGAGGGCGAGGACGCCGAAAACGCAGAGGCCGCCGATGAGTTGGTGCGGCTGACAGCGGGCACCGCGGTGATCGTCCCCCGCGGGCGCTGGCACCGCCTGGAACTGGAGGGCCCCAGCGACCTCATGTCCGTCACCCTGCGCCAAGGCACCCGCCTCGAAAAGCGTGCCGGCACCACCTGATCGAAATGACCCGGCGGGACCGCTGCCGGGTCACCGAGGCTCGCCGGTCCTCATGGGTTGCCGCAGCGCACGGGTCCGGAAGTCATGGGTGCGACAGGCTCACTTACTCGGATGTGGCGGCCCGGCACCGGGCCGGACGAGAAGGAGTCAGGCCTCATCCGATGCCGACGGTCGCACCGCTCGCGAAGCAGCGCTGTCGGCCTCGGGCGCTGCCACGCTCACCGGGAGCGGAAGGCAGGCAGCCTCCGGACTCCGGCCGTGACGAACACGGCGACGCCGGTGACGACAAGTACGTACGACAGCCAGTGTGCAGCGGAGTCGAGCGCCCGGGTCAGGGCGGTGTCGGCGTAGGTGTCCGGCACTTCGGCGTTCCCGGCCACCCTGAGCATGACGCCGCTGGCTATCAGACTGAGCGTGCACAGCACGAGGCGGAGCAAGGTCCTTCTGCTGCGGAAGTTGTCGAGCACGGCCAGCAGCAGGACGAAACCGACGAGGTAGACCACCCACGCGCAGATGATCAGAAGCTGGAGCAACACGGGGCGGCCTCCGGTGTCACGGCTGTTGAGCGCTGGTGGCGCTCACGTTAGCGGTCGGCACGGATAACCACGAGGTTGCTGAACGCCCTTCCTGAACGTCTCCCTCCGGATGGAGAGGACCAAGTCGGCACCGGGGCCTCGGCGTTCCCCGACCGATCGCTTTCTGGACGCCGGGCGATCGACTCCCACAGGACCCCACCGCCCGCCTGATTCCGGCAGCCGCCTGCCGGATCCGAACCGACGACCCGCGGCCCGCAAGCACGTTGACGAAGGTCGCAGGGGTTGCTGACCTCCCGCTTGCACACTAACCGTGCTCTGGCGTGTGGACGTCGACGTCGGTCGCCAGATGGCCGTTGTCCGGGTCGAGAACGCCGCACAGCCGGCGCACGGGACGGTAGTGCGGTCGCCCGTCCGGCTCGATGCCGTCCTCGTCGGGAAACTCCTCCAGCCGCTCGAACGGAACGATCACGAACGGCCATGCGCCGGGGTCCAGTTCCAACGAATCGGGGTGGTACTGCCACACCGTCCCGAAGTGCCGGTTGTGGACCTCGCCGACATACCAGGCCGCCGTCTGAAGGAAGTCGCCACCGATCTCCTCCTGGGCCTGAGCGCTACCGGAGTACGTCGAGCGCACCAGCTCCTCCACCCGGGCAAGGGAGTCGAGGCTGAAGTCCCAGCCCCCGCCGTGACGTTCGGCCCACGTCGGGAACTCGTCTCGCTGAATCTCCAGCCACGCGTTCAGCACCGGGTTGTCCGAACGGAGCCGGTCCAGCTCCCGCAGCTCCTCGTACTCCGCGCTGGTCATCTCCATGCCACCGAGCCTAGCCGCCCGAGTCGTCCGCACTCCAACTGTCCGACATACACGGAGAGTTGACGTTTTCGACACTTGAAATTCCTTGCCGTACCGGTGCCTTCACTCCTAGGGTCGTTGTGCTCTGCGGCGACACAGACCACGGGGGGCCCTGGCGCCGCGCGAGCTCTGCTCCTCCGGGCCCCCAAACGGGGATACAAGTGAAACGACCTATGCGCTTAGGGCGTTGGTCCGTGCTGCGCCGTGCCGCCATCGCTGTGGCCTGCGCCTCCGTCATGGCCCTCGGCGGGCTGCCGGCCACCATGCAGGCCTCCGCGAAGCCCAAGCCGCTCGACCCGGGCCTTCCCTGCTTCGAGTACTTCGAGCTGCTCGAGGACGCAGCGGGCCTCGTCGACCTCCCGGAAGGTGACGCCTCACGGGCCAAGTCCCAGTGGGACACGTACGAGTACGTCAACGAGGGCAAGAAGTGGGACGGGCTCCAGGCCCCGTCGGCTGCCGAGGAAGCCAGGATCGGGGCTCTGGAGAAGAAGCCGCCGAAGTCCAAGCCGACGGACCGGATCTACTGGACGTGGATCCGGGCAAAGGAGAACGACTCCAAGAACTGGTCCCGGTGGGACCACTGGCGCGACGCCCGCTTCATCCGCAACTCGGGCAACGACCCGCGCGGTAAGGCGTTCGAGAAGAAGGTCATCAAGGATCACGGGCTGACCAGCAAGGACTGGATCTGCCAGAAGGAAGTGATCTTCGAGGACCCCGACACCGGGATCAAGCACCGCCGTCAGCTCGACGCCTACAACCCCAAGACCGGCAAGATCCTCGAGGTCAAGGGCAACGGCGAGCTCACGGAGACGCAGAAGCCCAAGGACCGTGCCTGGGCGAAGGACCCCAAGTGGCGGGGCACGTCGTGGAAGTACGTCTTCGCCGAGCCGCAGACGAAGGGGTCCGGCAACTTCATCGAGGAGCAGCGCAAGACGGCGCAGACCAACGGCCGCCAGGTGACGGAGTACAACTACCGTTCCGACAAGGTGGAGAAGGCCCCCAGCGGCGGTGTGCGCTACAAGTCGACCAACATGCAGCCCCCGGGGAAGTCCGGCACCACGGGTGGCGGTGCCTCCGACCTCATCCGTGAGTCGCGGCCGAACCCGAAGGAGATGAAGGAGTTCCTGGACCGGAAGAACGCGGCCGACCCCAAGCGGCTGTCTCCGCGTGGTCCGGGCGGGGTCGACTTCACCACCCTGGAACTGCGGTACGTCGGCAAGCCCCAGAAGGGCAAGGGCCTGGACTACGGGTTCTCCGCCAAGCAGGACCCGACCGGACAGTCCGGATGGGGCGGCAAGGCGAAGTCCCAGCTCATCTCTGACGCGTTCTTCACCTGGCTCGCCCTCACTCCGGAGAAGTTCTGGGTGAACCTCAACCCGGACCAGCCGGACAAGATCATGGACTCCCAGTTCGGCAAGACCGATGCCGGCCGGGTCCTGCTGGAGGCCGACCTGGGGCTGAAGAAGGACTTCGCCGCCGCGATCAACCCGACCAAGCGACCCGAGGCCGACCAGTACTGGAAGTCGCTGCCCCGCAACGACAAGGGCCAGCCCTGCTGGTTCCAGGTCCGCAACTGGATCGAGCCCAAGGAAGCCGTCGTCCGCGAGGAGAACGGCGGCATCCACATCCTGGATACCCCGCTGTCGGTCAAGGCCGAGTACCTGAAGATCGACAACATGCCGGGCGACCCCTACCTCTGCGACTTCGACGAAGCGGAGAAGGAAGCCACCGAGCGCCGCATGAACCGGCTGATCATGCCCGAGGTCGAGAAGCAGGTGAACACCTCACCCCGCTACGCCGACCTGCGGCGCGTCTACACCGCCCGCGTCGCCGCGGAGTTCATCCGGCAGCAGGACGCCAAGAACCCGACCGACTATCACAAGATCATCAACAGCAACGACGTGAGTGCCTGGCCGCTGCGCGCACCCAATCAGGACTGGACGCGGGAGAAGCCCTACCAGGCGTATCTGGACTCGCTGAAGAACGGTGAGGAGAGCTGGGAGCACGACGCCGGCGGCGGTCCGTACACCTACAGCGTCGGTGGAGTGGACTTCTCCAAGCAGCCCAAGCGCAACATGAACAAGGTGCGCTTCTCGGCCGAGCACCGGCATCTGCCCAAGCAGACCCGGACGAGCGTCCAGACCCTCACCGACAACACCAAGGACCGTGAGCAGAACCTGCTGCTGCTGGGCGGCAACACCGTCAACACCGACACCGGTGGTGGCGGGGACGACGGCGGTGGCGGTGGCGACGAGCCGGACCCCACCCCGACGCCCACGCCCACGCCCACGGACAAGCCCACCGGTGGGCCGACGAGCCCGGCTCCGGACCCCTCCTCCCCCGGCGGAGGCGACAAGCCGAAGCCTCCCGCCAAGGACCCGCACGGTGACCTCGCCGACACCGGGTCCGACATCCCGGTGGGGTTGATCGCCTCTGTCGCCGCGGCACTGGCGGCGGCCGGAGCAACCCTGGTGTGGTGGACGCGACGGCGCAGGCAGGGAGCCGCTCAGTAGGACAGGGCATACGGCTCAAGTGCATGGGGGCCGCTCTTCCTTCGGGAAGGGCGGCCCTTCGCTGCGCGGGGAGCATGTCCGCGACCAGTGCCTCCATGCGGACCTCGCAGGCCTCTCACCGAGCATCCGCCGCTCCACACACCGGCGCTCAAGTAGCAGCAATGGAGGTCGAGTTGAGGGCCCACTGATGTGTTTACCGGCTGCTCACCGTTGTGGCACTCTCGGACCCCTCGGGCGAGGGGGGCGGATGAGGCAGGGGTTCACGGAGATCGGTGCGCTCTTCCGGTCGCTGAGGATGGCCACCGGGCTACCTTCGGCCGCGGTGGCCGCATACCGTTCACTGCCCGGGCTCGCCGAGGCATACGAGCAAGTCGTCGCCCCGTTCCTCACGGACACCCTCACCGACCCGCACGAGCGCGACCGAGCCGGCCGGTCCCTGCGAGCGATGAGCGTGAAGTTCGGCCTGGCCATGCTGGCCTACGCCCGCCTGACCGGACGCAGACCCCAACTGGACGTCGCCGTCCTGGCCGGAGCGGTCACCCGGCTCTACGACGACATCATCGACAGCGACGTCGGCCCCTCGGCTGACGCACGCCTCGCCGAACTGCTGGGCAACCGCCCCTTCACCGCAGGCACGGAGGCCGAACTGCTCCTCGGGCGGCTGGTGTACGAGATCGAGCGCAGACTCGGCCACACCCCCGACGAGTCCACGTTCATGGCGCTGATCTCGCTGCACGAGTACCAGGTCCTCTCCCGCCGCCAGCGCGAAGCGGACATCCCCGTCGACGTCCTCGAGAAGATCACCATCGGCAAGGGCAGGGCGGCCAACCTGATCCTCTGCGGCATCGTCAATCCAGGCCTGGAGTCCGCCGAACGGGAGCTCGCCATGGATCTGGGCGAGGCCCTGCAGTCCCTCGACGACTACATGGACGTCGAGTTCGACCGCGCCCACGGCGTGACCACCCTCGCCACCCTCGGCATGATCACCCTGCCCGAGATCGCGGAGCGACTGCGCGCCGTCAAGCCGCGGTTGGTGGCGTGTTACGGCGTCCGGTCCGCCGGACCGTACTGCGGGATGCTCTTCTTCCTGCTTCTCGAGTCGTGGGTGGGACGAAGGTTGCCCGTCGTCGGCCGGCTGGCGCGCCGCCCCGCCAGGAGGTCCGCCGTGCTGGCCTTCCTCTCCCGCGGTGCGGACGCCCTCCCGCCGGCCGCACCGGAGGCCGGACAATGACGGCCCGGCGCGCGCTCTCGGCGGTCGTCTACACGGCACTCGCCACGATCCTGGTGGCCACGGTCGGCATAGCCCTACGGGGTGTCATGAACGGCGATCTGAAGGCACTGGACGTGTGGGCATCCTTCGTCCCCGTTGTACTCACCGTCGCCAACATCGTGACGACCGTGCTCCAGGGCAGCCGGGGTCCGGTTGTCACGCTGGACGAGGCGGTCGCAGCGGAGGTGCCGGTGCTGGCGCGGAAGATCGCCAGGGACTGGGTGGAGGAGAGCCGTCACCGCGGCCTCTTCTCGGAGCGCCGGATGGCGGTGCGCTGGCGACGCCGGCCCGGTTCGGGACGGGTCTCGCAGCTGTCCGCCGAACTGCCCGAGGAGGGCGTACTGGACCAGCTCACGGGAGCCTTCGCCCGGCACGCCCGCGAAGGCAGCCTGTCCCGGCTGGTGGTGACGGGAGAACCGGGAGCCGGCAAGACGGCGGTGTGCGTACTGGCCACTGTGGAGCTCGCCGAACCGGACGGCCCGGCAGTTCCCGTGCTGTTCCGGCTCTCCTCCTGGAACCCGGCCCGTCCGCTCATGGACTGGATGACCGACGAACTCACCACCAACTACCCGGCCTTCGCGGACCAGACGAGAAGTCACCAGATCGCCGGCAAGCTCGTTCAGCACCACGTACTCCCCGTTCTCGACGGACTGGACGAGGTCGGCGACCCCGCCGCCGCACTGCGTCGTATCGAGGACGAACTGGAGGGCCGATGCTTCATCTTGAGCTGCCGGAGCGCCGAGTTCGACCGGCTGGACGCCGGCGGGCTGCTGAGCGAGGCGCTCGTCGTACAGCTGCAACCCCTGCGCGCGGACGAGGCCCGCGGGATCCTGGAGACCGCTCGTCCTGAGCCGGCCCTGGAGCCGCTGACCTCCGCTCTGGACGCCCGGCCGGACGGACCGTTGGCGCGGGCGCTGGAGACACCGTTCATGCTCTCCCTGCTCGTGGCGCTCGGCGGTTCGCTGCCCGGGGAACTGCTCTCGGCCACCGGACCGGGGGCCGAGGAGCGGATCAAGCAGCATCTGCTGGGGGCCTGCATCGCCCGGGCCTACCGACGCGGTGACCTCGATGCCGACGAGGCCCGCCGCCACCTTGCCTTCCTCGCCCGGAACGTCGACTCCGCCACGGGCAGACTGGCCTGGTGGCAGCTGCACCGCGCGGTGCCGCGGTGGGTGTATCTGGCGGTGGCCTGGTTCAACGCGTCCATCTGCTGCTCGGCTGCGGCGATCGCGCTCTTCGCCCTCTTCGGACGTCCACTCCTGGGCCTGTGGATCGGCCTGGGCGCCGCGCTGATCGGTGCGCCTGTGGTGGAGCTCGTGCCGCAGGACGATCCGCGCCGCGCCAAGCCCCGCCTCCGGTCCGTACGAGCGCCGTCCTCGCACGCACTGCAGCGGGTGCTCGGCTTCGGAGCGATGGGCGCCGCGGCGACCGCGGTGATCGCCTGGTTCCTGTACGAGAGGCCTCAGTACGCCGTGATCGGCGGCGTGCTGACCGGCATCACTTACGCCGCAGCCCGCTACTTCAGCGAACCCAGCGACCCGATGGAGGCCGTCACCCCGACCGCCCTGCTCCGCTCCGACCGCACAGCGGTGGTCTACGCCTGGCTGGCCGGCGCCGTGGCCGGGGCACTCACGGGGGCCTACCTCGGCGCGTCCATCAAGGACGGCCGGCGCGTCCCGCAGCTCGACGACGTCACCCTGATCGACCAACTGCCCACCGCCGTCGAGGCCTTGATGGGGGCCGCCGCCGGTGCCCTGCTCAGCGCCACCGGGCTCGGGCTGATGGCGATCGGATCCAGCTCATGGGGACGGTTCGTGATCACCCGCGTCTGGCTGGCCGTACGCGGGCGTACGCCGATGCGGCTGATGGCGTTCGTGGAGGACGCGCGGGAGCGGGGGATCCTGCGGCAGATGAACGGTTACTACGAGTTCCGGCACCGGCTGCTTCAGCGTCACCTGGCTGAACCGGCCTCGGTCATCGCCTCCGCCTCCGCTGCCGACGCCAGCAGCATCAGCGTTGGCAGCGCCCAGTAGGTCCGCCAGCAAGGAGGCCGCCCGCCGTCAGGCCGCGGCACAGAGCACGCCCTGTGTGCCACAGGGACCTGCCTACGGTTGAACGACGAACCGGTAGACCTGGGAATCGCGGGCCTGGAACCCAAGACGTTCGTACAGCCGGTTCGCTGCCTGCCGAGACGGACGCGAGGTGAGGTCGACTGTCCGAACCCCGGCCGCCTCGGCCAGGCGCACTGCCTCACCCGTCAATGCCGCTCCCACACCGTGGCCCCGGGCAGCCTCGTCGACAACCACGTCTTCGATGCGGCCGCGCAGACCCGAGGGCAGCGGAAACATGATCAGGGTCAGCATGCCGACCACTCGGCCTTCGACTCGGGCCATCACCAGCGTGTTCGCGTCACTGCCGAGCAGCCGGGCCACCGACTCCCGGTCAAGCACGCCGGCCGTACTCGAAAGCTGGGGCAGCAGACGAGCGAGTACTTCGACCACCTCGTCGGTCGCCTCACGGACGACCTCCACCTCAACGCTCATGATCGTGACCCTACCGTTCCCGTTGTCCCGCTGAATCCGGCACGAGTACGGCACAGGACTTGTTGTGAAGGCTGTTTCTTTTCCTGGGTCTTACAGACATGTCCCGGGACGGCTGTGCGGCCCGGACGCCAACTACCGGAAACCACGGGAACGGTATTGGGCGGACAGCAGTACACAACAACGCCCCGGACAAAGAACATTGGCCGGGAGCGTCGTTGTGAGCTGGAATGACCCGCGGTTGCCCGGGGCCGCTACGGCGTCTCAGTTGTTTCCGCCGCCCCCACCACCTCCACCTCCGGCGACGGAGGTCCCGGTGCCGCCGGTGGCGTCGCCGGCGGTGTTCTCGTTCTCCTCGTTGCCGACGCCGCAGATCTGCTGGGTGGCGCTGGCGTCGGCGTCGCCGGCGTCGCCGGTGGTCACCGGGACAAGGGTCCCGGCGAACGTGATCGTTGCGCTGTTGCTGTCGGCGTCCTGCACGCAGTTGACGGTCGGGAGCTCTTGCTCCTCGCCGCCGTAGGCGGACGCGACGCCGGCACCGAGCATGCTGACGCTACCGACCATGGCGGCCACAACGGCAGCTTCGCGAAGCTTGCGCATTACATCTCCACTTCCATGAGGACTGGACACGATCAGTAATTGATCGCGTTTAGGCAGTGGCAAACCGTATTCCCCGAGCAGGGCGTTCTGCTTGCAACACGCCGCCTCTTGTGCTGGTGCACTGACAGACTGATGCGATTCCGAATTTCCCGGTCGATGAAAGCGCAGCAATTTTGCGTACTCGACCCCTCGAATTCCCGCCGATGAGGCGGGCCTTGCGGTTAACCGGATACCTCGGGCGACTGTTTCTCTGGATCCACCAGTCGGCTCGTTTGCCGACTCGCAACGCCACCACGCTGCCTCGAATGACCTCAGTCGACCGAGCTAGATTCAGCTACCGAAGGCCGTCCGTGACGGTCGCTGTGGTTGCCGTACTTCGCTGCCGTACAACCGCGCCCCTGGACTGCTTCGATGACTCCTCGAAGAATCGGACGATGCGCGGCAGGGCCTGCTGAACCGAGGCGTTGTGGTCGTAGTTCCCGAGATTCGTCAATGTGTACTTGGCGCCGTTTGCCTTCAGTTGGGCCCCGCACTGCTCGGCGTGAGCGAATGCGACGTCCTGGTCCCCGCGGCCGTGGAAGATCTGCACCGGGACGTGCGGGCGCCAGTCACAGGTGGTGTCGAGTGCGCGGAGCTTCCGCTTCAGAACCCCCTCGGGATGCCGGATCTTCTCCAGGAACTCCGGGGTGAACAAGTCCCGGGAGACGAGTGTCAGTTCCTTCATGATGTCCTCCGGCGTGTGGTACCCGTCGAACAGTTCATCGACCTTGGTGTCGTACGGGGCCTTGAACGCCTCACCGGTGGAGTCGTACAGCCCGCCGTACATCCGGTTCCAGGCAGTGACGAAGTAGGCAAGGTAGATACCGGACTTGGCGATCTGGTCATCGGCCGCGGCCGCCTCGAACGTGCTCAGGTCGAAGGGGCCGCCGGTCGGGGCGAGCGCGCCGAGCCGGAAGTAGCGGTCGGCGCCCTCTTGCTGGAGCGCCCGTCCCACCAGCATGGCTGCGGGCCCGCCCTGCGAAAAGCCGCTGACCTGAACCTTCCGCTCCAACGCTCGGCCCATGCCGTGGGCCACGGTACGGGCCGAACGCAGCGCGTCGACGGTGGCTGAAACGGTGGCCCGCGGGTCGCCGTAGGGGTGCCGGCCCGGACTGTCCTTACCGAGCCCGACGTAGTCGGGGGCGGAGGCCGCGCTCCCGGTCGAGGCGAAGAGGAGGGCGGCGCGGTAGTCGTTGGTATCCGTCCGCACAGAAGCGACATCAGTCTTGGTGACGATGGTGCCGTGCAGCCAGGAGACGACGGACACGGAGGGGTCGCCGTTCTCGGGGAGGACGAGGAGCTGGCTTGCGATGGTGGGAGCGCCGGCGTGGTCGATGGTGCGGTATCTGACCACGTACGTCGCCACGCCGTAGCGGACCGCACTTGCATCCATCTTGTCGTCCAGCGCTGCCACTACGTCGGTTGCAGTGAGGGTCTTGCCCTTCTCGACCGAGAGTAAGGCGCCGCGCCCGCCGGTTATGTCGAGGCCATCGGAAGATGCCCCGGCTGGGGCGACGAGGGCGGCGGCGCTGCAGAGGACGAGGGAGCCGGTGACGAGTCCGCGTAGAGCAGTGCTGCGATTCATGGTTGTTTGCATGTCCCGATCATTGGCGAGGTCCGCGGCGGTAGCCATGGTGTTGGCAGGTCAGGGATTACCTAGGGGGCTCGGGTCCAATGACCTTGAACAAGTGGTGCTTCGCATGTCGGTAGAGCGGCTCGGGCGGGTGTGTCAGTGTGCCGCGTTGGGGTGTAGGACTTGCAGTCCAGACTGGTTCCACGCCCGGTGCATCACGTGCAACACCCGGTGCCGGCCTCGTCATCGGCGTCCTGGCGGCCATCTGGCCGACCCCGGACCGCGTCCCGCTTCGGCGTGCTGCAGGGGATCGATGCGAAGTAGCATCGCGCAACATCCAACGAGGAAAGGCGAACTCACGTGGTGGACATGAAGGCGGCCGCGCGCAAGGTCTTCGATGCTTACGACCTTGACGGCGACGGGCAGATAACTGCCAAGGAATACCAGCAGGTCGTCGCCGAGCTGCGCGGCGAGCACCTCACCGACGAGCAGGCGCAGCAATTCATCGACGTACTCGACACGGACGGCGACGGCACGATGTCGTTCGAGGAGTTCTGGGCCCCGATGCAGGGCAGCGCGGACTGACCACGGGCGTTCCCCGTCACACGGCGCCGAGGCGGTGGCGGAGGCCCACTTCAGCAGATGTGCCGACCCTCCGAGTGTGTCTGTGCGAGCTGCGTATCAGTGGGCGTCCGCGCACCGAAGCGGGATGCAATCCGCCCCGCGACAAGGCCCATGCGTGACCGGTGTCGACCGCGGCTTCCCACGTCTTCCGGCACGCATCTGGCACGGGCCCCGAGGCTAAACGGCCTCTCAGGCCGTGTCGTCCCAACCGACTTGTTCCGCTCGCCAGCTCAGGCGAGCAGGCCGCAGGCGACAAGTGCCGTGCGGACGACTTCCGTTTCTTCCTCGTCGGCTTCGACCAGCGGCAGGCGCAGGCCGCCCACCCGGTGGCCCAGCAGGTTGAGAGCGGCCTTGACCGGAATCGGATTGGTCGTCACGCCGAGCGCCTGGTAGAGCGGCTGCAACATGTCGTCGATCTCCGCGCGCCGGTGGGGTTCGTCGACCATGCGCCGCATCAGGTGTCCGGCGACGTGGCTGGCGACGAGGATTCCCCCGCAGCCGTTCAGGTCGAGGGTGCGGGCGAAGACGTCGTCGTTCCCCGCATACAGGCCAAGCCCGTCAACTGGGGCGAGACTGGCGTTGTTGGCCTGCTTGACGTAGTCGATGTGCTCGATCTGGGCCAGCTCGGCGAGCAGATCGTTCGGCATGTCGATACCGGCGCGCGTCGGGATGTTGTAGAGCACGACGGGTTTCCCGGCGGCCTTCGCGATCTCCGTGTAGTGCCGCACCAAGCCACGGCGATTCGGCCGGTTGTAGTACGGCGCCACCGAGAGAACCGCGTCGGCGCCCAGCTCGATGGCCCGTTCGGTCATTACGCAGGCCTGAGCCGTGTTGTTCGAGCCGGTGGAGGCGATCACGCTCGTACCGGCCGGCCGCTCGGCACATGCGAGTTCGATCAGCCGGAGATGTTCGGCGTTGGTGAGAGTGGAGGGCTCTCCCGTCGTCGCGGCAACCACGACACCGTCGGACCCGTTCGCGAGCACATGACGCTGCAGCGACACGAACGCCTGCTCGTCCACCTCGAGACCGCTGTCGAAAGGGGTGACGATCGCCGTCAGCACAGACCCCAGCGGCGCACGACTCATTTCAGCCACATTGACCACCCCTCGCACACTTTGTTGTATGGCACAGCCTCTCCCACCGGCACATCGGGGGCAACCAACGTGACGGTCCAGCCGAACGTGCAAGCCGGAAGAACCTCCCCGATCATCGCGCAGCCCTGGCGAAAATCGCGGCGAGGACCAGCGGCCCGCACGTACGAGTCCCTTCTCTTGTCACCCGATTGGGAACACGCAGAACTCATTTCCCTCGGGGTCAGCCAGGACGTCGTGGTCCTCGTGCCGGGCATGCACCGTTGCGCCGAGCTCAGCCAAGCGCCGGATCTCTGCCTCCACATCAGCGGCAAGCAGATCCAGGTGAACACGGTTCTTCCCACTCCTGACCTCTGGCACCAGTTGGAACCACAGACGAGGTCCGCCGACCGTCGGCTCGACGAGCACGGTGGGATCGTCTTCCACACGTGTGATCCCTTTGGCCCGGAGGCGAGCGAGCTCCGCGTCGTCGTACGGGGCGACGGCATACCCCTCCAAGACAGCGGCCCAGAAGCGAGCCGTGCCGGCGGGGTCAGCGCAGTCGAACACGATGTCGTGAAGTTGGGCCATGCGGCCATCATGTACGTCAACGGCGAGTGCCAGGTGGTGACGTCAGCTCATCCGGAAGTGATGCCTACGGTTCTCTGACCGGGGACCGACGAGAGGCTTGTCCGGTCTCGTACCAGCGCCTCGTCTGTTCCCTCAGCTCTTCGATGACGCCGGGTGGAAGCACGTATCCCAGCGGATGAGCGGTTAAGCCGCTTGGCAGAAAAGCCTTTTGACGGTTCGTTAGTCTGACGCGACAAAGACGTGAACCATCGGTTCGCGGCGCGGTGGCGACGGGCGTCAGCGCGTCGGAGGGGGAGATCGAAATGTCGCAAGAGGCCAAGAACGGGCTGGGTTGCCTGGTGGTTTTCCTAGCTATTGTCGGACTGATCTTCTTGGGCAGGTTCGTGACAGGGGCGGACGCGCCCCCAGCCGAAGGGAACGCGTGCAGCACCCCCGGTGAGACGGTGACAGACGAGCAGGGCAACGAGTTCACCTGCCGCTGAGCGCTCCATCCGACGGACGCGGATGGCGCGGTGGGCAGGCAAGGACCCAGCATCGGGATCAAGTCCCTTGAGCTGGGCCTTTCCATGGAGCATGTGCCGGGAATCGAACCCGCGCTCTGAGCTCGCAAGCTTCCCGCGACTCGGGCGGTCTCCTGACCGCCTGGCCCGAAGTGGTCCCCTGATCTTCGAGGCTCACCTCAGGGTGGCTGACAAGCTGGGGGCAGCTCGGGCATCCACGGTCGGAGCGGTCGCGCGAGCGACGGTTATACAGGCCTACGGCCGCCAACGGTCAGCGAGGGTGCTGTACTTCACTGCCGTACTCAGGCAACTCGGCCCCCGACCGGGGAAATTGGTCGGGGGCCGTTTTCATGCGTGCTGTCCGTCGGTGGTTCTCAGCTGAACGGGGCACGGCAGGGTCGCGAGTTCATCCCCGCGCCCCGAGCCGGGTCCGCCCGTGCGCCTGGTCGGGGCCGTGTCCCAGGCCCTGCATGCGTTCCTGCTGCGCCGCGGTCAGTGCGCGGACGACGAAAACACCGGCCACGGCGGCGCCCACCACCGCCACGTTGGCCACCGTCAGGAACCGCACGTCCGTGTAGACACGCACGACGGCGTCCTCCGAGGACCCGGGGTACATCGCCCCCACAGTGCCCAGCCTCCCGACCAGCCACAGGCCCCACCACCAGTTCACGACGCGCGGCAGCCGCTTGTCCGGGGCGCTGTCCTCGTGGACGTCCACAAGGAGCCCGCGAGGCACCCACAGGTTCATGACGGGCACGATCCAGCCCGCGTAGACCCACGGCCAGGCATAGCGCGGCGAATCTCCCGAAAGAGCACGCGCGTTGCTCCTCATGCGCAACAGCCACCCGAGGAACGCGACCGCGCACAACACCGTGGCCGCGACTTCCACGGCGCTGAAGAGGTCGTAGGCGTTCTCCAGCCCGGTCAGCGGACGGTGTCGGCCGCCGCCCTGGTCCGGCGGCCCGGAAGGCGGCTGCCCCGCCATGGCAAGCCGGACCTCGCACACGGCCCTTGCTGCCGAGGCGGCGCCGGCGAGGACCAAACTGGCGACTGCCCAGCGGGCCGCTCCTCGAATCGGACGCAGAGCAGGCTGCGCTATGTCATCGTTCACTCGGTCATCCTGACTGTGCCTTGTTCGTTCAGCGTTCTTGGCCGTCTCGCCATCCAACCCACGCTCGGTCGTAGGGTTTCGACGGCAACGCGGTTCTGTTCAGACTGCAGACCTGCCGGCCACCAGTGCCGGCAGATTTCCGCCCGTACGCCAGAAGTTCGGCTGGCGCTCAAGGAGCCTGCCAGCACCCAGGTACTGCCGCAATCCTCACCGTTCGGCAGCCCGTGCCACCCGGCGGGGCATGAGGAAGGGACCGCATCCTCATCAGGTCGATTGCCTGGGTCGTGGGCTTCGGTCAATCCGCTTCGGACCTCGATGAGCGGTCCCTCAACACCCGCTGCCGACCGTCGGTGCCCGCACCTGTTGGTGTCAGCGCAGAGGGGGCACCTGACAAGATCCGTCGACAAGCAGGATCACGAAGAGCCGTTTGCGCTGCGGACATCCTCAATCAGCACTCCCCGACTGATCCCGAGGGGCCTTGCCATTCGCGATCAAAGTCACGCACAGTCGCGCCAAGTGCTCGCTCAGACCGCCAGTTGGTGCCTCAGCATCGCTCTACGCGGAGTTGTGCTTGCGGCTCAAGCAAAGCCGGCAGGTCTGCTCGCCGGAGCTGAATGCCACCAAGGTCGCCTTGAGTTCGCGATGGCTGGCGGGGGTTACTGCCCGATGGCGGCTCAGTCGGCCTGGTTGCCCTCGCGGTCTTCGAGCGCGGTGATGGCGGTGGCGGTCAGGCTGTGAGTGACGTGGTCACGCATGAGCTGGGCTGCCTCGGCAGCCTGACCGTCCTTGATGAGTTCAACGAGGTCGTGGTGCTCCTGGAGGTCTCGCGTCCGGGGTCCGTCGCCGGGCGGAAGTTCGAGGCCGAGACGGCGATAGCGGTCGGACTTGTCCCACAGGTCGTCCAGGAGGCGGATGAGAACGTCGTTGTGGGAGGCACGGTAGAGCGCCTGATGGAATGTGCGATGGGCGGTGAGCGCATCCTCGCCCCACTGGCGCGTTACGGGGAGCAGGTTGTCGACCGCATCTTGCATGGCCGTGACGTCCTCGGCAGTGCGCCTCGTCGCCGCGAGTTCGGCTGCCGTGGGATCCAGCGAGAGCCGCACCTCGAACAGCTGCCGCGCCTCGTCGGAGTTCATCGACGAGACCCGGACGTCGCGGTGGGTCTCGACGTCGACCAGCCCCTCGCTGCTGAGCCGCCGGATGGCCTCGCGCAGGGGCGTGATGCTCATGTTGAGAGAGCCAGCCAGCTCGTACTGAGCCAGGCGTGAGCCGGCAGGGAAAGCGCCGGAGAGGATCTGGCGACGGAGCTCCGCGTATGCAAGATCGCTCTTGCTGAGGAAAAGGTTCGTGCCTGCCATCGCCCCTGCGAATCCTTCCGGACGTCCTAGCCCTTGACAGCCCCTGTTCGGCCATCTCACCCTAACACCCTCGCAACTTATAAGATATGAGAAAGGCTCCGAGTGAAGATCACTGCTGTCTACGAAGGCACCGTCCCGATCAGCTCCTCCATCCGCAACGCCTGGATCGACTTCAGCGCGATGGACTGCTCGATCGTGGCGATCGTCAGCGACGTCATCCGCGACGGAAAGCCCGTCGTGGGGTACGGCTTCAACTCCAACGGCCGCTACAGCGCGGGCGAGATCCTGCGCCGGCGCATCCTGCCGCGGCTGATGGATGCCGAGACCGGCAGCCTGCTGGACGAGCAGGGCGAGCTGGATCCCGCCAAGGCGTGGGAGATCATGCTCCGCAATGAAAAGCCCGGCGGACACGGGGAACGTTCGGTCGCGGTCGGTGTGGTGGACATGGCACTGTTCGACCTCGCTTCCAAGATCGCGGACAGGCCGCTGTACCAGTGGCTGTCGGACCGCTATGGCGACGGCGATCCCGACGACTCGGTGTTCGTCTATGCCGCTGGTGGTTACTACGCCCCGGGCAAGTCCCTGAGTGATCTGCAAGACGAGATGCGCGGCTTCCTCGACCTGGGCTACGACGTGGTCAAGATGAAGATCGGCGGCGCCGACCTGGCGGAGGATCTACGGCGCATCGAAGCCGTCATCGACGTCCTGGACGGGGACGGATCCCGGCTCGCAGTCGATGTCAACGGCCGCTTCGACCTCGCCACCGCGCTGGAGTACGCACGGGCGATCGAGCCCTACGGCCTCTTCTGGTACGAGGAGATCGGCGACCCGCTGGACTACCGCCTCAACGCCGTGGTCGCCGAGAACTACTCCGGCCGGATCGCCACCGGCGAGAACCTCTTCTCCCTGCAGGACGCCCGCAACCTCATCCGCTACGGCGGCCTGCGTCCTGACCGGGACATCATCCAGGTCGATCCCGCGCTCAGCTACGGCCTGGTGGAGTACCTGCGCATCCAGGACATGCTGCGTCAGCACGGCTGGTCCTCACGCCGCTGCATTCCGCACGGCGGACACCAGTTCTCTCTGCACATCGCCGCCGCTCTCAAGCTCGGCGGCAACGAGTCCTACCCGGGCGAGTTCCAGCCCACCGGCGGCTTCGCCGACGACGCCGTCGTCGAAAAGAGCCAGGTCGGCCTCACCCACACCCCCGGAATCGGCTTCGAAGGCAAGGCCGCCTTCTACAAGGTGCTGCGCGAGCTGCACAGCTGACAGGGCCGAACCCGGTCGCTCCGACCGCCCCGATGGGCCACCCCTCGATCAGCGCACCACACACATCACCTGGGACGCGGACCACTTCTCGTCCCCTGCACTCCACAGGACAGGCATCTTCAAGATCATCGCGCAAGGGAGCACGAACAATGACATCCACCACCGCCTCCGACCACCCGCAGCGGTCGCGGCTGAACCGACTCATACGTGAGCTGTGGTTCCAGGTGGTGCTGGCCGCAGTCCTCGGGATCGCCGTCGGCATCGCAGCGCCCGGCTTCGGAGAAGCCCTCAGTCCGCTAAACGACTGGTTCATCGCACTGGTCAAGATGATCGTGATACCCGTCGTCTTCTGCGTGGTGACCACCGGCATCGCCTCCATGGACAACCTGCGCAAGGCCGGCCGCATAGGCGTGAAGGCAATCGGCTACTTCCTGGTGCTGTCGCTGGCATCGATGCTGATCGGCCTGGTCGTCGCGAACGTCTTCCAGCCCGGCGCCGGGCTCAACGTCGACCCCTCGACGCTGAACACTGACGACGTCCCCAAGACCAGCCAAGAGCACGCCACCTTCACCGGGTTCATCTCTTCCCTGATCCCCACCTCACTTTTCGGGGCGATCACGGGGGACACGATCCTGGCCGCCCTGCTGGTCTCGATCGTCTTCGGCATAGCGCTGAACATGGCCGGGGAGGAGGCGGCCCCGCTGACCGACGGCATCCGCGCCTTGTCGGACGTGGTGTTCCGAATCGTCGGCTGGGTGATGCGGCTGGCTCCTGTGGGCACTTTCGGCGCCCTGGCCATGGTGGTTTCCACCTACGGCGCCGAGAGCCTGAAGCAACTCGGTTACCTCATCATCCTGTTCACCGCGACCTGCGTCGTCTACGTCCTGGTGTTGCTGGGCGCCATCATGCGGGTCTGCGGATTCGGGCTCTTCGCGCTCATTCGGTTCCTCAAGGCCGAGCTGCTCGTGGCGCTCAGCACCTGCTCCAGTGAGGCCGTGCTGCCGCAGCTCGTGCGCAAACTGGAGACCCTCGGCGTCGGCCGCCCAGTGGTCGGCATCGTCATCCCCTCCGGCTTCTCCTTCAACCTCGACGGCTCCGCCGTCTATCTGACGATGGCCTCCATGTTCATGGCCCAAGCCGTCGGCATCGATCTGTCCTGGCAACAGCAGCTGGTCATGGTGGGCGTCATGATGCTCACCAGCAAGGGAACTGCCGGCATCGCGGGAGGCGCGTTCATCGTTCTCGCCAGTACGGTGAGCTCAGTCGGCCACATCCCCCTGGCCGCCCTGTCACTGATCGTCGGTATCGACCGCATCCTGAACGAGGGCCGTGTCTTCATCAACGTGCTGGGCAACGCCGTCGCCACCATCGTGATCGGCAAGTGGGAGAACGACTTCGACAGCGCCCAAGCCCGCTCCACGCTCTACCCCAAGAAGACACCCCCGTCGTCGGCAACAGCCGAAGAGGCCAAGGTCGGAGCCGGCACCTGACCAGACCGGCTCCCCAACGCCTCGGCCAGTCCCCGCACAGACGCTGAGAATCACGACTGTTGCTGTACTTCCCTGCTGTACAGCGCACAGAGGCCCCGTTCCGATCATGGAACGGGGCCTCTGACCTGGGAGCCGCCTGTCGGATTCGAACCGACGACCTTCTGTTTACAAGCGCGTTGGTGGATGTCGCGGGGGTAGCTGACCTCGTCTTTGTCGCCATAGTGGGCCCTAAGCGCAGGTTCTTTGAACCTGTTTCGCATGGTGCGCAGGAGCCCAGTTAGCAAGCAATTAGCAGCGCCGGACGGATGATGCACGCCCGCCTAGGTGAAATGAAGCTACACAGGGTCACACCGAAGGTGTCCAACAACAGCTCGTTGGCCTGCGGATCACACCCCCGCCTGCGCGGGGACCACATCACCTCGCGCCAGTCCTGGCATCGCCAGCACGGCTCACCCCCGCCTGCGCGGGGACCACCGTCACGCACCGGTACACCCCGGCCTCGATCACCGGCTCACCCCCGCCTGCGCGGGGACCACTCGAGGGTGCGGTCTGTGGGGTCTATCCGCGGCGGCTCACCCCCGCCTGCGCGGGGACCACCCTTCCGGCTGACGGAGCGAAGCCCCAGCTCACGGCTCACCCCCGCCTGCGCGGGGACCACAGGGCGCGTACGGACGGCAGCTTGTCGCCGTGCGGCTCACCCCCGCCTGCGCGGGGACCACGAGTCGCTCGGTTTCGCCAGCACGTACACGGCCGGCTCACCCCCGCCTGCGCGGGGACCACTCACCCGTCCAGTTCGGCTCGTAGTCGTAGCACGGCTCACCCCCGCCTGCGCGGGGACCACCCGAGAGGCGAGAGGGCCTGGGCCACGGCCACCGGCTCACCCCGCCTGCGCGGGGACCACGATGTCTCGTCTGACGCCCACAGCGCGTACGTCGGCTCACCCCCGCCTGCGCGGGGACCACGTGGTCGTGACCCAGGTTGTCCGAACGGTGACCGGCTCACCCCCGCCTGCGCGGGGACTACGTGAGCTTGGACAGCTCGGCGCGCAGCTCGATCGGCTCACCCCCGCCTGCGCGGGGACCACTACCCGCTCAGCCTCTCCACTGACGCCGTGGTCGGCTCACCCCCGCCTGCGCGGGGACCACGGTCGGATGTGGTTCGACTCCACTCCAGGGCACGGCTCACCCCCGCCTGCGCGGGGACCACGCCCAAGGCGCCATCGTCACCGCGCTCCTGACCGGCTCACCCCCGCCTGCGCGGGGACCACGTCGGTACGACCGGTGTCGTCACCGCCGGCGCCGGCTCACCCCCGCCTGCGCGGGGACCACAGGGGGAACGATGAATTGCACGAATTGCGGTGCGGCTCACCCCCGCCTGCGCGGGGACCACGGGTGCTGCGCGTTCCAGCTCTCCGCGCATGTCGGCTCACCCCCGCCTGCGCGGGGACCACTTGAGGAGATCCCTGCACGTACGGCCACGGTGCGGCTCACCCCCGCCTGCGCGGGGACCACTACTGCCCCCGAGGGGACCGGAGTCCCTGTGCAGGCTCACCCCCGCCTGCGCGGGGACCACACTTCGCGACCTGCGACGCTACGCTGGCTTTGCCGTTCCGTTACCAACCTCAGCAGGATTCATCGCCACCAACATCAGTCCGTCGAAGTCCACGGGCCGTCGACGTCTCTCGCCAACGGTATGCAGGGTGTAGCCCTGCTCATTCGCTTCAGGGTGCAGCAGGACGGCGGCCCCCGACTCGACGGTGGCGGATACCGCGGTCCAGAGTTCCTCTCGGACACGTGCGGAGAGTGTCCCGACGTACAGCCCAGGCATGGTCTCCGTCATCCAACGGCTGAGAGCGCCTCGTACGTGGTCAGGCACGGCCGTGGTGGCGATGACCGTCATCTTCGCCATGGTCAGAGGTCCTTATCGGGCGAATAGTTGACGCCGCCGCTCACCGTGCCGGTGTCCGGGTCCCAAAGATCGACCAGCTCCTCAGTGGCTTCTTCCACGTCCTCATCGGATGCGCCTGAGCCAGGTTCCAGGGGGTTCTGGATATCGGCGACAACGCGCGGCAGGAGGCGGAACAGCCGGAGTTCCTCACGGAAGGATCTACGAGCATCGCTCTCGGGGTCATCAGAACTGTGCAGTGAGAAGGCGAGAGGAAGCGTGAGACGGGTCTTGTAAAGGTCGGCAAGTCGTAGACGAAGGAGTGCGAAGTCCCGGTGTGCACGAATCCGAGACCGGGCGTGCAGCCGAGGGCGTTCACTGCGGCATGCACAATGCCGTACAGGCAGGTGTTCGCGGCTGAGAGTGCCTGGTTGACCGGATCCTGGGTGTCCCAGTCATCGGGGTCGTAGGATCGCTTGAACGGGCGGACACCGTGCTGCGTGGCGAGCATCCGGTACAGGGCCTTCATCCGCTGTCCTTCGAGCCCACGCAGCTGAGCGATGGTCGCATCCGGCGGCGCGGTGTCACCGAACCGAGTTCGGTACATGCGCCGGGCGACCTCCGTACGCTGCTCGGGATCAGCCCAGACGCGCGCCTGGACCTCCAGCCAACGTGTCGGCAGCGAGTCCGCCACCGTGGCGCTGTAACAGCGAACTCCGGCGGCGCCGGTGCAGATCACGGTCGTGCGATGCCGAGGGAACGTGGTGAGTGCCCTCGTTGTGATGGACGCGCCTGGCCCCAGAAGCAAGCAGCTCAATGCAGCCGTCGGCAGGGGGATTCGCTGCTCGCCATGGGTCGTCTCGATGACAGCATCCACCCCTGTGTCGTCCTGCACTACGCGTGCGATGTCCAGGTACAGGAAGGACAGGCTGTCACCGATGCGGGGCAACATCGCAGCTGTGGGGGCAGCCAGGCGCCTTCGCGCCTGGCCGGGTTGCCGAGTGGTCACCGGGCGGGTGCGATGCTCAGGAGACCGCATCCGTACGACTTACCTCGCCCGAAGCCGGCAACAAGGTGTTCAACCAATGCAGCAGGGTCGCGAACGAGGGCTTGCCCATCGAAACGGGTACGGGCGTGGGTGACGGTGTGCTTGTCACGGCGCTCGCCACCTGCGTCCGGAAGTGCGGTGCTGGCCACGGTCCGAATGGTTAGTCCTGCGCGGTCCGCCTGACGGAGCCACCACTCCTCGGCATCTTGACCATGCAGGGGCACCAACTGCTTCGGGCGCCCTGCGACGGTGTTCTTGCCGAGCTTGCGAGTGGCGTTAGCAGTGATCCGGTATCGCACCGCTGTTCTGGGGCGGAGTTGCTCAAGGAGGGGGGTGAGCTCCTTGGCGCGTGCCACACCGTACGAGTCCTCGAGCCGGGTCGGGTCCGGCTTCACCGTGCTCTGGACCAGGACCGAATGCCCGTCGGGACCTTCGTCGAGGCGGAACAGCACCCCTGCCTGCTGCCGAGCACTTGGGCCCAGATCGTCGGGGAACAGGCTCATGACGCGATGGTGCAGCCCGACGGCACTCCTGACGTCGCGTCGGGCGTCACGGCTGTGTCGGGTATCGGGGCGGATCTGCGTGACCCACAAGGACTTGGAAATCACGACGCCTCCGTGCGGTTGTCATGGTCGAGGTAGGTGTGGAGGGCTGTGAGGTAGTCGACTCCGTAGCCGCCGCACAGCAGTGCGGGCAGTTGAAGGGTCGTGCGATGCACCGGCCGTGTCCGGTAGCGCCGGTCCAGCGGTGCGAAGGAGACCGGGTCGTCCTGGGCCTCGCCGACGATCTGCTCTGCCCTGTCCACTGCGGTATCCGTCAGCAGTTGGGAGAGCGGCTCGTCGGAGGTGAAGTCGACTCGCACTGTCGCCTGCGGGGTCCGCCGCTGGCTTGCCGGCGCGGTACGGGCGAGCGGCAGCTCCAGTAGATGGTGGAGCGGATCGGGAACAGCGCCGAGAAGCACCATGGGTCCGCTCGGCGGGCAGGAACGGCGCCCCAGGTAGGGCGGCCAGACAGGGCACCGCAGGGCATCCGCGCATTCTTGTACCAATGCTTGGTCCGCTGCCGTCACGGCGACGGTGAACACGGCGTCCTGCAGGTAGTAGCGATGCGAGAGCAACGTGCCTGTTTCGCCTGTACGTCGCTTGCCTTCGGCCGTCGCGACGGTGAGGTGCCGCGGCAGGCCACCACCCACGGTGTGCAGGTCTCTTACCTGTGTCCCCGGCCGATCGATTCGTACGGTGAACGCGAACGGTTCCAAGTCCTCTATGGACTCATCCCGTCGACGCCCCAATGCCGAGCAGATGAGGCCGATCAGTCCTGACCGAGTCGGAGCTGCGGCCGTGTCCCGCTTGTGCGTGAACCGGGAACGCTCGCCCCAAGACTGCAGTGGCGCAGCAAGTTGCAGCAGCAGGCCATGAGTTGCCCCCGTCGTGGCCGTCATGCGGACTCCGTCGGTGCCGTGCCCAGAGCTGCCTCGACTGCGCCGCTGGTGAGGTCCTCGAACGAATCCACGCGGCGACCCACGCCGGCGAGATCCTTCGCTTCCAAGGTGGCGTGTGCGCTGTGCAGCGAGTTGGAGCTGCCGAGCAGCTTCCCTGCCGCTTCGGCGTACGCCTCCAGCGCCGCGATGGACGGCCGGGTGTAGCCACCCTCGGAGTCAGCGCGCACGGGTCGCTCGAACGCGGAGGCGTATGAGACCGGGCGGTCGCTGCGGACGCAGACATGGGCAATGTCGGGAATGGTGTGTGGGGCGGTGGAGTTCCTTTTCGCCGCAGGCATCGAGAGCAGGGCGGCGTCGAGGAATCCGGTGGCGAGGCGGCGGGCGGCTTCCGTGTCCCCGCCAAGGTTCTTCAGCAGGTCCGCCACGTCCAGGACGACGTATCGGTAGAGGACGCCGGCGCTGTGCTCAGCGTGTCCCATGTGGGCGCTTCCGGTGGTGTCGCCCCAGCCGTCGGTGACGTCGTCGACGGCGCTGAAGTAGTCGATCTCGGTGTCGGTGCCATGGGTGGTGAAGGCGTGGGCAACCTGAACCGCGCCGTCCACCTTGGCGTCCTCGACCTGGGCCAGCATCCGTCCGAACAGGTTGATCACGCCGTTGCGGGAGCGCAGCACCTCATCCACACGGTCGGTGGGGACCAGGGCGTCCTTCTGCGTGAGCGTCTTGGTGTCTTTCGCGGCTTCCAGGGCCGTGCGGTGCTCGGCGGCCAAGTCGGCGAGTTGTGCCACTGCAGTGTCCGGCACGTAGACCATCACCGCGCTCGACCAGGCGCTGCTGTCTTCGCCGTTCTTCGGGGGCTCGGCTCCGACGCTGCTGGCGACCACGACGTGACGACCGGCTCGCGCCGCGAGGTCCTTCGGCCAACTGTGAGGCTCAGCCATGAGATGGCGCTCGATGCGCTCGGCCAGGCGGCGGGTTCGCAGTGCCTGCTCCCCCAGTTGTTCCTGGAGACGCAGCCGCATGACCCGCTTCCAGGACTGGCTGCTGATGCGCGTGCGATTGACGCCGCCGAACTCCACCGTCTTCACCGAGTTGGTGTCGTCGCGGTTCAGGTTGGCGTAAGGGATGGTCTGGATGATGTGCGCCTCGATGAAGCGGCCGGGAGTGCGGGTCATGGAGGGTTCTCCTGTCGGGTTGGGACGGTGTCGGGTGTCAGTGGTCTTCGTCTGCGTGGCCCTGGTGCAGCTGTGCGTCTGCTTCCTCCGCCGCCTGCTGATCTGCGCGCATTCGCGAGCGGTAGTAGCTCTGCAGCCACGTCCGCCCGATGCGCCTGGGGTAGCGGTCCCAATAGGTCAGGTCGACCAGCAGCTGGGCGAAGTCGACGTCGTCGGGCCTGGACGTGAGCAGGCGTACCGAGGAAGGAACGTGGCGATGCAAACCGCTCACGCTTTGCCGGGTTAGGAGACTCAGACGGGCTTCCGCGGCGCTCTCACGGACGCGACCGCTCTCGACGGCGTCCGCGAGACAACGCCCGAAATTGCGCTGCGGGGCGTCAGCATGCTCCGCCGGCTCTGCGGTGGCACTGCGTCGCGCGGCAGGCGGCAAGGAAGCGATCATCGCGGCAACCGAGTAGTGCGCGCGTTGGCTGCTCTCGGAGAGGCGTTCCGGCACAAAACCTGCGATGACCGCGTGCATGCGGGAGCAGCGGTCCAAAGGACGGCCGAGGCCGCTGCGCAGCGCTGCACGACGACCGGGATCGCCGCACAAGTCGTGGACTCGGCTGACGAACTTCTGGGCCCGCTTATAGGCGTCGGACGGTTCGCGTGCCGCTCCGGGTGCAGCCCTGGTCGGCGCTTGTGTCTCGGTCATGGGTGCTCCGTTCATGTCGGTAAGGCGTTCAGGAGGGTTGTGGCGTAGGGCGCTTCTTGCGCTGTCGTCCGCCGTAGATCTCCAAGCGGGCGTTCTCCACAGCTCGGACGGCACGCGATGTGGGAGGGGCGGCTCGAGTGACTCGCTCGAAGACGTCCACGGCCAGCTGTCGGAATTCGCGCCAGCTTCCGTCGAAGTCGCGATCCTCCAGACGTCTCCAGA
This sequence comes from Streptomyces albidus (ex Kaewkla and Franco 2022), assembly GCF_013870515.1. Classification (GTDB taxonomy): domain Bacteria; phylum Actinomycetota; class Actinomycetes; order Streptomycetales; family Streptomycetaceae; genus Streptomyces; species Streptomyces albidus. Next base: position 12,643 of record NZ_JACBXA010000009.1, on the reverse strand, counting down.
AGAAGCGCTCTGCCTCGGGCCAGTAGAGAGCCGCCGCCTGGTCTGCCCAAGCGCAGTCACCTGCCTTGGTGTCGGTGACCTCGGCCCATGCCTTCTTCGTCGCCCACGTCAGTCGCGCGCCGTAGCTCTCACCCGCTTTGCGGAGATCGCCGATGCTGTGCGCGATGTGCGGCTCTCGTTCTTCAATGCCTCCGAGTACTGCAGGAGTTGTCGCGGAGACGTACTGCACGTCCTTCGTCTTTCCGTCCTGCTCGAAGCCGAGAGCACGGACGGCGAGCTGGTCGAGGACTTCCTCCAGCTCCGCTGTGCTGGCGAGAACGGGCGGGCGGTGGGGTTGAGTCGACCCTGTTGGCTTCGTCAAGAGCAACGCGTCCAAGTCCCGCCAAAGAGCACGACCGGAGTCCGCAGGCCGGGGATAGAGGTTGCCTTGTTGGCTGGTCTGCCAGATCAGATAGGCGTCGTCAGCTCGGGGCAGCTTCTTCCTGCGGGCCCAGGTGACGTAAGCGTCTGTGACCATCTCCCCGCCGGCATCCGGGACCAGGAGCACGGCATGCTGCCAGCCGCTGGTGAGCCGTGAACACGGGCCTGAGCCCGACTCCGGTGCGGAGAGGGGATCAGGCAGCTCGTTGAGCTCCCAGGGGCAAAGGTCGGTCTCGGCCCTGTCGCTGATCTCCGGAGGTACCAGGCCAGCCAGCAAGGTCTGCAGAAGTGACGAGCCTTCGGGGTGGAAAGACAGGCTCGAACGGAGAGGTCCGGCGGACACGTCCGCGGCGCTGGTCTGTTCGACAATACGTGTCCCGCAGCGTCCTGACGGTCCGTAGTACAGCCACATCAGCAGATGCAGTGCGGCTTCCGAGGCTTTCGGCGCATGGGGGGCTTCGTCCCTGTGATGGCCGAACCAGGAGTGGTTGTTGCCGGCGGAACGTCCGAACAGCAGCTTGTTCACCCCGGCGGTCTTCGGACATTCCTGAGCGAGTCGCGGATCCTGCAGGAAGGGTCGGGAGCCGAAAAGGTCGAACGACTCGGCATGAGAACTCAGATAGTCATCGACACGCTGAGCCTCGATGCCCGAATCAAGGACTTCATTGCGCCGGTCCAGCCAGTCGTCCCGGCCTTTCCTGGCTTCGTCCAGCCCGGTGACCCGTGCCGTGAGGGCGTACAGAATGCGATAGAGAGCCGACAGCGCGGGTGTTGGACCGACAGTCAACCCGGCGATCCGGTGAGAGTGGACGAGCAAGTCCCGAAGACCGACAGCAGGTTGGCCGTGCTGATCAGACCGCCACCTCACGCCGATCCAGGGCTTGCTCGTGAGGGGGTAGTGCCCCTGATGGTCCATGTTTCCGCCTTCCTCTGCGACAGATAGAGCTGGGACGTCCGCGAGCGACGCAGGAGCACGATTGGTCTCGCCTCCCACTGCGGTACAGAACGGGAGTTCAAGGCCGATGCGCACGGATGGGTTTCACGAACGCGCTCCTTCGGCGCTTTCCGCAGACGCGGCACCGACTCGGCCGTCACCGAACTCGGCGTAGGGAGCGAGGCCACATGTGCCGTACGAGACCTCTCCAGGTCTCAGGAGGCCGCGCCAACTTCCGTCGGAACCACGCCGCATCGGCATCAACGCCCACGAGCGGAGTACGGCGTTGTCCGTCCAGGCTTGTGGCTGGGGCAGCAACTCGGCACACCCACGCACCCAGCTGCCCGGCACCGGGATCACACAGTCGGCGACGAGCCGCGCCTGATATCGCGAATCCGCCGTCCCGCCGGCTATCCCCGGGATCGGCAGCTCCCCTGCCTCATCAAGCGTCCAGCCCTTGTCGGGCTGTTCGTAAGCGCAGACCAGTCGCGCCGAATCAGCGCCGAGGCGTGTGGCGATCAGGGATTCGTCGACGGGCACCGAGGTGGCGCTCAGCGGATGCAGGTCCTTCCCCAAGTCGCCGGGGGAAGGAATGCGCACCATCGCAGCCAGTTGCTCTTCGGCAGCTTCCTCAGCCAAGCGTTCGGCATCCGCCAACGCCAAGCGCCTCTGCACCGTCTCGTCCATCGCGGCGACAGATGTGAAGTCCTCTGCGTACACGGCATCCACGAGTCCTTGGACACCCGCTGGTACCTCCTGCGGCCGCACCGCCAAGGCAGCGAGGAGCTCGCTCGTGCGAAGCAGGAGCCCTTCGTCGTATACCGCTCCCCATTCCCTGGGGCGGTCGAACACACCGTCAGAACCGACAGGGTCCAGCACGACGACTTCGACGGTGGGCGGCACCGACGACTGGGACAGCCAGGCCGGCCGGACATCTCGATGGGGATCGGGGACGTCGGGTTGCAGCCGGTGACGCTGGCAGCGTCCTGCTCTCTGAATAAGCTGTGCCACGGGGGCCAGCTCACTGATCACCAAGTCGAAGTCCAGGTCGAGCGATTGCTCGACGATCTGTGTGGCGACCATGACCGCTCCGGTCACCGGCCGACGACCCTGCTTACCGAATGTTCCTTCGCAGCGCTTCGTAAGCACCGCTCGGTCTCCGGCACGGAATCGCGAGTGCAGCAGGAACAGCTCTGGGAGCTCACGGTCCTGCGGGGCCAGCTCGTCGAACCACTCGGCGATGAAGTGCCAGGTCCGCTGGGCCTCGGCGACGGTCGTACAGCAGATCAGCACGCAGCCGCCTTCGTCCACGACCGGCCCCAACAGTCGTTTGATCACTGAGAGCCTGTGTCGTGTATGCGTGACTTCCGTGTCCCGCCGTACCGGCTCGACCTGGAATCGAAGTAGGTGTTCACGTTCGCTGCGCACCGCTCGTGGAGGACTGACCTCTCCCCCGGCATCGACCCACACCCACCCCGGATAGTGCAGCTGCGGCATCTCGGCTCCGGGGCCGTCGCCCGCGTCGGCGCCGGAGCCGCGCACGTAGGCCGCCATCAGCGAACGCGCAACACGTCCGGTCAAGGTGGCGGACAGCATGACCACAGGAGCCCCGAGCGCGCCCAGCCACTCCAGCAGCCTCACCAACAGGGCGTGCATCCAAGGGCCGTAGGCGTGGGCCTCATCCACGACCAGGACCTTCCCGGAGAGCGCCAACATCCGGAGCGCGTTGTAGCGCAGGGGCAGAACCGCTGACAGTCCTTGATCGATGGTGAAGACACTCAGCGGCGCCAGCAGACCGCGACGCCCACCGTGGAGCCACTGCGCGGCCTCAACCGAGGCCGTCTGCCCCGAAAGCACCTTGCCAGCTTCAGACGACTGCGATGCCGCGTCCCCACCCGCGGACTTCGCCAGCCACGCCATGCTGTGGACCCGCGTGAGCGCGGCGTCGCCCTGCAAAGCCTGACGGGCAAAGGCCTCGACCCGCTTATACATGGCATCGGCAGTCGCCATCGTGGGCAGCGAGAAGCCAATTCCCGTCGCACCGGAGAAACCTGCCAGCACAGCCGCTGCCTCTAAGGCTGCCTCGGTCTTCCCATCACCTGCCGGAGCTGTCACCAACAGCAGGCCCGTCCCCTTGCCTTGGGACACGAGGTGCGGCAACTCCCGCGCCAGAGAGGCCTGCAACGCGTTCGGCTCAAAGCCATACCGCTCGACGAAATCCCTGGCAGGAGTCACCAACGCCCGGCCCAGGCCCGCCTCTCGGACGACGTCCGGGGCATCGTGCACCGATTGCTTCCAGTGCGCGCAGAGCTCGTCCACGTCCCCAGACCACTGCGTCTGAGGCAGTCGAGCCGCTATGAACTCCTCCTGGCTTGCCAGCCAGTCAGCAACGACAACAACGCCGGAAATGACGACCGCGAGGGCTGGAGAAAGCGGGGACGTGAGAGCTCCGGCCCCCGTCAGATGCTGCAGGACATCAACATGTGCCCGGCACTGCTCAACCCATCCAGTCTCAACACCGAGTGCTGGACAGTGCCCGCGGGGGGATACGAGCGCCTCTCGCCGCATCGACTCCCAGAACTTGCCGTGGTGACCGCCGAGCATCTGCGCAACTTGATGGCCGATGTGCCTCCTGGCACTGCCACCCGCGGGGTAGCCGAGCCCGGCAAGGATTTCGGGCAGTATCCAGTGAGTAGCTTCACTATGATGCAGGCGCCGGGCTTCATCCGAGACCACGTCAGGGCCGTACCTCCCACCGCCGTCCAGCAGTTGGCGGTGCAACTCCGGCACCTTCACCTGGAACGGAGGGCTGATCTTCCCCATGTCGTGGAGACCTGCCCAGAAGCACACGAGCTGCCGTAACTCCCGTGCTGGCAACCCCGTCTCCGTCGATGCTCTGGCAGCCGCGGCGCCGTGCCACCACACGTCCCACAAAGCCCCTGCTATCGCCCCGGTGTCCAACAGGTGACACACCAGCGGATATGGGCGATCTAAGCCCGCCTGCTTGCCCCACAGTCGAGAATCGACACCACGGATACTCATTCCTGCCCCCTAGCTACAGTGCCCAACTAGCAGAGCACACACCTCTGACAATCGGATCAATCAGGCGAAAACTCATATCACAGAAGAAGAGCGCAAAACTCGGGAACGGAAGTTTCAATTGCCCAAGATCGTGAAGCTCAACGTGGGCAGACATCACGGAATGGCAAAGCGCCCCTAACTGTGCAGGTCGAGAAGTGTGGTCCCCGCGCGAGCGGGGGTGAGCCGCGGGTCGGAGTCGATACCGTCGTCGGAGTACGGTGGTCCCCGCGCGAGCGGGGGTGAGCCGATCCGCTTCGAGAGCTACCTCATGCCGTTCGGGTGGTCCCCGCGCGAGCGGGGGTGAGCCGTAGTCAGCCTTCCTGTTCTCGATGGCAGGACAGTGGTCCCCGCGCGAGCGGGGGTGAGCCGGCGAAGCAGGCCGTCAACAAGGGTGTGCTGTCGTGGTCCCCGCGCGAGCGGGGGTGAGCCGCGCAGATCAAGCGGCAGACGCTCGGGCAGGAAGTGGTCCCCGCGCGAGCGGGGGTGAGCCGTCGTGGTCTGCTTCCGCCACCAGCTCGATGGAGTGGTCCCCGCGCGAGCGGGGGTGAGCCGCTGGTAGTTGGCGCCCGCGTGGGCAGCGGCGAGTGGTCCCCGCGCGAGCGGGGGTGAGCCGATGAGGCCGGCCACCCACGGCAGGACGTGCAGGTGGTCCCCGCGCGAGCGGGGGTGAGCCGGAGCCACGGGGCCCCCGCTGTTCGTCCAGCTCGTGGTCCCCGCGCGAGCGGGGGTGAGCCGGACGGGAAGCCGGACGCGGCGGTCACCGCGAAGTGGTCCCCGCGCGAGCGGGGGTGAGCCGCAGCTGGAGGTCGTTCTCCGGTGGCTGCGTCAGTGGTCCCCGCGCGAGCGGGGGTGAGCCGGAGAGACAGGAACTTCCACGTTTCATTGTCCTGTGGTCCCCGCGCGAGCGGGGGTGAGCCGGACCGCGGTACGGACAACGTCGCGCGGATCCTGTGGTCCCCGCGCGAGCGGGGGTGAGCCGTGGTCGTGCGCCTTCGGCGGCATGGGTCAGCCGTGGTCCCCGCGCGAGCGGGGGTGAGCCGTAGAACTCGTAGCGGATGCGGCGGGCTTTGGCGTGCGGTCCCCGCGCGAGCGGGGGTGAGCCAGTTGCCGCGGGTTTTGGCCACTCGCGGTGGCCGTGGTCCCCGCGCGAGCGGGGGTGAGCCGGCTCGTCCGTGTCGACGGATCAGCTCTCGGAGGTGGTCCCCGCGCGAGCGGGGGTGAGCCGAAGCCGATCGCGTTCATCATCAACACGGTCTAGTGGTCCCCGCGCGAGCGGGGGTGAGCCTCCACGGGTGGAGGTGACCGTGCAGTAGCGCAAGTGGTCCCCGCGCGAGCGGGGGTGAGCCTCCACGGGTGGAGGTGACCGTGCAGTAGCGCAAGTGGTCCCCGCGCGAGCGGGGGTGAGCCGTTCGCTCCAGGCATCGGCTACCACGTGTGGAAGTGGTCCCCGCGCGAGCGGGGGTGAGCCGCTGCGGCGTTGGCCGCGGGTTGGTCGGCGAGGGTGGTCCCCGCGCGAGCGGGGGTGAGCCTTTGAGTGGGATCCGCGGACGATGGCCCCGTACGGTGGTCCCCGCGCGAGCGGGGGTGAGCCGCTGTTCCACAACTCCTCCGCGGCTTCCAGCCGGTGGTCCCCGCGCGAGCGGGGGTGAGCCGCTGCAAACGCTGGATTCGGTGCCCTCGCCTTCGTGGTCCCCGCGCGAGCGGGGGTGAGCCGCGACGGACGTGGCGGAGAAGTCCGCGAAGGACGTGGTCCCCGCGCGAGCGGGGGTGAGCCGGTCGGCAGGCGACGCAGGTTGATGGTGCCTCGGTGGTCCCCGCGCGAGCGGGAGTGAGCCGTTGAAGGCACAACGGTTGTACGGGCATGGGTAGTGGTCCCCGCGCGAGCGGGGGTGAGCCGTAGGCGACGGCGACGCTGACCTGCCGGCCGTCGTGGTCCCCGCGCGAGCGGGGGTGAGCCGGTAGGAAGAGGCGCCTGCGGACAGATTCCGGTGTGGTCCCCGCGCGAGCGGGGGTGAGCCGTCCCGCACGTTCCACTTCTCCGAGTTGGCCGTGTGGTCCCCGCGCGAGCGGGGGTGAGCCGGACACCGCGAAGGACAGCCGCACGGTCGTGGTCCTCGCGCGAGCGAGGGTGAGCCGTCACAGACGGGCCAGCGCCACACCTCCGCCTTGTGGTCCCCGCGCAAGCGGGGGTGAGCCGGGGCTCGGGCCGTCCGGGAAGGTCCCGATCCAGTGGTCCCCGCGCGAGCAGGGGTGAGCCGCCGGCGAGAAGGTTCGTCACCGCCGACCCTTGACGGGGCCACCAATTTCAGCGGATGCGGTATGTGGGCCCACCTAGGGCATGCATGGCCGGACAGAGTGTCCGGCTCGAATGGACGCCGCGGCCCCACTCTCGACCCAGCTACCGTTGTCAGCGGACCAATCGTCCAGGGGAGGCGCCCTATGCGTGGTCTTGGTGACCACCTCAGCATTGGCCAACGGATCGCTTTTTACCGCGTACGTCGTGGCTACACCCAGGAAGTGCTAGCTGGGCTCGTTGGCCACAGCACCGACTGGCTGGCGAAGATCGAGCGGGGAATCAGAAAACCACCTCGAATCGACAAGCTGTCGGAGCTTGCTCGGGTGCTCCGTGTCCCGCTGGGCGATCTGCTGGGGCAGTCCGTGCTCCTGGAGGACGACAAGAAGTTGGACGATGTCCCGGCTGTCCGAGACGCGCTGATGAGCCCCCGCCGCCTGTCGAAGCTGCTGTTCGGTCCGACGGCGGACGCGCAGGTCCCCGAGCCTCGGCACGCTGCGTCCGTTGTGGAACGCAGCTGGGACGACTATCAGGCGGGCCGTCTCGGGCACGTCGTGTCGGCCCTCCCCGGCCTGCTCCAAACAGCTCAAGGGCTGGAAGATGCAGCCAGGTCACAGTCGATGCACCGCCACGGGTGGGCCGTCTCAGCACGCACGCATCACCTCGCCGCGACGACTCTCGCGAAAGTCGGGGAGTCTGACTTGTCTTGGCTCGCCGCCGAGCGCGCGATGCAGGCCGCGGACGCGTCTGAGGACCCGCTCTCGTTGGTTTCGGCGGCACGCTCTGGAACTCACGCCCTGCTCGCCAACGGTCGCTATGACGACGCCTTGGAGTTGGGCAACGCTGCGGCGCGCTGGCTCGCATCACAGGTGCAGAACGAGGATCCTGCCGCCTTGAGCTTGCTCGGGATGATCCATCTGCGCGCGGCGGTTGCCGCCGCCCGCCATCAGGACCGGAGCACCGCCTCCGACCTGCTCAACCGCGCGGAAGCCCTTGCGGAGCGCCTCGGTTCGGATCAGAACCTCTGGCAGACATCGTTCGGGCCGACCAACGTAGTACTACACCGTCTCTCGATCGAGCTCGATTTAGAGAATATCCCGTACGTGATCGAGCACGGCGACATAGCCGTCGACCACATGCCTGCAGAGCGCGGTGTCTCCCACCGGATCGACCACAGTCGTGCACTGTGCCTCGCCGGTCAGACCGACGACGCCTTCGCCGAGCTACGTAGGGCGGAACAGACGTCTCCTCAGCTCGTACGCAACAACCCTCGAGTTCGAGAGACGCTGAGGGACCTGATGAAGCAATCACCGGTCACGGGTGGCGCTCGGTCGTCCGAGCTCTACTCAATGGCCCAACGGTGTAGGGCGGTGCAGTGAACACGAAGGGGCAAGCGGTCCTGGGAGTCGTAGGTACAAGCGCCGGCGGGTTGGAAGAACTCCGCACCGGGCTCGTCGTCCCAGCCCTCGACCGCGGTTGGCGGGTTGCGGTGACCCTCACTCCTACTGCCGGCCAATGGCTCCGCAGGAGTGGGGAGTTGCGGCAGCTCGAGGAGCTCACGGCTCTGCCTGTACGTGATGAGCCACGCCTGCCAGGCGAGGCACGTCCTCATCCCCCTGTCGACTGCTACGTGGTCGCGCCGGCCTCCGCCAACACCGTGGCCAAGCTGGCCGTGGGGATCTCGGACAACCAGGCGCTCACACAGGTCAATGAGGCGATCGGCACGCAGGGCGTCTCAGTCGTCGTGTTCCCACGGATCAACATGGCTCATGCGCGGCACCCGTCGTGGAAGAGCCACGTGGCTGCTCTGGAAAGCGCAGGCGTGTTGATGATTCAGGGCAGCGACGTCTGGCCGTTGTACGAGCCTCGCGAAGGCGTTTCCGGCCGCGACCTGCCTTGGGGTGCGATTCTCAACGCTGCGGAGAGAGCCGTGAAGTGACGTAGCAACAGCAGTTCAAGCAGCCGCTGATGGGGACCCGGACAGAGTGTCCGGGTCCCCATCAGCGTGAAGCCACATGCTCTTACTCACGACAGCTCAAGTGCCGTGGGCAGGGAGGATGACGGGGCCATGCGACAGCGAGACGCGGCAAGTCGACTTCGCCCGAACGAGCGGGCTGAGGTGGCAGCAGCTCTGCGCGCGGTGCGCCGTGAAGCCCAACAGTTGCTGGACAGGACGGAGAGCCTTCTCACGGACGTGACTCGCGACCCGCCTTCTCGATCCCATCCAGCCGCTGTGTCAGACGCTTCATATCGCGGCGGATCTCCTGGATCTCACGCATGATCGCGTCGTACTCAGGGCTGTGGTCGTCCGACGACTCGACACTGACATCGACGGGCTCACGCACAAAGTGTCCACGAGTCGAATCGCGCCAGATGAGGCCTCGTTCGCGCAGCAGCCTCAGCGCATGGATGACGGTCCCCTCTGACACCGGGAACGTCGCTCGTAGGTCGCGAACTGGCGGCAGGCGCTCCCCAGCCTTCAGATCACCGCGTGCGATGTCGCTCTCAAGAACAGCTGCCAGCCGCTCGAACTTCGGGCGGTCGTCTTCGGGGAGCTGTCGCATCTCGCCATCGTACCGACGCCACATCAGTCCAGGCAGTGAAACCAAGACAGGTACTTGCATTAGTTGCACTACTTGCATTACAACAGTAAGCGAAAGCAGCGCACCCTGCGCTTGCAGCGCCTTCTAGGAGGTTCCCCTTGCTCGAGCCCAGCCAGCCGCACCAGCACGATCAGCGCCCCCTGAGAGTCAGGGAAGTCGCTGACTTCCTGGACGTGCACGTGGCCACCGTCTATCGCGAGATCGAGGCCGGCCGGCTGCATGCGCTTCGTGTGGGTGCCGGCCGCGGCACGCTGCGGATCCCCCGGCCTTCACTCGACGCCTACCTGCTCGATGCGGGCACGGTGCCGACGGCCGACGCCGCCTGAGGGCGAACAGGAAGAGGCCCCGGCGAGAGCGGTCGACCTGGAGCGGCAACTCCGGCTCGACCTCACCGAGGCCCGACATCGCGAGTCCTTACCAGAGGAGTTCAACGATGCTCAACGAGCGTACCGCCGATGTGGCGGTCGATGCCCAGCCTGATGAGCTGGGCACTTCCCGCACAGTCGCAGGCTTGCGGCTGGTTGCGGACCTTCTCGAAGGCTTTCCGGGCCTTCCCGAGTTGTACGTGACGGTTCCGACTGACGGCGCGATCGGCGTACAGATCTGCTCTGCTCCCGGTGAACCGGGTCAGCGATGCCAGGCAGTCGCGCGGATCGCGCGGGGAGCCGGTGGTGTTGCCCTGGTTCAGCCTTCGGGCAGTGACTGGTGGTTCTTCGAGACGCACGTCAAGGTCGGCGACCGCAACGTGCGCGTCTACACCTGCGTTGCGGGGCCCAAGAGTGGTCGGGACGGTGACGCAGCATGATGTCGACGCGTCCGTTCTACGACCAGCGCTCGGCCTGTGCATCGGCCCGGTGCCCGCGTTGCCAGAGCCCGACTTGCGTCTCGCAGTGCCGCACTGCAGCGCGTGAGGTGTGCGGGAGCTGCGGCCACATGTGGACGCCCGGCCCGCTCCTCGAGCGTGAGGGGGTGCGCTGAGATGGTCCTCCGTCCCGTGACGATCCGCGTGGTGGGCTCCTCCCGCCCGCACCTGCTCCAGGCCAAGCAGACCCACATACACCCCAACCACCGCCGCCCCGGCGGCCCGCCCGTACCGGGAGCCGACCCCACTGTCGAAGCCGGCGCCGCGTGCGCCGAGGTCGAGACCGAGCTGTTCTTCTCTGAACACGCCGCAGCGATCGAGATCGCCAAGAGCATCTGCGAATCCTGCCCCGTACGGACCGCATGCCTGGATCGCGCGCAGGCCAATGGCGAGCAGTTCGGAGTGTTCGGCGGATTGACCGCCCAGGAGCGCCGCGCACTGCGGTCGAGGAGTGAGGCGGCATGACCGAGCTCCAGAGTCCGCAGACGCAGGCCGCGAATCCGGCGTACGTCCTGACCGACGCCTCGGGGCGGCAGTTCGCCTCCCTCGCGCCAGCGGCTCAGCCTCCGTCCGCGCACCAGGTCGCTTCTGCCCCGCCGACCGCCGCGGTGCCGCACTGCTGCTCGCATCACGACTCAGGTCAACAGCCCAGCTCACGAGGGCAGTTCAAGGCCTCTGCTGTCGGTGTCGGCACTGCCGGTGCGCTGGTGGTGGGTGCCGTGGTGGTCGCGCTGCTGCTGTCCGTCGCGGTGGTGGCCGTCGCCGTCGGTGTCTCCGCGGTAGCGATCACGTGCTGCGTGCTGGTGATGCGCAGCCTCGCCTCCTACCGCTGACCGCCTCCTTCATCCCTCGCTCGTCCTGACGCCGCCGGGCCGCGTGCCCGTCGCCTTGGCTCATCGCGGCCCGGTGGCGCCCTACTTGTGGAGGTTCCTCCGCTCATGTCGACCCCGACACGTACCGAACTCGCCAGCAGTACCGCGTACCTGCGCCGGCAGCTGGCCGCGCTGCGGCACGACCACGCCGAGCTGCTGGCCGCTGCCCGCACCGCCGTCGTAGCTCACTTCGACGGCCAGGCGCTGCCGCTGTCCGTCCTCATCGACACCCTCGACCAGCTCGACCAGCTGCCCGAGTACGCGCCGCAGCTGACCGCCGAGGCCCATGCCGCGGTGCTGCCGCTGCGAGGGAGGCGGATCGCATGAGCGCCAAGACCCGCTGCCCCGACTGCGGTTGGCGCCGCACCTACCGCAACCAGAAGGCCGCCCGCCGCGCTGCCCGCACCCACACCTGCCAGCCCTCCCGCGCAGGCAGGACCTCGTGACCGGCGCCGTCCAGCAACTGCCCGTCGAGGCCGGAGTCCTGAAGGGCTACACGGTCGCGCTGACCATCGAGCGCTTCTACGGCCGTCCCTCCCTGTGGTGGCACGCCTGGGCTCCCAACGGCTCCTACGCGGGCCAGACCAACAACGCCCGCTGGCTAGCTCTGCTCATCACTCAGCACCGCCAGACCACCACCTGACCGCCCTTGAACCCCACTGATCTTGCCTGGAGTTGACCGTGCCGCACCCCATGCTCACGTCCGGCAACGGCACCAAGCCGGCCACCCGCGTCGGCCTGGTCGCCGTCGACGGCCGCCCCCTCACCACAACGCCACCCCCCGACACAGCACCCCGAACCGAGACGCCAACAAGGGAGCCGCTGCCAGCCGTCGTCGAGGACCAGGACGAGGCACAGCCTCTGCCGGCCACAGGCCCGTCGACGGTGCGCTGGCTGCTGATCGCCGTGGTGGTGCTCGGAGCGCTGGTGATCGCCGCGATCGGCTTCACCGGCTCCTACAGCGCCGTACGGGATCTGGCTGAGCGGAAGGGCTTCGGCGAGTTCGCCCCGTACTTCCCCATCGGCATCGACGCCGGCATCGTCGTCCTGCTCGCGCTCGATTTGCTGCTGACCTGGCTGCGCATCGCCTTCCCACTGCTGCGTCAGACCGCCTGGCTGCTGACCGGCGCCACCGTCGCCTTCAACGCCGCGGCCGCCTGGCCGGACGCACTCGGCGTCGGGATGCACGCCGTCATCCCCGTGCTGTTCATCGTCGCCGTGGAAGCCGCCCGCCACGCGGTCGGACGCATCGCCGACATCACCGCCGACAAGCACATGGAAGGCGTACGCCTCGCCCGGTGGCTGCTGGCCTTCCCCTCCACCTTCGGCCTGTGGCGGCGCATGAAGCTGTGGGAGCTGCGCAGCTACGAGACCGCCGTGGCCCTCGAGCAGGACTGGGCCGTCTACCGCGAGCAACTGCGCGCCCGCTACGGCCGCAACTGGCGCCGGACCGCACCGGAACAGATGCGGCTGCCGCTGCGGCTGGCCCGATACGGCGTCCCCCTCGCCGAAGCCATCGACCGCACCCGAGCCAACCCGGACGCATCCGAGCACGGACGGACCCCGCAGCACCCGGAT
>NZ_JACBXA010000089.1 GCF_013870515.1 Streptomyces albidus (ex Kaewkla and Franco 2022) | reverse complement strand
GCTCGGCACGTCCCCCATCGAGACGCTGTCCCGGCGGCGTTTCGACGCGGAGCCGAGCGGTGCCACCGATGACGCGCTGCCGCTCCGGTCCCGTACACAGCGAGCCGCACCCGGAGCCGGACAGGGAGGCGGACCAGGCGAGGGGCGGGGAGCCGCGCCGGCGTCGTCCGGGTTCCGCCCGCAGCCGGGCACCCAGAGGCCTCAGGGCAGCCGCGGGACGCAGCGCCACCAGGAGCCCGACGACGACGAAGAGGCGAGCGTCTGGGGCGACAACGGCGCCGTGACCGTGGAGTTCGCGGGAATGGCGCCCATCGTGCTGGTCGTGCTGGCCGTTCTGTGGCAGTGCGTGCTCATCGGCTACACCTTCTCCCTGGCGGGGAACGCCGCCGACGAGGCCGCTCGCGCGGCCACCGCCGCAGCCTCACAGGGAGATGCCGAGGGCGCCTGCCGGGAAGCGGCCACCGAACACCTCCCCGAAGAGTGGCGGGAGAAGTCCGAGGTCCGGTGCAGCCTCTCCGGACATCTGTGGAAGGCCGACGTCGATCTGGGCACGCCGGTCCTCTTCCCGGGGGCGGGCAAGCTCCCCTTCACCGTCAGCGGCAGAGCCGGCGCCGCGGAAGAGGGGTGACGGCATGCGGGCGGCGGTGACCGCGCTGCGCGGGGCGGCACGTGCCCTGTTGCCGCGTGCGGCGCTTGAGCAGCCTGAACGGGGTGCCTCCAGCCTGGAGTTGGCGGGGATGATGCCGCTGCTCCTTCTGGTGGCCGTCGCCTCGATCCAGCTCGGCATCGCCGGATACGCCGTCCAGCAGGCAGGTACGGGCGCCCGCGCGGCAGCACGTACGGCGAGCCTGGAGGACGTCGCGGAGAGCTACGCCGCCACCGGGAAGGCGGCCATGTCCGGCTGGACCGCGTCCCGCAGCAGCTTCGCCCTCGGCGGCGGTGACGACGAGGTGCGGGTCACGACGACCGTCACCATCCCCTCGATAGTCCCCGGCGTCGACGACTTCGGCGACGCCTCCCGCTCCGCGACGATGCCCCGCGACTGATCCGCCCGACGACTACGACCGACGACGACGACTACGACCGACCGACACGACCGCGACCCGCACGACGACCGACACCACCGCGACCCACATCGCCCCGAACGGAGAGAGGAGGCCGGACATGAGCCTGCGGGCCCGTATCACCACCCCGGAGTCCAGAGCACGCAACGGGGCGGCACCCGCCGACGGCACCAGCCACCTCGTGGCCGTCTACCGCACCAAGCTCCTCGAGGAGATCGACCTCGCCGAGATGTCCGCCCTCGCGCCCCAGGAGCGCAGGGCCCGCCTGGAGCGCGTGCTCGGGCACATCATCAGCCGCGAGGGTCCCGTACTGGCCACGAACGACCGCGCGTTGCTCATCCGGCGCGTCGTCGACGAAGCCCTCGGTCTCGGCGTGCTCGAACCGCTCCTGGAGGACTCCACCGTCACCGAGATCATGGTCAACGGTCCCGATCAGGTCTTCGTCGAGCGCGCGGGACGCGTCGAGCAGGTGCCGGTCCGCTTCGCCTCCGACGAGCAGCTGATGCAGACCATCGAGCGCATCGTCTCCACGGTCAACCGCCGTGTGGACGAGTCCAATCCGATGGTCGACGCGCGCCTGCCCTCCGGCGAGCGCGTCAACGTCATCGTCCCGCCGCTCTCGCTCACCGGGCCCACCCTCACGATCCGGCGCTTCCCCCGCGCGTACGCGCTGCACGAGCTGATCGCGCTCGGCACCCTGGACGAGCACATCCTCTCGCTGCTCTCGGCCTTCATCCGCGCCCGCTTCAACGTGATCGTCTCCGGCGGTACGGGCAGCGGGAAGACGACCCTCCTCAATGCCCTCTCCGGGCTCATCCCGGACCACGAACGCATCATCACCGTCGAGGACGCCGCCGAACTCCAGCTCCAGCAGCAGCACGTCATCCGTCTGGAGACCCGGCCGCCGAACGTGGAGGGCAAGGGCCAGATCACCGTTCGCGACCTCGTACGCAACTCGCTCCGCATGCGGCCCGACCGCATCATCGTCGGCGAGGTCCGCGGCGGGGAGACCCTGGACATGCTCCAGGCCATGTCGACGGGTCACGACGGTTCGCTGGCCACCGTGCACGCCAACAGCGCCGAGGACGCGCTGATGCGTCTGCAGACCCTTGCCTCCATGTCGGAGGTGGAGATCCCCTTCCCGGCCCTCCAGGACCAGATCAACTCCGCGGTGGACGTCATCATCCAACTGGCCCGTATGGCCGACGGATCGAGGAAGATCGTGGAGATCGCCCTTCTCGCCTCGCACGGCAGGGAGACCTTCCAGATCGCCTCCGTCTCCCGATTCGCGGGCAGCCCGATGTCCGCGGACGGCAAGATCCACGGGAACTTCGAGCACCTGCCCGTACCCCGGCGGGCCGCCGCCCGTCTGCAGATGTCGAGCGAGACGGTGCCGCCCGTCTTCGGAGTCACCGACGACGCGTCGCGGCTGTCCACCAGGGAGGCGGTATGACCCCCGCCCGTACGGACGACCCCCGCCCCGCCTCCGGCACCGGCCCACGCACCCTGGATTGAGGACACACAGGACCCGTCATGGACACCACCGCACAACTCGCGCTCGGAGCCTCCTTGTTGGCGAGTGCCCTCGCCGTAGCGGGGGTCCTGACGTATGCGGCGGGCCGCTCCCAGCAGCAGGCCCTCATCGAACGGCTGTCGACCGGCTCCGGAGGGTACGAGCTGCCCGCGGGCCGCCGCCGTCACTTCACGGGCGTCGACCGGCAGTTGCGACGCACACGACTGGGCAGCCGCGTGCAGCTCAAGCTGGCCGCCACCGGACTGGACGTCACCCCAGGCGAGTTCGCCGTCTACGTCCTGGTCCTCGTCGCCGGACTGTGGCTGGTGGCCGGCGCCGTCCTCGCACCGTTCTTCGGTCCGATAGCCGGAATACTCGGCGTCCTGGCGGCCAATGCCTTCCTCACGCACCAACGCACGCGCCGCACCGAGCAGTTCATCAACCAGCTCCCCGAACTGTCCCGCATCCTCGCCAACGCCACCTCGGCCGGACTGGCACTGCGCACCGCACTCGGTATGGCGGCCGAGGAGCTGGAGGCGCCCGCCGGGGACGAACTCACCCTCGTCACCAATCAGCTGGCCGTCGGCCGCTCCATCGACGACGCACTCGGAGAGCTCGCCGAGCGACTGCCCTCCCGCGAACTGGTCGTGCTCGTCACGACGTTGGTCCTCGCCAACCGTGCCGGCGGCACCCTCGTCGCGTCACTGCGCAACCTCACCGCCACCCTGGAGGAGCGCAAGGAGACCCGTCGCGAGGTGCGCACGATGCTCGCCGAGGTGAACGCGACGGCCTTCACCGTCCCGGTGCTGGGGCTCGGCGCGATGCTGATGATGAACTCGATGATGCCCGGGGCGCTCGCCCGCGTCACCGGCTCAGCCCTCGGGCAGTTCGCGATCGTCGTCGCCGTCGGGCTCTTCGCCGCGGGGTTCTTCGTCATCCGCCGACTCGGCAAGATCGAGATCTGAGGAAGGAGTCCGGAGACGATGCTGCCCCTTCTTCTCGCCGCCGCAGTCGCTCTCGGCGTCTACGGAATCATCGCCGGTGTCCGCATGTACCGGGCCGAGACCGAGCTGCCCAGCGACCTCGCCGTCGCCCTGGAGGTCGGTGCCACGCGAACCACCAAGCGTGAGGCGGCAGTCGACCGCCTCGGCATGCCCCTCGCACCGCTCGTGCTGCGGCTGATGGGGCAGCAGTCGGTCAACAAGAAGCGCCGCAAGATCGACCAGGCCGGCAACCCCGGCGGCCTCACGATCCAGCGCTACGCCGCACGCCGGGCCGCCTACGGAGTGCTCGGCGTCGTCATGGCCGTCGTCGGCGTCTCCGCGGACAGCCTGCTCTTCGCCGCGCTCGTGCTGGCCTTCGGCTTGAGCGCCGCCGACCTCGGCATCTGGCAGGCCGTCCGCGACCGCAAGCGCGTCATCGAACGCACCCTCCCCGACTTCCTGGACGTGCTCGCCGTCGTCGTCTCCGCCGGTCTCAGCTTCCGGCAGGCACTGGAACGGGTCGCCGAGCACTACGCCGGGCCCTGGGCCGACGAACTGCGCATCACCCTGCGGCAGATGGACCTCGGCGTCGGCCGCCGTCAGGCCTTCGACGAGCTGCGCAAGCGCAACGACAGCGACCAGGTGGACCAGTTCGTCACCGCCCTGCAGCAGGGCGAGGAGCTGGGCGCTCCCATCGCGGACACGCTCATCCAGATCGCCACGGACATGCGCCGCACTGACGCGCAGAACGCGCGTCGGCAGGCGGCGAAGACCGTGCCCAAGGCCACGATGACCACCATCGCCTTCCTGCTTCCGGGCACTTTGCTGCTGATCGTGGCGACCTTCGTGCTCGGCTCCGACACCGACTTCGGTTCCGTACTGAACGGGTGACGGGATGACAGACGTGAGCATCCGCATGACCGACGACTGTTCAGCCGGACTCCGGTGGCGTCCCGGTCCCCTCTTCGCTGAAGGCGACCGATGTGGCACAGTCTGCATTCGGACAACAACGGTGGGCTACGGGGCGGGAGGTGGACGGAAATGACGGGTCGTCCATTTCTGAGCCTTCTCAACTCCCGTGCACAGGCCGCTCGTTTCACCGACGGCAAGAGTGTCAAGAACTACACCATCCGGGCCGGGGGCACGGGGGGACAATCGCCGTCGGTAGTCAACCCGGCCATCAGTGAAGGAGATCGTGATGTCGAAGGCAATGCGCCGCTGGCGCCACCGCGTCGCGGAGCGATTGCACGGCCGCGAATCGGACAGCGGCGCCGGGGCGATCGAATACGCCGGCATCGTGATCATCGTGGCGGGGATCATTCTGGCGATCCGGGGCCTCGGCCTGGACACGGCCATTTCCGCGGCGATCGCGAACGCCGTCAACAGTATTCTGGGCGGCGGTGGCTAGGACGCCTGCGCGGGCACGGTGACGAGGGCTCGACCCTGATCCTCTACGGGGCGGTGATCACGGGTCTGCTCTTCCTCGCCTTCGCGTTCTTCGCCGTGGCGCAGGCGGGCACGGTGAGGAACGGGGGACAGTCGGCGGCGGACTCCGCCGCTCTGGCGGCCGCCCAGGACGACCGGGACGAGCTGTACGAAGCCCTCCTCGACGCAATCGGTGAAGGCAACTCGTTGGAGGATCTGCTCGACGGAATCGGTGACCTCCTGGGCGACGGATGCGGCGAGGCGGACTATTTCGCGGGCCGCAACCGTTCTGACGTCCTGAGCTGCGACGGCGTCAGCCGGGACGGGCACAACGGCTACACCGTGAAGGTCGAGACCCGTTTCGACACGGGCGACTCCATCGTTCCCGGCGCGGACAACAAGAAGGCGCAGGCGACCGCCACCGCCGTGATCAAGCCGCGGTGCGAACTCGCGGACGACGCGGAACTGATCGAAATCACCTGTGACGGTGAGGAGTTCATCATCGATCCGGATGACGTGCTGGAACTCGATCTGGAACCGTCGGATCTCTTCTCGGTGGTGCTGGTCGGCTGATGAGTGGAAGACGAACTAAGGACGAGCGATCGATGACCATTCGGCACTCCAAGAAGATGCGCGGACGAACCACCGCTGCCGTGATCGCGACCGCCTTCGTGCTCGCCCTGACCGGTTGCAGCAGTGAGGGGGACGGCGGGGGGAAGGGAGGATCCGACGGATCCTCCCAGCAGGACAAGGAGGGCGGCGCGGGCGGCGGATCCGGCGGCGAGAAGAAGGTGCTGGCACAGGTCAAGGGCGGCAAGGGCGGCAATCTCACGCTGACCATCACCTCCGCACAGCGTGAGTCGTCCGGATTCACCACGTTCAAGGGAACGTTGAAGAACGACGGCCCTTCGGTGCTCGTCCTGCCGGGCTGGGCGAGCGAGGAGAAGGAACTCAAGAACAACGGTCTGTCCATGGCCGGTTCGACGATGGTCGACAAGAAGGGCAAGAAGCGCTACTTCATTCTTCGGGACACCAACGGACGCTGCCTGTGCACCCGGTTCTCCGGCGGCTTCCAGGAGGGCGAGACGACGGAATGGTTCGCTCAGTTCCCGGCGCCACCCGACTCGACGACGTCGGTCGACTTCCAGGTGGCGGACCTGCCCAGCGCGACGGTGGAGCTGTCAGGTGAGTGACCGGACGAGCCGCCCCCGCGCCCATGCGCTGCGTACCGTCGTGTGCACATCGGCCTCCGCCCTGCTGCTGACGGCCTTCAGCACCACGGGCGCGCGGGCGGACGACCCCTCGCCGAAGCCGACGATCTCGGTTCCGAGCGGGCCCACGTCCCTCCCCGGCGCCGACGACCCCACGACCATCCCCACCGAGGCCGCCCCCTCCCTCCCCGGAGAGGGCGGAGCGGCGCCTGCCCCCGACTACAGCGAGCCGCCGGACAACATCGGGGACTCCGAGCCGCCGGTCGACCTCGACCCGCAGGCAGCCGGGCTCAGGCTCGCCGACGGGGCGAACCTCGCCCCGTCCAAGGTGCTGGACATCAAGTTCGTCACCGAGGACCTGAGCGGCGAGGAGCGCCGCGAAGACAGCACCGGGAAGACCAAGTTCACGCTCCAGGCCGAGGTGCTGTTCCCCAAGGACAGCTCGAAGCTGGACAGCGGTGCCGAGTCGCGCATCCAGGACATCGTCGAAGAGGTCAACAAGCAGAAGGCGAAAGAGATCAACGTCTTCGGCTTCACCGACGACCTCGGCTCGTACGAGCACGGCAAGAAGCTCTCCAAGAAGCGCGCGGACGCCGTACAGCAGGCGCTGGCACAGGAGTTGGGCTCCGCATTCTCGTTCAACGTGCGCGGCTACAGCGAGGACTATCCGATCGCCGACAACAGGAGCGAGGACGGCCGCAAGAAGAACCGTCGCGTCGAGGTGTCCTTCGCCCGTCAGTAGTGACCTGGGGCGGCCCGTCCGGAGCGATCCGGGCGGGCAGGGTTCTCAACGGCCCGGCTGCTTCAGCGCGTTGGGCGCGAGCTGTACGCGCATCCGTGCGCGTACGCCGGGAGAAGGTGCCCGGGGTTCAGGCGGCCCGGCGGATCTGCGCCTGCATGGCGTGCTTCCAGTCCGTGCGCAGGCGGTCCAGTTCGGCGAGGTCCGCCTGCGACCAAATCGTACGACCCGCGACATACTGCCGGATCGCCTCGTTGGCATCGGCGATGGCTCTGGCGACGGGAACGGACGGCTGGGAAGACGAGGACATGTAGGCAAGACTAGGGCCTCGCACTGACAATCACGGCCAAATTCCGGGCGATTTAGGTCACGTGACACCAACTCAGCCCGTGTAAACCTCTCCGGGTCATCTTTTTCAAGTCCACCCGCACCCGCCCTGACCGGCACTGTTCGTGTCTAAGCTCGCCGTGTGCTGGAGACGTTGCCGACTGAACTGACGCTGATCCTGGGCGTGGCCGGATACGGAACCGCCGTCGGAGCACTGCTGCCGCGCTCCGTGTACCGGTTCGCGGTCGGGCGCGAGCAGCCCCGGCCCACCCGCTGCCCGTCCGGGCACCCCCTGCCCGGCTCACCGGGCGGCTGGCTGGGGCCGGCCCGCTGTGCGTCGTGCCGGAGCGAGGCAGGTACGGACGCCGCGTTCGGCCCGCGTGCGGGACGCACGGCCCTCACAAGTGCCCTCGTCTGTACGGCACTTGCCGCCGCGGTCGGAGCGCGCCCGGAGTTGGCGGTGTGGCTCCTGATCGCACCGTTCGCGTTGCTGCTCGCTGCCGTGGACATCCGCGTGCGCCGCCTGCCCGACGCGCTGACCCTGCCGCTGGCCGCCGCCACCGCCGCACTGCTGGGCGTGGCCTCCATCTTCCCTGGTACGGACGGCAGTTGGGTACGTGCGCTGCTCGGCGGAGTCGCACTCGCGGGCAGCTACTTCGTGCTGTTCCTTCTCCACCCGCGCGGATTCGGCTTCGGAGACGTCAAGTTGGCGCTCACCGCAGGCGTCGCTCTTGGGTGGTACGGCTGGCAGGCCGTCTTCGCGGGTGCGTTCCTCGGCTTTCTGCTGCACGCCGCATGGGGCGTGACACTCATCCTGGCGGGACGTGCCGGACGCAAGACAGCCCTCCCCTTCGGGCCTTTCATGGTCTTCGGGGCCCTGCTGGTCGTGATGCCGGCGGCCTCGGGGATCTGAAGCAGGGCCCCAGGAGAGGCGTTGAACCAGCCCTGACGGCCATGGAACCGGCACGCCGGACGGGCCAGTTGCTGCCCGGTGAGCCGGCGTCGAGGGGCTAGGGTGGAAACCCCCCCTCGGGCCGGTCCGTACACCCCCCCCACGGACCGGCCCGCTTTATGTCCGGGACACGGATCTCCCCTCCACCGCCCGTGAACCCGGCCCGGCGGGGCAGCGCTCCCAGGCACCGCCCCACCGGCAGGCCCTCAGCTCTCGCTGCTCCTCGACCAGATGTTGGTGCCCGGCTCGGAGACGGCGTAGGAGTCGATCTCGCGGAGCTCCTCCTCGGTCAGCTCCGGCCCCTCAAGCGCCGCGACGTTCGCCTCCAGCTGCTGCACGCTGCTGGCGCCGATCAGAGCCGAGGTCCTCCGCGGATCGCGGAGCACCCAGCGCAGAGCCAGCTGCGCCAGGGTCTGGCCGCGGCGGCGGGCGATGTCGTTGAGCCCTCGCAGCCGCCGCACGACCTCGTCCGTCAGCAGCCCCGGGTCCAGCGACTTGCCCTGAGAAGCGCGCGAGCCCTCGGGCACACCCTGCAGGTACTTGTCGGTGAGCAGCCCCTGGGCGAGCGGGGCGAAGGAGATGCAGCCCATGCCCTCGTCCTCCAGGGCGTCGAGGAGCCCGTCCTCCTCGGTCCAGCGGTTGAGCATCGAGTACGAGGGCTGGTGGATGAGGGGCGGTACGCCCATCTCCCGCAGCAGCCCTGCTGCTTCGCGCGTACGCCGTGCGTTGTAGGAGGAGATGCCCGCGTACAGCGCCTTCCCCTGTTTCACGGCGGAGGCCAGCGCTCCCATCGTCTCCTCGAGCGGGGTGTCCGGGTCGAAGCGGTGGGAGTAGAAGATGTCGACGTAGTCGAGGCCCATCCGCTGCAGTGAGGCGTCCAGCGAGGAGAGCAGGTACTTCCGGGAGCCCCACTCGCCGTAGGGCCCCGGGTGCATCAGATAGCCGGCCTTGGTGGATATCACCAGCTCGTCGCGGTACGGGCGGAAGTCCTGCGCCATCAGCTTGCCGAAGTTCTCCTCGGCGGAGCCCGGCGGCGGTCCGTAGTTGTTCGCCAGGTCGAGGTGGGTGACCCCGAGGTCGAAGGCGCGGCGCAGGACGGCCCGCTGGCCGTCCAGCGGACGGTCGTCACCGAAGTTGTGCCACAGGCCGAGCGAGATCGCGGGCAGCTTCAGCCCGGACCGCCCCGTACGCCGGTACTCCATGGAGTCGTAGCGGCCGTCGTCTGCACGGAAAGGATGGAGGGAGGTGTCGTGCGTCATGCTCCCTTTCCTATCAGCAGGCGCACGGGGCGGCCCGGCTTCGTCCAGGGGCTTCACCCGCAGTAAGGTGCAAGAGTCCCGGACTCGCCAAGGAGGGGCTGGCCATTCCCATGAAGCTTCGTGACCTGGTGTACAGGCTCTATGCCCGCCGGGTGGAGGACCGTCTCGACACCGACCAGGTGCCCAAGCACATCGGCGTCATCCTCGACGGGAACCGCCGCTGGGCACGGGCCTCGGGCGGCACCACGGAGCAGGGACACCAGGCCGGGGCGGAGAAGATCCAGGAGCTGCTGGGCTGGTGCGCCGAGACGGACGTCAAGGTGGTCACGCTGTGGCTGCTGTCCACGGACAACCTCCACCGGGCCGATCACGAGCTGCTGCCGCTGCTGGGCATCATCGAGGACACCGTGCGCGACCTCGCGGGTGACGGCCGCTGGCGCGTGCATCACGTCGGCCAGCTCGACCTCCTCCCGGACCGCACGCAGCAGGTGCTGAAGAAGGCCGAGCAACAGGCCGGTGAGATCGACGGGATACTGGTGAACGTGGCCGTCGGGTACGGCGGCCGGCAGGAGATCACGGACGCGGTCCGCTCGCTGCTCGCCGACCGCGCCGCCGCCGGGAGGACCCTGGACGAGCTGGCGGAGGACCTGACCGTCGAGGACATCTCCGAGCACCTCTACACCCGCGGACAGCCCGATCCGGACCTGGTCATCCGCACCAGCGGCGAGCAGCGGCTCTCCGGCTTCATGCTCTGGCAGAGCGCCCACTCGGAGTACTACTTCTGCGAGGTCTTCTGGCCGGCCTTCCGCAAGGTCGACTTCCTGCGTGCCCTCCGGGACTACGCCGCCAGGCACCGGCGCTACGGGAACTGAGAAGACGCCGCACGCCTCGCTCCGAAGACCGGGGCGCACGGGCCCCCGAGGGGGCGCACAGGCGCGCGTGAGGCCCTCCACGGCCCGTCAGGCCCGGGGCCTGGCTCTTGCTCCCGATCGGTCCCTGATTTTCCCTTGATCGGGTTGTCGTGCTCACCCGGCCGGGGCGCAGCGCATATGCCATTGCATGCTTGAGCTCGGGCGGGGGAATATCCCCTCATGGCTGGGTGCCCTCCACAGGCCCCGGCGCCGGGAGGCCCGATTGCAGACCACGGACGACCGCAGATCGCATTGCGGCGACGAGGATGTCGCGGAGGGCCGGTACACGGCCCGCCCCGCGCGGGTCCGGACCGGTCTCTTCCCCTGCGACGCCGTCGCACCCCGACCTCTTCCGAGGGGGTTCGTCAACCCGTGGTGACAAGCAAGAAGCGCAATGAGTCCGACCGGCGCACGTATGTCATCGACACCAGCGTGCTGCTCGCCGACCCGACGGCAATGGATCGATTCGAGGAGCACGAAGTGGTGCTCCCCATTGTCGTCGTCACCGAGTTGGAGGCTAAGCGGCATCACCCGGAGCTCGGCTACTTCGCACGGCAGGCACTGAGGAGGCTGGACGAATACCGCGTCCGCCACGGCCGGCTCGACGCACCCATCCCCATCGGAGACATCGGCGGCTCGTTGCGGGTTGAGCTGAACCACTCCGACACGGGAATCCTTCCCGCCGGCTTCCGGCTGCAGGACAACGATTCGCGGATCCTGGCGGTGGCCAGGAACCTGCAGGCCGAGGGGTACGACGTCACGGTCGTCTCCAAGGATCTGCCGCTGCGCATCAAGGCGTCCTCAGTCGGACTCCTCGCCGAGGAGTACCGCGCGGAACTCGCCATCACCGAGTCGGGCTGGACCGGCATGGCCGAGCTGACCCTGCCCGGTGAGGACGTCGACGAACTCTTCGCCGCCGAGAGCGTGTTCGTGCCGGAAGCGGCCGAACTCCCGGTGCACACCGGCCTGGTGCTCCAGTCGGAGAAGGGCAAGGCTCTCGGCCGTGTGACTCCGCAGGGGCGCGTCAAGCTCGTGCGGGGCGACCGGGAGGCGTTCGGCATCAAGGGACGCAGTGCGGAGCAGCGCATCGCTCTGGACCTGCTCCTCGATCCCGACATCGGCATCCTCTCGATGGGCGGCCGTGCCGGTACGGGCAAGAGCGCGCTCGCGTTGTGCGCCGGGCTGGAGGCGGTGCTCGAGCGCCGCCAGCACCGGAAGGTGATGGTCTTCCGTCCGCTGTACGCGGTCGGCGGCCAGGATCTCGGCTACCTGCCGGGCACCGAGGCCGAGAAGATGAACCCCTGGGCGCAGGCGGTCTTCGACACGTTGTCGGCGGTCACCAGCCGTGAGGTCATCGAGGAGGTCGTGGAGCGCGGGATGCTGGAGGTCCTGCCGCTGACGCACATCCGGGGCCGGTCGCTGCACGACGCGTTCGTGATCGTCGACGAGGCGCAGTCGCTGGAACGCAACGTCCTGCTGACTGTTCTCTCCCGGATCGGCTCCGGTTCACGGGTCGTACTCACCCATGACGTGGCACAGCGGGACAATCTGCGCGTCGGGCGGTACGACGGTGTGGTCGCCGTCGTCGAGAAGCTGAAGGGCCATCCGCTCTTCTCGCACATCACTCTCACCCGGTCCGAAAGGTCGCCGATCGCGGCACTTGTGACCGAAATGCTCGAAGAGACTCACATCTGAGGTGAGTTGAGACGGGAAGCGCCGGTCGTCCCCGTGGGCGGCCGGCGCTTCTCGTTGTGCCGGACGGGGTTGACGGGGCGTGTGTGAGGGGCCCGGCTCCCGGCGGAAGACCTTGCGGGGTGCGCCCGTGATATGGCTGAATCGGTGTGTTAGAGGCCCTGACCTGCGGCGGACGACGCGTAGTTGACGCCCCGGCAGGACGCGCAAGTGAGCACCGTCCGGAAGAGTCCAGCAGCCTAGCCCCAAGGGGTGTGTGGCGCGCTTATTTCCGTTCAATGTGACAGCCAAACACGGTGTGACCTATCCCACTCAGCACGGAATTGCCTCACCCCGCTCGCGTCCGGCAGGGTGTGGGTCCTGTCAGGCCCCGCATACGGCACAGCGGCATCAGCAATGGTGTTGCAGCACAAGGCAGTACACAACTGAACAGCAGTCACGCCGTATGCCGCCCGAAGCACCACGCGGGTCCTCCCTGTTCCACGGGAGGCCCAGCCGGGCCCGTATCTCCGGTGACCGAGTTCCGAGGAGATCAGTGCCAGGGGCACGATCAGCGCCCGCGCGGTCACTCAAGCGGGCACGTTGGAAGGAAAACGTGTGACTCGGATCTCCGTCCGGGGATTCGCCGTGGCGTCCGCCACCGCGGTCACCACCGTCGGCGCCGTCGTCGGTGTGGCCTCCGGTAGCCAGCAGGGTCAGACGACGAACGATGTCGAGGCCACCGCTGCTGACGCGACGCTCCTCGCAGACATACCGGCGGGTCAGCAGGCCCAGGTTCAGACTGCTTCTCTGACGCAGCAGGCGGACTCGATGTCCACGGCTGCGCACTCGGAAGCGAAGAAGTCCGCCGAGGAAGCCGCGCGTAAGCAAGCCGCCAAGGACGCGGCTGCCAAGAAGGAAGCGGCGGAGAAGGCAGCCCAGGCCCGTGAGGCCAAGGCAGCGGCGAGCCGTTCCGCATCGCGCGCCGACGCGGGGGACTTCGCGCAGAAGGCTTCCTACTCGACTTCCGAAGTCCAGTCGATGGCGAAGCAGATCGTCGGCAGCGGCCAGTTCCAGTGCTTCTCCGAGATCGTCGAGCGCGAGTCCGGCTGGAACTACCAGGCGAGCAACGCCTCTTCGGGCGCCTACGGTCTGGTCCAGGCACTGCCCGGCTCCAAGATGGCTTCTGCGGGCGCCGACTGGCGTACGAACCCGGCCACCCAGATAAAGTGGGGCCTGAACTACATGAACGACCGGTACGGCAGCCCCTGCGGTGCCTGGGACTTCTGGCAGGCCAACAACTGGTACTGAGCGCGGGCGCACAGCCCTGAGCCACACAACTTCACAGGCTTCGACGAACACCCCCGTCCCGGGCTCCGGGCGGGGGTGTTCGCGTGTTTCGAGGGCACCCAGGTGGTGAACATCATCGCCCGCCCGTCTCGGAAGCAACCTTCACGCCGGTAACGTCGTCACACAACGGCAGTGGAGAAGGCTGATTCCGGGGGCGGAGGACGTGGGATGACGAGCAGGGTGGACAAGCTGCGGGACGGTGTGGCCCGCCTGGCGGCGCGTATCGCCGAGCGGCGTGCCGAGCAGCTGGCCGAGGAGGAGGCGATCACCAAGGTGGACGCCCGCCGGGGCCCGGGCTCGCAGGAACAGGAGGCGGAGCCGTCGCGGACACCCGCCCCGCCGCCCCCGCCTCCGAACTATCCGCCGACTGCCGGCGGCAGGCCCGGGCCCTCGACCGTGGTCCCCTGGGGCGTCCGCGTCGCCGCCGAGGCCGGGTGGCGGCTGCTGGTGCTCGCCGGGGTCGTCTGGGTGCTGATACAGGTGATCAGCTCCATCAGCCTGCTCGTACTCGCCTTCTCCGCAGGGCTGTTGATCACCGCGCTGCTGCAGCCCACGGTCGCCAGGCTCAGGCGCCACCGCGTGGGCCGCGGTATGGCCACGGCGATCACCTTCATCACCGGATTCGTGGTGATGGGCCTGATCGGCTGGTTCGTGGTCTGGCAGGTGACGGAGAACCTGCCCACCCTGACCAGCCGGGTGCAGGACGGCATCGACGAGATGCAGCGCTGGGCGATCAACGGCCCGTTCCACGTACCTCAGGAGCAGGTCAACAACGTCGCCAAGAACCTGAGCCAGTGGCTCGGCGACAACAGCAAGGAGGTCACGTCCGCGGGGCTGACGGGTGTCACCGTCCTGCTGGAGTTCCTCTCCGGAGCGGTGCTGACGATGTTCATCACCCTGTTCCTGCTCTACGACGGCCGCGGCATCTGGAACTGGGTGCTCAAGCTGGTCCCGAGCGCGGCCCGTGAGGGCGTCGAGGGCGCCGGGCCGCGTGCCTGGGTCACGCTGACCGGATACGTGCGCGGGACCGTGATCGTCGCGCTGATCGACGCGATCTTCATCGGCGTGGGCATCTACTTCCTCGATGTGCCGATGGCGGTGCCGCTGGCCGTCATCATCTTCATCTTCGCGTTCATCCCGATCGTCGGTGCGGTCCTGTCGGGTGCGCTGGCCGTTCTGGTCGGGCTGGTCACCAACGGCCCGTTCACCGGGCTGATGGTGCTCGCCGTGGTGCTGCTGGTGCAGCAGATCGAGAGCCACGTGCTCCAGCCGTTCATCCTCGGCCGTCTGGTGCGCGTGCATCCGCTGGCCGTGGTGCTCGCCGTGACCGGCGGCAGCCTCATCGCGGGCATCCCCGGTGCGGTCGTCGCCGTTCCGCTGGTGGCGGTGATCAACCGGGTGTTCAGCTACCTGCGCGCCTATTCGGACGAGAGGTACGAGGCGGGTCCGGTGCTGCCGTCCGGGGCGGCGACGGTGCCGCCGCCGGTCGAGGCGCCCGCCGCCACGGCCAAGCCCGCGGTGACGGGGAGGACTTCGACGGAGCCGGGCGCTTCCCCGACGGAGTCCGCCGACGCGCCGCCGCCGCCGAACCCACCCTCGGACGGGGGCCCGGACGGCCCGAACGGGCCCGCGAACCCTTCTCGGTAGCTCGCTCGCACGAGGCCCCGACTGCCGTGCCCACGCGGTCAGTACGGGGCCTTGCGCGTGTCCATGTGGTGCTTCAGCCGCCGGAAGTCGGCGGCGCTCCAGCCCTCCGGGGGCGCCACCGCTCGCCACGCCTCGACCGACCCGGTGCCGTACCGGTGCCCGTGCGGTGCGTCGACGTCGTACGAGACGGCAACGTCGACCGTGGTCTGCCAGAAGGTGACGAACGGGAACCAGCCGACCTCGCCGGTGATGTCCGGGCCCAGCGGTTCGCTCAGCCAGCGCGGCCTGTTGAGCGCCAGGTCCCACGACCACCACACGATCGGGTCCGAGGCGTTCTGGAGATAGACCACCCGGGGCCCCTGCCACGGCCCCTCAGGGCGTGCCAGGTCCTTCGCAGGCCACTGTGCGAAGCGGAAGTGCCGGCCGTCCTCGTACTGGGGCCGCCATACGGGGCTTCCGGGGTCCCGGCTGCCGGTGAGCTCCCTGCGGATCGGGGAGAAGTTCGGCGAGCCGGCGAGCACTGCGCCGTCGACCTTCGCCAGCAGGTCGTCCGGTCCGTCGAAGGCCGCCTCGATTCCGTACGCGCCGAGGCTCTCGCCGAAGACGAACAGCTGCGGACGTGACTTCTCCGGCTCCTGGAGCCAGCGAGCCCTCACCGCTTTCACCAGCGCCCGGTTCGCCCGGCCCGCCTGCTCCTTGTCGACGGCGAAGGAGACCCAACTGGGCAGGTATGAGTACTGCATCGCGACGATGGCCGTGTCGCCGCCGTGCATGTACTCCAGCGGTTCGGCGTCGGTGGAGTTGACCCAGCCCATCCCGGTTGTGCCCGCGACGGCGAGCACCTCGCGGCGGAAGGCGCCGGTGCGCTCCAGCTCGGCGACGGCCAACTCCGCGCCCGCTTCGTAGACTTCGGCCTCGTCCGCCTCGTCGCCGGGGTGGACGCTCTGCCTGCCGACGTACACCCGGACCGGGTCCTTCGCGGGGCGGTGCGTGACCTTTGCGATCTGCCTCGCCGTGAGGGTGGAGCCGGTGAAGTTGCGGCCCTCGTAGCCCAGTTCGCTCCATCTGACCAGCGAGTCGGGGCTGCCCGAGACGAGGCGGGAGCCCGACTGGACGACGCCCTCCTTGGTGCCCTCGTTGGTGGTCTCCGCGATCCGGGCCACGATGTCGATCACCCCGCGGTCGAAGACGACGTCGCGGGTGCCGACGACCACGGCGGTGGTGCTGATGAGGATTCCGGCGACGACGGCGACGGGGCGCGGCACGAACCTGCACAGGCCCCGTATGAGTGCACGGGTGCCGAGCCGGACCGTACGGGCGAGCAGGAGCAGCAGGCCGCACAGCCCCAGAGCCATGAGCGCGATCATCATCGAGTGCCAGGTGAGGGTCTCCGGCAGATCCTGCAGCACCCTCAACTCCCGCTGCATGCGCGCGCTTTCGGAGAGGGAGAGGACGGTGAGCCCGAGGGCGAGCACGTAGTACACCTGCCAGGCGTGTGCCCGCGCACGGCTCCCCGGCTGCCGGGGAAGCACGCGCCGGCTCAGCGGTACGAGCGTGAGTCGCAGCAGCCAGCCCAGCACGGACCCGATGGCGTAGCCGATCGCCGCCGTGATGCCGCCGATGACGCCCTGCAGATACCAGGGGCGGGGCACCAGGGACGGCGTCAGGGAGACCCAGAAGAGGATGGTGGCGAAGCACGTCGCGCTGAGGTCGGGCCAGCGCCGCACCAGCCAGGTCGTGTCGGGACGCTGCCAGTACGGGCGCCGGACGAGGATCAGGACGCGTGAGGCGGCCCGACGGGCAAGGGCGGCGAGCCGGTCGGCAGGGCCGGGGGCGCCTGGGCCGCCGAGCCGCCCGGGAACGCGGCCGGGAGCTTCTGCGGGAGGCAGTCCGGCGACGCCGGGGCTCACCGGGGGCGGGAGATCCGTGTCGAGGCTGCCCCCGGCGGGGAGCGTTCCGACTTCCGTCCTGTACGCCATCGTCCGCCCCCACCCGGTTGTCGGTGATTGGTCACCGTTACGGCTGACGCGCCGCGGTGGAGCGGGGTTGCTCGTATGGGGGTGAGAGAGGTTGCATCCAGCGTCGACGGGGTACAGGGTTGGACTTGGTCCAAGTAGCCGTCGAGTCACGGCAGCCGGACGAAAGCCGTGGCAGGCGGTGGTACGTCGTACCTCACCCGTTCACGGGAGGAAGATCCATGTCGGACTACACGACCAACAACGTCGGCGTCCCGGTGGAGAGTGACGAGCACTCCCTCACCGTCGGTCCCGACGGGCCGATCCTGCTCCAGGATCACTATGTGATCGAGAAGATGGCCCAGTTCAACCGAGAGCGGGTCCCCGAGCGGGTGGTGCACGCGAAGGGCGCCGGAGCCTACGGCGTCTTCGAAGTCACCAACGACGTCAGCCAGTTCACCAAGGCGGACCTCTTCCAGCCCGGCAGGCGCACGGAGATGCTGGCCCGCTTCTCGACCGTCGCCGGGGAGCAGGGCAGCCCCGACACCTGGCGCGACCCTCGGGGCTTCGCGCTGAAGTTCTACACGGAGCACGGCAACTACGACATGGTCGGGAACAACACCCCGGTCTTCTTCGTGCGCGACCCGAGCAAGTTCCAGGACTTCATCCGCAGCCAGAAGCGCCGCATGGACAGCGGGCTGCGCGACCACGACATGCAGTGGGACTTCTGGACGCTCTCACCGGAGTCCGCGCACATGGTCACGTGGCTGATGGGCGACCGCGGCATCCCCCGCACGTACCGCCACATGAACGGCTACAGCTCCCACACCTACATGTGGGTCAACGCCGGCGGTGAGAAGTTCTGGGTCAAGTACCACTTCAAGACCGACCAGGGCGTCGACTTCCTCACGCAGGACGACGCCGACCGCATGGCGGGTGAGGACGCGGACGCGCACCGGCGGGACCTGTTCCGCGCGATCGAGAGCGGCGATGCGCCGACCTGGACGATGTACGCGCAGATCATGCCCTTCGCGGACGCCCCCGACTACCGGTTCAACCCCTTCGACCTGACGAAGGTGTGGCCGCACGGCGACTACCCGCTCATCGAGGTGGGCCGGATGAGGCTCGACCGGAACCCGGAGGACTACTTCATCCACATCGAGCAGGCGGCCTTCGAGCCCGCGAATCTGGTGCCGGGAGTCGGCCCGTCCCCGGACAAGATGCTGCTGGGCCGCCTCTTCTCCTACCCGGACACCCACCGGTACCGCATCGGTCCCAACTACGCGCAACTGCCGCCCAACCGGGCGCACTCCCCGGTCAACTCCTATGCCAAGGACGGGCCGATGCGGTACGAGCCCGCGAACGTCGCCCGGCCGTACGCGCCCAACTCCTACGGCGGGCCGGCGGCCGACACCGCCCGCTTCGGCCACGAGGCGGGATGGAGCGTGACGGAGCAGGAGATGGTCCGAGGGGCGTACTCGCTGCGCCGCGAGGACGACGACTGGGGCCAGGCGGGCACCCAGGTCCGCAAGGTCCTCGACGACGCGGCGCGGGACCGGCTCGTGGACAACGTCTCAGGACACCTGCTCGACGACGTCAGCAAGCCCGTTCTGGACCGCGCCCTCCAGTACTGGCGCAACGTCGACAAGACGCTCGGCGACCGGATCGCGGCGAAGGTGAACGGCGGCTGAGCAGGCTCGCGAGCCCCCTGTCCGGGGCGGTTCGCATCAGCACCCGTGCTTCTCGCACCTGAGGGGCGAAACCGGTGAGACGGCCCTGACCGTGCAGGTCAGGGCCGTTCTTCCGTCATCTATACACGGCATGTATACCTGCCGTGTATAGTCCCCGTCATGTCCATCAGTCACACCCTGCTCGGACTCCTGGAGGAGTCCGGACCCCGCCACGGTTACGACCTCAAGCGGGCCTTCGACGAACGCTTCGGACACGACCGCCCACTGCACTACGGGCAGGTCTACTCGACGATGTCCCGGCTGCTGAAGAACGGCCTCGTGGAGGTCGACGGCATCGAGGCCGGCGGCGGCCCCGAGCGCAAGCGGTACGCCATCACCGACGCCGGCATCACCGACGTCGCCGATTGGCTCTCCCGTCCCGAGAAGCCGGAGCCGTACTTGCAGAGCACCCTCTACACGAAGGTCGTGCTCGCACTGCTCACCCGGCGCGACGCCGGTGAGCTGCTGGACAGCCAGCGTGCCGAACACCTGCGCCTGATGCGGGAGCTGACCCGGCGCAAGCAGGGCGGCGACCTGGCGGACCAACTCATCTGCGACCACGCGCTGTTCCACCTCGAAGCCGACCTGCGGTGGCTGGAACTGACGGCCGCGCGACTCGACAAGCTCGCCACGGAGGTACGGCCATGACACCCCCTGCACCCACTGCGGCCCTGACCGGGCCCGGTACCGGTACGGGTTCCGAATTCCTGCTCACGGCAAGCGACTTGCGCAAGACCTACGGCTCGACGGCCGCGCTGGACGGCGCCGACTTCACCATCTCGGCCGGAGAGATCGTCGCCGTCATGGGGCCCTCCGGCTCCGGCAAGTCGACGCTGCTGCACTGCCTTGCCGGCATCGTCCCGCCGGACTCCGGCACCGTGACGTACCGCGGCAAGGAAGTCTCCGCGATGAACGACGCACAGCGCAGCGCGCTGCGCCGCAGCGACTTCGGCTTCGTCTTCCAGTTCGGCCAGCTCGTACCGGAGTTGAGCTGCGTGGAGAACGCGGCCCTGCCGCTGCGGCTCGCCGGGCTGGGCCGCAAGGAGGCCGAGGCGCGGGCCACCGCGTGGCTGGAGCGCCTG
>NZ_JACBXA010000088.1 GCF_013870515.1 Streptomyces albidus (ex Kaewkla and Franco 2022) | reverse complement strand
ACCGCCGAACTATTGTTAATGGGCCCGTGGCCCACAGCGTGCATACGCTGTGGGCCACGGGCTCTTTTTCGTATTGAGCGCCGTAAGTGCGGGCGCGGGAGAATTACATGCCGCATTCGCAGACAGGAGTTACAGCCATGTCCACTGATTCGCCGGACGATCGACCTGAGCGTCGTCCTCGTCAGTCAGCCCCGCGTCAGGGAGACGACCGGCCTCGGGGTGAGGGACGCGATGCGCGCGGCGGAGCCGGCGCAGGGCGTGGACGTGACGGTAATCGGCGCGATGATGACCGCAGGGACGGCCGTCGGGACGAGCGGAATGACCGGGGCCGGAGCGGAGGCGCTCCTGACAGGGGTCGTTCTCCGCACGGTGGTGACCGGGACCGCGACCGTCCGCGTGCTGGCAGCGGTCCCCGGCGGAGCGATGACCGGGGGGGTCGAGGAACCGACGACCGGCGCACTGACGACCGGCGCACTGACGACCGGCGCAGTGATGGCCGACGGTCTGACGACCGGCGCTCCGAGGGGCGTTGGGAGGGTCGGCGGGACGACCGTCCGCGCGGGCCTCGTGGGGACGATCGCGCTCGTGCTCCCCGTCGGGATGACGAGCGCGGGGGCAGCCAGAGGGGCGGTCGGGATGAGCGGCCTCGTGGTCCTCGTCGCGACGATGAGCGTGGTGGCGGTCGGGATGAGCGGCCCCGTGGGCCCCGTGGGGACGACCGCGATCGCGGTGGCTTTCGTGGCTCCCGGGACGACGATCGAGGCGGTGCCGGCGGTAGGCGTCCGTACGGGCAGAGTGGCGGTCGGGGCCGGGACGACCGGGATCGCGGTGGCTACCGCGGACGGCGGGACGACGACCGGAGCGGGCCGAGGCGTCCGGGACGTGATGACCGTCGCGACGACCGCAGGCAGGACCGGGAGCCGCTGAAGCGACTGCCGATCGACGAGGAGGTCACCGGCGCCGAGCTGGACAAGGACGTCCGGCAGGAGCTGATGAGCCTCCCGAAGACTCTCGCCGAGGATGTGGCGAAGAACCTGGTCATGGTGGCCCGTTCGTTGGACGAGGACCCCGAGGCTGCCTACGCCTACGCCAAGGTGGCGTTGAGGCTGGCGTCCCGTGTGCCGTCGGTGCGTGAGGCCGCCGGGTTCGCGGCGTACGCGGTGGAGAAGTACGCGGAGGCCCTGGCGGAGTTCCGCGCGGCCCGCCGGATGACCGGGTTGCAGCACCTGTGGCCGGTCATGGCCGACTGCGAGCGCGGGATGGGGCGGCCGGAGAAGGCGCTGGCGATGGCCGGAGAACCCGAGGTGCAGAAGCTGGACAAGGCGGGGCAGGTCGAGATGAGGCTTGTCGCGGCCGGCGCGAGGCGCGACATGGGGCAGGCAGAGGCCGCGGTGGTGACCTTGCAGAGCCCCGAGTTGGCTTCCAACTCCCAGCAGCCGTGGACCGCTCGTCTCCGCTATGCCTACGCCGATGCGCTGCTGGAGGTCGGCGGGCGTGAGGAAGAGGCGCGCGAGTGGTTCGCGAAGGCGCTGGAGGCCGACGCGAGCGGAGCCACGGACGCCTCCGACAGGCTGGCCGAGCTGGACGGAGTCGAGTTCGTCGACGCCCTGGACCCGGATGCGGAGGACGACGAGGCGGAAGGCCACGAGGAGGCAGCCGACCGGGAGACCGGTGTCGAGGGCTCCCCGTGAGCAGTTGAGCTGAATGAAGGGGGGCGGGCACCCGGCCGGGTGCCCGCCCCCCTTCGTCGTTTTCTACGGGGTGAAGCGCGCGAGCGGATTGTCGAGCTCGCCGATCAACTGGAGTGCCCCCGCCGGGTCCTGGAGATCCACCATCTGCTGGTTGTTGCGCAGCTGGAGGCGGTTGAGGCACGAGAGCGGGAAGGAGTCCGCGAAGAGGTCGTACCGCTTGAAGCGGTCGGCCAGGTGGGGCGCGGACTTCTGGTAGTCGCGGACGCAGTCGGCGACCGTGGACCAGAAGGTGTCCTCGTCCAGCGTTCCGCGGTCGGCGAGAGTGCCGTTGAGGAAGCGCAGGAAGCAGTCGAAGACGTCGGTGAAGAGGGAGAGGATCTTCATCTCCTCCGGCACCTCCGCCCGGATGCGTTCGACCTCTGCCGGGAGAGGCGTGTCCGGGTTCATGACGGCGATCTCTTCGGCGATGTCCTTGAAGATCGACCGCTTGGGCACGCCGTCCTCGTCCAGTACGAGGATGACGTTCTCACCGTGCGGCATGAAGACGAGCTCGTACTCGTAGAAGCAGTGCAGCAGCGGCGTGAGATACGTGTCCAGGTAGCGGCGCAGCCAGGTCGCCGCGTCGAGGCCCGAACGTTCGATCAGTGAGGTCGCGAAGGAGCCTCCCTCGCGGTCGACGTGCAGGAGCGAGGCCATGGTGGCGAGCCGCTCCCCGGGTGCGAGCCGCGGGACGGGGCTCTCGCGCCACAGGGCGGCGAGCATCTTCAGGTACGGGGAGCCCTTGGGGGCGGCGGCCTCGTACGGGGCCGCGTGGTAGCCGACGGCCGCGCACTCGCGCAGTATCGAGAGCCCCGAGTCGCGAAGCACCTCGTCCTCGGCGATCAGTCCGGCGAGCCAGTCGTTGATGGCGGGCGTCGCCTTCATGTACTCGGCCGAAAGACCGCGCAGGAAGCCCATGTTGAGGACGGACAGGGCCGTCTTCACGTAGTGCTTGCCCGGGTGCGAGGCGTTGAAGAAGGTGCGGATCGACTGCTGGGCGAGGTGCTCGTCGTCGCCGTGGCCGAGACAGACGAGGTTGCGCTGGGCGACTTCGGCGGCGAAGGTCACCGACAGCTTGTTCCACCACTGCCACGGGTGCACGGGGATGAGGAAGTACTCGTCCATGTCGAGGTCCTGCTCCGACATGACGGACGAGAAGCGCCTCAGGGTCGGTGCCGACAGCTCGGAGAGCAGCAGCTTGTCGTAGCTGAGGTCCGCGGAGGTGGTGAAGGTGGCGCAGCCGCGGTGGGCAGCGAGCCAGATCAGCCGTACGGGTGCGCCGGCTTCGGGGGCGTACGCACGGTACTCGGCGATGTCGAAGCCGAGCCGGCCGTTGTTCGCCACGAAGCAGGGGTGGCCCTCGGTCATTCCCGCTTCGATCTCCTGGAAGTCGGAGCGGGCGAGGCGGTCGGCGCTGATGGACGGACCGGACAGCTTGAACGCCGTGCTGGCGAGAGTGGAGCTGATCTCCTCCAGGTAGACGGGAAGGATCTGCTCCCCGATGCCGAGGGAGCCGCGGAACTCGGTGATGAACGCGAGCGCGTCGAGGGGGAGTCGGCCGCCGTCCCGGTGGCGGGTGATGCTCTCGGCGTCGACCTGCCAGTGGTCGAGGGACAACTTCCTTGCTGCGAAGCGGTATTCGGTCCCCCCGTCGTCGCTGGTCACCGCGAAGCGTCCGGCGGGTTCACCGTCGCCTCCCGGCAACGGGGCGGGTACGAAGAGGCGTTCGTGGGTGAACTCGGCCAGCGCCTTGCGTATCAGCAGCCGGTTGGCTTGCTCCCACAGCTCGGGGGTGAGGTGGGCTACGGCGTCGCGGGGTGTGGGAGCGGCGGGGGCGGTCATCGGCTCGTCGACCCTTCTCGAGCGTCGCGGACGGCGGGGCTTGCGAGGAACTGGTCCCGGGTGCACATGCTCAGGAAGGCGTCCTTCTCCGGTTTCGCGATGGTGCGTTCGATGCGGAAGCCGACGGCTTCGTTGAGTGCGTGCACGGCCGTGTTGCGCACGTCGGGTTCGACCACGACCCGGCGCGTGTGCGGGTCGGCGAAGAGCATGTCCATCACCGTGGTGATGACGGCGAGGGTGAAGCCGTGCACCGGGGTGTCGGTGGGGGAGCAGAGGAAGTGCATGCCGACGTCGCCGGGTTCGGCGTCGTGGATGCCCTTCAGCTCGACGTGGGCGGGGTCGTAACGCTCCATGAGGAAGCGCGGCTCGCCCTTGTGGAGTCCGATGAAGGCGTCGTGGTGCTCGGATGCGGCGATGCTCATGAACTCCCGTTCCACGTCGGGGAGTTCGGCTTCCTGCAGCAGATAGAACGCCGACTTCGGGTGGGTGACCCAGCCGTGCAGCAGCTCGATGTCGCCCACCGGGTCGACCGGACGCAGAGCGAACTCGCCCAGTTGCGCGTCGGTGCGGGTGTGCACGATGTCCTGGTGATCCGTACGGGAGTTGCTCATGCGGTCGATGCCTCCGTCCCCGTGGTGGGCGCTGCGAAGTTCTGGAATGCGATGGAGCGTTCGACCGGGTAGTACTCGCGGCCCAGCAGCTCGCGGATGATGCACGAGTTGCGGTAGGCCGCCATCCCGAGGTCGGGCGTGACGAAGCCGTGGGTGTGCAACTCGGCGTTCTGGACGTAGATCTCCTCGCCGGCAGTGGACGCGTTGTCGACGCGGTAGTTGCGCCGGACGGCGAAGCGGCCCTGCTCGTCCCACTCGATGCGGTCCGTGACGGGGGCGAGGAAGGCGGGCGTGCTGTAGCGGTAGCCCGTGGCGAGGATGAGGCCTTCGGTGGTGAGGGAGAAGTCCTGCTTCTGCTCCTCCTGCCGCAGGTCGAGGGTGTACGCGCCGGAGCCGGCGTCGTAAGAGGCGCCTGTGAGCGCGGTGTTGGTCATCAGCCGCGTGGGGCAGGGGCCGAGGCGGCTCTTCTGGTAGAGCAGGTCGAAGATGCCGTCGATGAGCTCGGTGTTGATGCCCTTGTAGAGGTTCTTCTGCGAGGCGTTGAGCCGGTCGCGGGTCTCGGCCGGCAGGTCGTAGAAGTAGTCCACGTACTCCGGAGAGGTCATCTCCAGGGTCAGCTTGGTGTATTCGAGCGGGAAGAAGCGCGGGGAGCGCGTGACCCACGTCAGCTCGTAGTCGTGGCTGTCGATGTCCTGCAGCAGGTCGTAGTAGATCTCCGCCGCGCTCTGGCCGCTGCCGACGACGGCGACGGACTTCTTCTTCTGGAGCTCCGGCTTGCTGTCCAGGTAGCGCGAGTTGTGGATCAGGTCGCCGCCGAGGTCGCGGCACGGCTCCGGGATGTGAGGCGGGGTGCCCGTGCCGAGGACGAGCTTCCGCCCGCGGTACGTGCGCTGCGTGCCGCCGGCACGGTCGTCGGCGTGTACGCGGTAGACCTGCTCGCTCTCGTCGAACTCGACGCGCGTGACCCGGTGGCTGAAGCGCACCGACTGCAGTTTCGCGGCAGCCCAGCGGCAGTAGTCGTTGTACTCGGCGCGCAGCGGATAGAAGCTCTCGCGAATGTAGAACGAGTACAGACGGCCTATCTCCTTCAGGTAGTTGAGGAAGGAGAAGGGGGACGTGGGGTCGGCCAGCGTCACCAGGTCGGACATGAACGGGGTCTGGAGGGTGCTGTCCTCGAGCAGCATTCCCGAGTGCCAGTCGAACTCCGGCTTGTCGTCCAGGAACAGGCCGTCGAGTTCGTCGATCGGCTCGGTCAGGCAGGCGAGGCCCAGGTTGAAGGGGCCCAGCCCGATGGCTATGAAGTCGTGGACGGTGGTGGTGTCTTGTGTGGACACGTCAGTGAGTCTCCGGGGTTCCGGGGGCGTGGCGGGCGGTCAGCTGGCGCGGGAGCGGAGCGGTTCGTGGCCGTCCAGTCCCGCGGACGCCGCAGCCGAGGAGTTCGCCCTCCCCGGCATCCCGTGGCGCTCGGACAGAAAACGCCCCGAGTGCTCGGCGATGAGGTCGAGGACGGTGGCGATGTCGCTGAGCGAGGTCTCCGGGTTGAGCAGGGTGAACTTGAGGTAGTGCCGGCCGTCGACCACCGTGGAGGCCACGACGGCCTCGCCGGAGGCGAACAGGGCTTCCCGCGCATGCAGGTTGACCTCGTCGGTCAGGGACTGCCCGGCGGGGGAGGGCGGCAGGTAGCGGAAGACGAGAGTGCTCAGCTGCGGCTTCGTGACGACCTCGAAGCGGGGGTCGTCACTGAGCAGGCGCCACGCGTCGGCCGCGCGGTCCACCACCTCGTCGAAGAGTTCACCGACGCCGTCGGCACCCATGATGCGCAGCGTCATCCACAGCTTGAGCGCGTCGAAGCGCCGCGTGGTCTGGATGGACTTGTCGACCTGGTTGGGGATGCGCTTCTCGGCCATCCGCGCCGGGTTGAGGTAGTCGGCGTGGTAGGT
The DNA here is from genome assembly GCF_013870515.1 of Streptomyces albidus (ex Kaewkla and Franco 2022). Lineage (GTDB taxonomy): Bacteria > Actinomycetota > Actinomycetes > Streptomycetales > Streptomycetaceae > Streptomyces > Streptomyces albidus. Next base: position 13,880 of record NZ_JACBXA010000088.1, on the reverse strand, counting down.
GACGTGGCGCAGGGCCGCCTCGTCCCGTACCAGGAGGGCGCTCGAACTGACGGGCTGGAAGAAGGACTTGTGGTAGTCCACGGTCACCGAGTCGGCACGTTCGATGCCTGTCAGCAGATGGCGGCGCCGGGAGACCAGAAGGCCGCAGCCGTACGCGGCGTCCACGTGCATCCACGTCCCCGCCTGCTCGCACAGGTCGGCGATCTCGGGCAGCGGATCGATGCTGCCGAAGTCCGTCGTGCCGGCGGTGGCCACGACGGCCATGACGACCAGGTCCTCACGCTCGCACCGCTCGAGCTCGGCGGTGAGGGCGGAGGTGCGCATCTTCCGGTCCTGGTCGCAGGGCACGGAGATGACGGCCTCGGAGCCGAGGCCGAGCAGGGTGGCCGCCTTCTCGACACTGAAGTGGCTGCACTCGGAGGTGAGGATGCGCAGCCGCGGCAGGATCTCCGGCTTGCGCAGCGGGGTGGCGGAGTTCTTCTCCACCAGCCGGCACGCCTCGTCGCGGGCGAGGAGGAGCGCCTGCAGGTTGGACTGCGTACCGCCGCTGGTGAAGATGCCGTCCGAGGCGCGGCCGAGGCCGATGCGGTCGGCGGTCCACTTGATGAGGCGGCGCTCGATGAGCGTGCCGCCGGCGCTCTGGTCCCAGGTGTCCAGCGAGGAGTTGACGGCGGAGATCACGGCTTCGCCGAGGACCGCCGGGATGACGACCGGGCAGTTGAGGTGCGCGAGGTAACGCGGGTGGTGGAAGTACACCGCGTCACGGAGATAGACCTTCTCCAACTCGTCGAGGGCGGCGGCCGGGTCGCTCAGCGGCTCCTCCAGGTCGACGTCGGAGACAGCGGGGGCGAGTTGGGACGGGGTGACTCCGGTGAACGGCCGGTCGGCTTGGGCGATCTTCTTCGCCACTCGCTCGACTCCGGCAGTGAGGGAGCGCCGGTAGTGCTCCGCCGTCCTGTCGTTGAGCAGGTGTGACCTGCTGCTCATGAACTGTCCTCCCTGGCACGGACATCCTCTGCACGCACGGGCAGTGCGGTGAGGTAAGGCTACCCTAACTATGCGGCCCTGATGTGAGGGTGGGGTGGGTGGTGGACGTGAAGGTTCCAGGTGAGGCCCGTCAGTGCAGGTCCGAAGGCCTTGTGAATCAGCGCACTTCGTCGTCGAGGACGCGCAGCACCAGCCCGGTCGCGGGCTTCGGGCCGAAGGACGTGGACTTGCGGGGCATCATCACGCCCTGCTCCGCCAGTTCGCGTACGGACTCCTCCCGCAGCGGACGCATCAGCACGGCGGTGCCTCCGAGTTGGGCCGCCTTGCCCGCCGCGGCCGAGGCGTCGTGGATGTAGTTGATCTCATCCGGACGGTCGGGGATGCGCCATACCTCGTCCAGCAGCACGGAGTGCAGCACGCTGGCGTCCAGCCGCCGCCAGGATTCGGGACGGCTCGCGTCGAGGGCCCGCTCCAGCAGGCGCGGGGACGGGCGGTCGAGCAGATGGGCCACGGGGCCGCCGTCGGTGAGCAGGAAGGCGTTGTCCGAGGCCGCGCCCAGCGCGTCGAGCGCTTTGGGGAGCGGGAGTTCGAGCGCGGTGACGCGGAAGGCGTCCTGAGCTTCCACGGCGTGCAGGGCGCGCTTGAGCGGGAGCCGGGGCAGCACGCGGTGGATGGCCTGCACGCGCAGCGGATAGCGGGCGGTGTCGACGAGCAGGACGAGACCGTGGTTCCAGGGCGAGTGCCCGGCAGGCGTGCCGTCGCCGGAGGATGCGGCCGCGAGGTGCTCGTCGCGCAGGCGCAGATACGTGGCCCAGCGGTGGTGCCCGTCCGCGATGAGAGCGTGCCGGTGGGACAAGTCCTCGTCGATCCGGGCGAGTTCGGCAGGATCGGTGATCGCCCACAGACGGTGCGAGAAGCCGTCCTCGGTGGTGGTGGACAGCAACGGCGCACGGTGCGTGGCCCCTTCGATGACGGCGGTGGCGCCGGTCACCGTCCCGTCACCGCGGTAGGAGAGCAGCAGCGGCTCCAAGTTGGCGCCCGTGCCGCGCATCAGGGCCGCCCGGTCCTCGACGACCTCGGCTATGACTCCCTCGTGCGGCAGCACCACGCCGTCCTCGGGCGGTGAGAGGCGCAGGGCGCCGATGAGCCCGCGTTGCAGGATCTCGCCGCGACGCTGCTCGTAGACGTAGAGAGACGGTTCCGGGTCGAGCGCCAGAACGCCGTCCTCGCGCCAGCGGTGCAGCGTCTCGGCGGCCTTGCCCTGCCGGGCTGCCTGGTCGTCGGCCTGCGGCAGGATCAGCCGGACGATGTTGTACGGGTCGGCGGTCTCCAAGTGGTGCAGCTCGTCGGGCCGTACGACGACGTCGTACGGCGGCGAGGTCACCGCGGCGAGGCTGCTGACCTTCCCGGGCGCGTATCGCAGCCCGTGGAAGGGGGAGAGTCGGAGGCCGTCATCGGTCATCCCTGCATGCTATGCCGGTGCGCGCGGGGGCCGGGACAGCCGTCGCTGCGTCGCGGGGGATGATCGGGTGAGCAGAGGGACGTCGCAAGGAGAGCGAGAGAGCATGCAGGGCACCACGCGTACGCGCCCGTCGGGCAGCCGGCGGCCGCTGCGGGAGGCGTACGACACGGCACTCCTGGACCTGGACGGCGTGGTGTACGTCGCAGGTGACGCCGTGCCCCACGCGGTCCGCTCACTCGAGGGCGCGCGTGAGGCGGGCATGCGGCCGGCGTATGTGACCAACAACGCCTCGCGTACCCCTGCCGCGGTGGCCGAGCACCTGTGCCGTCTCGGCGTTCCCGCCGAGGTGAGCGACGTCATCACCTCCGCGCAGGCAGTGGCACGGCTGATCGCCGAGCAGCACCCGGGGGGTGCGCGCGTGCTGGCGATCGGCGGCGACGGGCTCAGGGAGGCGCTGCGCGAGCAGGGGCTGACGGTCGTGGACTCGGCCGACGACGACCCGGCAGCCGTCGTGCAGGGCTACGGCGGCCCGGAGTTGACGTGGGGGCGCATCGGCGAGGCAGGGATCGCGGTGGGCCGCGGCGTGGCGTGGTACGCCTCGAACGCGGACCTGACCGTTCCCGGCGACCGGGGCATCATGCCCGGCAACGGAGCGGCCGTGGAGGTCGTACGGGCGGCGACACGGTGGATGCGCGAGCCTCCGGAGCCGCAGGTCGCCGGGAAGCCGCAGCCGCCCATGCACCGGGAGTCGATCCTGCGTACGGGCGCGCAGCGGCCGTTGGTCATCGGCGACCGCCTGGACACCGACATCGAGGGTGCGCACGCGGGCGGGGTCGACTCGCTGCTCGTGCTCACCGGGGTGACGGACGGCGCGCAGTTGCTGGCGGCGCCGCCCGAGCACCGGCCGACCTACGTGGCGCGGGACCTGCGCGGACTGGCGCAGCAGCAGCCGGAGTTGACCGTGACCTCCGACTCGGGCTTCGGCTGCGGCGGCTGGAGCGCCCGGGCGGGCACCTCCGAAGTCGTGCTGGAGGGGGAGAGCGAAGCCGTCGACGGGCTGCGGGCGTTGTGCGGGGCCGCATGGACGGCGGCAGGGAACGGCAGGTGCACGCTGGCCTCGGAGAAGGCGCTGGCGCAGCTGGGGCTCTGACTCCGCGGGGAGTTCGAGGGGCCCGTACGGCGGTTCCGCAGGTTCTTCCAGCGCCCCGCGGAACCGCTGCCGTACGTACGGCTCAGTCGCTCTCGGCCTGCGCGGCGCCGGAGACAGCCTCCTCCACGAGCTGCTCCTCGGTCGCATCCAGCCGCCAGTAACCGGTGAACTTCACGGCCTTGCGGTCGAATCCGCGTTCACGGACCAGATGCCGCCGCAGCGCCTTGACCGTCCCGGCCTCGCCCGCGATCCAGGCGTAAGGGGTGCCTTCCGGGAACGTCGCGGAGCTGAGCGAGCCGAGGACGAAGTCGGTGCGCGGCTGCGAGGTGTTGTCCCTGACGAGCCAGGTGATGTCGGCGTCGGCGACGGTCGGCAGGTCCTGGATGTCGTCGGCGTGCGGCACCTCGATCCAGACCTTGGCGGGAGTGCCCGGCGGCAGCCACTCGAGGATGCCGGCGATGGCGGGAAGGGCGGTCTCGTCACCGCTGATCAGCGTCCAGTCGGTGCCGGCCGGCGGCCTGAAGTCGACACCGCCGTTGTCGTCGACGACGGGGCCCAGGATGGTGACGCGGTCGCCGGGCTTCGCGGTCGCGGCCCAGCGGGACGCAGGACCGGCCGCCACGAAGCCCGCTGTCGCGGCTTCGGCCGGGTCGCCGACGCCGTGCAGGGCGAAGTCGATGTCCAGCTCCTCGCGCGGGTGACGGCGCTGCTCCCGCACCGTGTAGGAGCGCATGATGCCGCGAACGTCCGGGTCCATGGCCCGCCACATGGTGAACCAGGCGTCGCCTGCGTCGACCGGAACGAGGGGTGCGTCCTGGCCGGGGTGCGGAAGGAAGAGTTTGAAGCGCTGATCACGTCCGCCCGAGGCGAATCCCCTCAACGCGTCGCCGCCGAAGGTGATGCGGAGCATCGTCGGGCCCAGGCGCCGCGTCCGTACGACGTGGACGTCGAAGAACTCGAACGGGGCTGTCAGGGCGGGGGCTTCGGGGGCTGCGGTGCTCATGGCGGGCTCTCCTCCCGGGTCGGCCGTGCCGGCAGGCGGTACGGCCTGGATGCTGCGGCAGGTGGTGCGTTCAGTGGTGTGGCGCCGGCGAGGTGCCGGTGCCCGGCTGACGCGGGCGGCGTGACGGTCCGCCCGCGTCAGGTCTTGCCGGGTGGTGCGGCTCAGGCGACCTTCTTGCCGTCCTCGAGGGCCTTGGCGAGCTGCTCCAGGAGCGGGGCCGCGCCGGCGTAGGAGAAGCGCGGCTCGGCGTCCCAGGTGGTGACCTGGTCCTTCTTGACCGCGGGCAGGTCCGACCAGGTCGGCTTGGACTTCAGGGCGCTCGGCTGGAGCGCCTGCGTACGGTTGTCGAGCATGATCACGTCGGCCTTGTACTTGTCGGCGTTCTCCCAGCTCAGCTCCTCGAAGAAGCCCTGCTTGCTGATCTTCTTCGGTACGACGATGTCGACGCCGAGCTCCTTGAAGTAGCGCAGGTCGGCGTTGGCGGAGGGGTCGGAGACGTAGAGGAGGTCCGGCGAGCCCGAGGCCGCCATCACCTTCAGGCCGCCGCCCGACTTGGCTGCCTTGCGAAGCCTCTCGGCCGCCTTCTCGAACCGGGCCTTGGCGTCGGTGACCGGCTTCGCCTTCAGGTCCGCACCGAGGGACTCGGCGAGCTTCGCGAAGCGCTGGATGCTGTCCAGCATGGAGGTCTCGGCGGTCTTGAGGGCCAGGGACGGCGCCAGCTTGAGGATCTTCGCCTTGCTCTCGTCCGGCACGTACCAAAGAGCATCCTGGACGTACATGTTGGTGACCAGCAGCTCGGGACGGACCTTGGCGTACTTCTCGATGTCGAACTCGCCGTAGGCGTTGCCGATGATCTCGAGCTTCTTCACGTTCAGGTCGCCGGCCAGCACGTCCGGTTCGCCGTTCTTCTTCTTCGTCGGACCGAAGACGCCGACGATCCGGTCACCGGCACCGAAGTCGTGCAGCGCCGCGGCGGTGCCGACGTAGGCGACGATGCGCTCCGGTGACGCGTCGAGCTTGATCTTCTTCTTCCGGTCGTCGGTGAAGGACCAGGCGCCGCCCTTGCCCGAACCGGAGCCCGAGCCGCCTTCGCTCCCGCAGGCGGCGAGCAGCGTGCCGAGGCCGGCGGCGCCGCCGGCGGCCAGCAGGCCTCGGCGGGAGAGACTGGGGTGCGCGGACAAGTTGGGCATCACAGAGCCTTCTCTTCTCAATGTCGTACGGGTCGGCTGTGGGCCGGCATGTCGAGTTAGGTTAACCTAACCAAAGTCGTTGTTGTCCAGTGGTCCGGGGGCGTTCACCCCGGGCCTCCGACCGGAGCCGGTACGTGACTCTCATCAAGTCCCGCCAGACACAAGGGGGTTCGGCCGCTCAGCGGCCCGCACCGCCGCAGCGCCCCCCGGAGACGGGGTGGACGGGGCCCTCCGGAGGGGCCGCTCCGGAGGCCGTGGGCGGAGGCGGGGGCCGAGGCCGTTTCGCGCTGCGCACCCTCGGACTGCTCGGTGCCGCAGGCCTGTTGCTCCTCGTCCTCGTCCTCAGCCTCGCCGTCGGGGCCAAGCAGCTCTCGACCGGCGAGGTCATGCGCGGGCTGACGGAGCCGGGCTCGCCCTCGTACACGGTGGTGCACGAGATGCGGCTGCCGCGCACCGTCCTGGGGCTCTTCGCCGGTGCCGCTCTCGGACTCGCGGGCGGCGTGATGCAGGCCCTGACCCGCAATCCGCTTGCGGATCCAGGCCTGTTGGGCATCAACGCGGGCGCCGCCGCAGCCGTCGTCTCCGCGATCTCCTTCTTCGGCGTGACCGGCTACACGGGCTACATCAGCTTCGCCTTCCTCGGCGCCGCCGCCGTCTCGGTGGCCGTCTACGCGGTGGGCGGCGGTCGCGGCGCGACCCCCGCCCGGCTCGCGCTCGCCGGTACGGCCCTGAACGCGGCGCTCATCTCGTACGTGAACGCGGTCCAGTTGATGGACACCGCGTCGCTGGACCGGATGCGCTTCTGGACGGTCGGGTCACTGGCGAGGGCGCAGGAGGACACCAACCTCAAGGCCCTGCCGTTCGTGATCGCCGGTGTCCTGATCGCCCTCGCCCTCGCGCGGCCGCTCAACGCGCTGGCGCTCGGCGACGACGCCGCCCGTGCGCTGGGCTCCCGTCCCGAAGTCACCCGTACCGCGGCCATCGTGGCCGTGACGCTCCTGTGCGGGGCGGCGACCGCCGCCTGCGGCCCCATCGTCTTCGTCGGACTGATGGTGCCGCACATGGTGCGTTCCCTGACGGGGCCCGACCTGCGCTGGATGCTCCCGTACTGCGCGCTGCTGGCGCCGGTGCCGATGCTGGGCGCGGACGTGCTGGGGAGGGTGCTCGGGCGTCCCGCGGAACTGCAGGTCGGCATCGTGACGGCCGTGCTGGGCGGGCCCTTCTTCCTCTACTTCGTGCGGCGTCGAAGGGTGGCGCAGGCATGAGCGTCATACGAACCGCGGGCGGCCGCTCCGTCGCGTTCCGGCCGCGCGCGCTGATCGCGGGCGCGGCTTGTGTACTGGTGGCTCTCGTCCTCGCCGTCCTCGCGATAGGAAGCGGCGAGTACCCGATGTCGCCCGCGGACGTGCTGCGTACGCTCGTCGGCCAGGGCGTCCCCGCCGACGCCTTCATCGTGGGTGAACTGCGGCTGCCCCGTGCCGTGACCGCCCTCGTCTCGGGCGCCGCGCTGGCGCTGGGCGGCGCGATCTTCCAGGCGGTGGTGCGCAATCCGCTCGGCAGCCCCGACGTCCTCGGCTTCACGCACGGCGCCGCGACCGGAGCGCTGACCGCCATCGTCATCGTCGGCGGCGGCAGCACCGCTCTCGCCGGCGGCGCCCTGCTCGGAGGGATCCTCACCGGCTTCCTGGTGTACGGGCTCGCCTGGCGCCGCGGCGTGCACGGCTACCGGCTGGTGCTGGTCGGCATCGGTGTCGCGGCGATCCTCACGGGAGTCAACGGCTACCTGCTCACACGGGCGCAGATCACGGAGGCCGGACGCGCCGTGCTGTGGCTGACCGGCAGCCTCAACGGCCGTGGCTGGGACGACGTGTTGCCACTGCTGGGCGCGATGGCGGTGCTCGTGCCCGTCGTGATGCTGGGGTGCGCGCGCGGGTTGCGCATGATGGAGATGGGTGACGACGCCGCTTACGCACTCGGAGTACGGGTGGAGCACGTGCGCCTCGTCCTCCTGGGGTCTGCCGTGCTGCTGGTCTCCCTCGCCGCTGCGGCGGCGGGTCCGGTGGCCTTCGTGGCCCTGACGGCACCGCAGTTGGCGCGGCGGCTGACGAAATCGCCCGGCCCCAACCTGCTGCCCTCCCTGTGCATGGGAGCGGCACTCATGGTCGCCGCGGATCTGGCGGCCCAACGGGCCTTCGGCGGGCACGAGTTGCCGGTGGGAGTGGTCACGGGCGTCCTGGGAGGCGGCTACCTGGTGTGGCTCCTGGCGACAGAGCGCAGGGCGGGACGCATATGAGCGAGAGGACCCGCATGGGCGGGAGGACCGGTGCGAGGACGAGTGCTGACGCGAGCACGAGTGCGACGACGAGCGCGAGGACGACTGTGACGACGCAGCAGACCAAGGAGCAGACCACGCAGCCGGAGAGCACGGAGATCCCGCGGGCTCGGCCACCGGCCACGCACGGTGGTGCTCCCGGGGCCAACCGGCTCGCCGGGGAGAAGCTCACCCTCGCCTACGACCAGCGGACCATCACCGAGGGCCTGAGCATCGCCGTGCCGGACAACTCCTTCACGGTGGTCGTCGGCCCCAACGCCTGCGGCAAGTCGACGCTGCTGCGCGCGCTGTCGCGGATGCTCAAGCCGGCGGCGGGGTCGGTCATGCTGGACGGCGCGGACATCAGCGGCCTGCCGGCGAAGAAGCTGGCCCGGACGCTCGGGCTGCTGCCGCAGTCGTCGATCGCGCCGGACGGCATAACCGTCGCCGACCTGGTGGCCCGCGGCCGCTACCCGCACCAGGGACTGCTGAGGCAGTGGTCGAAGGAGGACGAGCAGGTCGTACAGGCGTCGATGGCCGCGACGGGCGTCGAAGACCTCGCGGACCGCTTCGTGGACGAACTCTCCGGTGGTCAGCGCCAGCGCGTGTGGATCGCGATGGCCCTCGCGCAGCAGACGCCGCTGCTGCTCCTGGACGAGCCGACGACGTACCTCGACATCGCCCACCAGATCGAGGTGCTGGACCTGTGCGCCTCGCTGCACGAGGAGCAGGGCCGCACTCTCGTCGCGGTGCTGCACGACCTCAACCACGCGGCGCGCTACGCCACACATCTGATCGCGATGCGCGAGGGAAGCGTGGTGGCGGAGGGCGCGCCGGGCGACATCGTGACCGCGCAGCTCGTGGAGGACGTCTTCGGCATGCCGTGCCGTGTGATCGAGGACCCGGAGTCGGGCACGCCCCTGGTGGTGCCGGCAGCGCGTGAGCGGACGCGAGCGGCCGGGAGGGAATGAGCCCCGCAGATACGGCCGGGGGCCGGGACGCAGGTCAAAAGCGGTAGCGTCGGGGGTATGAGCGAGCCGATGCCTGGCCGAGTGCCGGCACAGCAGTACGGGGAAGACGCAGCCCCCGCTGAATTCCCCGGATCCGCGGAGTTCCCCGCCCCCGACGCCCCGGATTCCTTCAGCCCTGAGGAGCCGGCACCTCCCGGTATGTCCCGCGAAACGGGCCCGTTGGGCGCTGCAGAACAGAGCGCGCCTGATGCCGACGCCGCCGGCGACCCGGCAGCGGAGGCGCCGAAGACGGGGGAGCCGGACGAGTACGACTCGGAGGAGTACGACTCGGAGGACGGCGACGGGCCGCGGCCGCTCGGTCTGCACGTGGAACCGACGGGACACGAGCCGGTCGACGCACAGTTGAGGCGGCTGGAGGACGCGGACCATCTCGCCGTCTCCGGCCATCTCGAGGTGTACGAGGACGTGCACCGTGGGCTGCGTGACACGCTGACCGCCCTCGACCGGAACGCCCCCGGTCCTGGCCCGGGCCACGCCCCCGGTCCGGTCCCCGGCCGTGGTGTGCCGGGACGTCCGTACCCCCGGAGCTGACCCGTGCCCCGACGCCGACTCGACGCGGAGCTGGTGCGCCGCAAGCTGGCCCGTTCGCGCGAGCACGCCAGTCAACTCATCGCCGCGGGACGGGTGACCGTCGGCGGGAACACCGCCGCGAAGTCCGCCACCCAGGTCGAGACGAGCGCTGCCGTCGTGGTCCGCCCGGACGACGCCGACCCGGAGTACGTCTCACGTGGCGGGCACAAACTCGCCGGTGCGCTCGCGGCGTTCGTGCCGCGCGGGCTGCGCATCGAGGGGCGCCGCGCCCTGGACGCGGGGGCGTCGACGGGCGGGTTCACCGATGTGCTGCTGCGCGCCGGGGCGGCGGAGGCCGTCGCCGTCGACGTCGGCTACGGCCAACTCGCGTGGTCGCTGCAAAGCGACGACCGCGTCACCGTCAAGGACCGTAAGAACGTACGTGAGTTGACGCTCGACGACCTCGACGGCAAGCCGGTCGACATCGTCGTCGGCGACCTGTCCTTCATCCCTCTCGGCCTCGTCCTCCCCGCCCTCGTGCGCTGCGCCGCCACCGACGCGGACCTCGTCCTCATGGTGAAGCCGCAGTTCGAGGTCGGCAGGGAACGGCTCGGCAGCGGCGGTGTCGTACGCAGTGCCGAACTGCGCGCCGGAGCAGTCCGTACGGTCGCCGGGCAGGCGGCCGCGCTCGGACTGGGCGCGCTCGGTGTGACGGCGAGTCCCCTGCCGGGCCCGTCCGGCAATGTCGAGTACTTTCTGTGGCTGCGCGCCGGTGCTCCCGAGATCGACCCGGCCGATGTCGAGCAAGCTGTGGCGGAAGGCCCGAAATGACGACACCCAGTGACGCCCGTACCGTCTTCCTGCTCGCCCACACAGGCCGCCCCGCCGCCGTACGAAGCGCCGAACTCGTCGTGCAGGGGCTGCTGCGCAAGGAGATCGGCGTGCGCGTCCTCGAGGAGGAGGCCACGGATCTGCCGCTGCCCGAGCAGGTGCACAAGGTGCCCTCCACCGCGGACGCGGTCGAGGGCTGCGAGCTGATCGTGGTGCTGGGCGGCGACGGAACGCTGCTGCGCGGAGCGGAGTTCGCGCGTGCCTCGGGTGTGCCGATGCTCGGCGTCAACCTCGGACGGGTCGGCTTTCTGGCCGAGGCCGAGCGCGACGACCTGGACAAGGTCGTCCACCGGGTGGTGACCCGGGGTTACGAGGTCGAGGAGCGCATGACGCTGGACGTGCTCGTACGCAACGACGGGCGCGTCGTGCACCGCGACTGGGCCATCAACGAGGCGTCGGTGGAGAAGGCGTCACGCGAGCGGATGCTGGAGGTCGTCACGGAGGTGGACAACCGGCCCGTCTCCCGATTCGGCGGCGACGGCGTCGTGTGCGCGACGCCCACCGGTTCGACGGCCTACGCGTTCTCGGCCGGCGGTCCCGTCGTGTGGCCCGAGGTGGAGGCGCTGTTGATGGTGCCGATCAGCGCGCACGCGCTCTTCGCGAAGCCGCTGGTGACCGCGCCCGACTCGGTGCTCGCGGTCGAGGTGCAGCCCCAGACGCCCCACGGCGTGATGTGGTGCGACGGCAGGCGCAGCGTGGAACTCCCCGCCGGTGCGCGTGTGGAGGTGCGCCGCGGCTCCGTGCCCGTACGTCTGGCCCGGCTGCACCACGCCTCGTTCACGGACAGACTCGTCGCCAAGTTCGCGCTGCCGGTGGCCGGTTGGCGTGGTGCGCCGCACTGAGCGGTGACCGGAAAAGCCGGCAGAACCGTCCCTCGGACACGCTTGCGAGTACGCCTGTGCGCTCCTGCGAAGCCGCGGCCACCCGGACCAGGGGTGGGGGTACCTCCGCGGACTGCGTATGGTCGTACCCGTGTTGGAGGAGATGCGGATCCGGTCCCTGGGCGTGATCGAAGACGCCGTCGTCGAGCTGTCCCCCGGCTTCACCGCGGTGACCGGTGAGACCGGAGCGGGCAAGACCATGGTCGTCACCAGCCTCGGGCTGCTGCTCGGCGGGCGCGCCGACGCCGCGCTGGTACGTGTGGGCGCCAAGTCCGCGGTGGTGGAGGGGCGGATAGTCGTGCCGCCGGACGCACCGGCGGCGATCCGTGCGGGCGAGGCGGGCGCCGAAATCGAGAACGGGGAGCTGCTCGTCAGCCGCACCGTCTCCGCCGAGGGCCGTTCCCGAGCCCATGTCGGCGGCCGGTCCGTGCCCGTGGGGCTGCTGGCGGAGCTCAGCGACGACCTCGTGGCCGTGCACGGACAGACCGACCAGCAGGGGCTGTTGAGACCCGCGAGGCAGCGGCAGGCACTCGACCGCTTCGCCGGCGAGGCCGTCTCCGCGCCGCTCGGCGCCTGGACCACGGCCTATCAGCGGCTGCGCGGCATCACCCGCGAGCTGGACGAGATCACCACCCTGGCACGTGAACGCGCGCAGGAAGCGGACATGCTGCGCTTCGGCCTGGAGGAGATCGCCGCAGCCGAGCCGCAGGCAGGAGAGGACACCGAACTCTCCGCCGAAGCCGAGCGGCTCGGCCATGCAGAAGCTCTCGCTTCGGCCGCCACCACCGCACACGGCGCGCTCGCAGGCGACCCCGCCGACCCGGAGGGCGTGGACGCCTCCGCGCTCGTCTCGGCCGCGCACCGGGCCCTGGAGGCCGTACGGGCGCACGACCCGGCGCTCGCCGCGCTCGCCGACCGGCTGGGCGAGGTGTCCATCCTGATGGGCGACGTGGCAGGGGAGTTGGCCGGTTACGCCGACAATCTCGACGCCGACCCGCTGCGGCTCGCCGCCGTCGAGGAGAGGCGGGCGGCACTGACCCAGCTGACGCGCAAGTACGGCGAGGACATCTCCGCCGTCCTCAGCTGGTCCGAGGAGAGCGCCGCCCGGCTCGCGGAACTCGAGGGCGACGACGAGCGGATCGGCGAACTGACGGCCGAGCGGGACACCCTGCTCTCCGAACTGACCGTGCTGGCACAGCAGTTGACGGACGCCCGCACGGATGCGGCCAAGCGCTTCGCGGACGCCGTCACCGAGGAGCTGTCCGAACTGGCCATGCCGCACGCCCGCGTCACCTTCGCCCTCAGGCGCACCGACGCGGCCGACGAGGCCTCGGGGCTCCAACTGGACGGGCACAGCGTCGCCTTCGGGCCGCACGGCACCGACGAGGTCGAGCTGCTGCTCGCACCGCACCCCGGCGCCCAGGCGCGGCCCATCGCCAAGGGCGCCTCCGGGGGTGAGCTCTCCCGGGTCATGCTCGCCGTCGAGGTCGTCTTCGCGGGCTCCGACCCCGTACCGACCTACCTCTTCGACGAGGTGGACGCGGGCGTCGGAGGCAAGGCGGCCGTCGAGGTCGGGCGCCGCCTGGCGCGGCTGGCCAAATCCGCACAGGTGGTCGTCGTCACCCACCTCCCGCAGGTCGCCGCGTTCGCCGACCGGCACCTCGTCGTGGAGAAGACCGATGACGGATCCGTCACACACAGCGGGGTCCAGGCGATGGAAGGCGAGGACAGGGTGCGGGAGTTGTCGCGGATGCTCGCAGGCCAGGAGGACTCGCAGCTGGCGCGTGCGCACGCGGAGGAACTGCTGGAGGCCGCTCGCACGGGTGCTTGAGCCCGGTCGGCCGTGACCGGCGAGTCATCCGAGTGAGTGATACCTGTACCGTACGGGCGCGATGTGCCGCACCGGTGACTCACGTGTGGTGCGCGGCCGCCGCCGTCGCCTGGCATGCTGGTCCCGGCCCCGCTGTACGGGCATGTGCGCCCGTGCCGTGGCGCGTTCCCGCAAGCCCGTACCGTCCGCCGCCGCTGTTTTGGAGTCCGACCCGTTGTGAGCCGTCCCCCCACTCCGCCCCCGCCGTCCGTCGGCCAGGCGCCGCCGCACGCCGTCCAGGTGGTGGACGGCGCGAGTGCGGGCACAGGAGCTCACGTGCGCTCGCTCGCGGAGGGGCTCGTGGCTCGCGGACTGAGGGTGACCGTGTGCGCGCCTCCCAGCGCGGAGGCCACCTATGGCTTCACGGGAGTCGGGGCGCACTTCGCGCCCGCGCCGGCAGGTGCCGAGCCGGAGGCCGTCGCAGCGCTCCGGCGCCTCTGTTCGGACGCCGACCTCGTACACGCCCACGGAGTACGCGCGGGGCTGCTCGCCCTCACCGCGCTCACCGTCTCGGGCCGGCGGCACCGGGTGCCGCTCGTCGTCACCTGGCACCACCGGGGTAACGCCGCGGGTATGCGGGCGCGTCTGCGACGG